>JAUIHQ010000013.1 GCA_030432155.1 bacterium | reverse complement strand
AGACCGTCATCTCCCTCGATATCGGCGCCATGGTGGCCGGCGCGAAGTATCGCGGCGAATTCGAAGACCGGTTCAAGGCGTTTATCAAGGAAGTCATCAAGGCCGAAGGGCGCATCGTTCTGTTCATCGATGAGCTGCATACCCTGGTGGGCGCCGGAGGAGCCGAGGGTGCGGTGGATGCTTCCAACATGATCAAACCGCCTCTGGCCCGCGGCGAACTCCGGGCGATCGGCGCGACCACCCTCGATGAATACCGCAAGCATATCGAAAAGGACGCGGCCCTGGAGCGCCGTTTTCAACCGGTTCTGGTCGGGGAGCCGACGGTGGAGGCCACCATCGCCATTCTTCGCGGTCTACGCGAACGGTACGAAGTGCATCACGGCGTCCGGATTCAGGACGGCGCCCTGGTGTCGGCGGCAGTGCTGGCCGATCGGTACATCGCCGACCGGTTTCTGCCCGACAAGGCCATCGATCTCGTCGATGAAGCGGCCAGCCGTCTGCGCATGGAGATCGACAGCATGCCGACGGAGATCGACGAAGTGCGGCGCCGCATCATGCAGCTTGAAATTGAACGGGAAGCGCTCCGGAAGGAGAAGGACGAGGAGTCGCAGCGTCGGCTCGAAAAACTGGAGAAAGAAATCGCATCCCTCAAGGAGAGCAGCTCGGCGATGATGCTCCACTGGGAAAAGGAGAAGGAATGCATCGGCAACATCCGCTCCCTGACCCAGGCCTTGGAATTGCTCCGCAACGAAGAAGAAACCGCCAAGCGGGCCAACGACCTCGAGAAGGCCGCGGAGATCATGTATGACAGAATTCCGAAACTGGAGAAGCGGATCCGGGAGGCCCAGGCCGAGCTCGGGGAGTTGCAGGCCGAGCGCCGGATGCTGAAGGAGGAGGTGGATGAGGAGGATATCGCCACCGTGGTTTCCAATTGGACCCGGATCCCGGTCGCCAAGCTGATGGAAACCGAGAAAGCCAAGCTCCTGCAGATGGAGGACCGGCTTCGCGATCGTGTAATCGGGCAGGATGAAGCCATCGATGCCGTATCCAACGCGGTTCGACGTGCCCGGTCCGGGCTGCAGGATCCCCATCGCCCGGTCGGCTCCTTCATCTTCCTCGGTCCGACCGGCGTCGGGAAAACGGAACTATCGCGAGCCTTGGCCGAATTCCTGTTCGATGATGAGCATGCCATGGTCCGGGTCGACATGTCCGAATACATGGAGAAGCATGCGGTCGCCCGCCTGATCGGCGCGCCGCCCGGCTATGTAGGGTATGAAGAGGGCGGATACCTGACCGAACAGGTTCGCCGCAAACCCTATTCGGTCATCCTGTTTGATGAAATCGAGAAAGCCCATCCCGATGTGTTCAATGTGCTGCTCCAGGTTCTGGATGACGGCCGGTTGACCGATGGCCAGGGCCGGACGGTGGATTTCCGGAATACATTGATCATCATGACATCAAATATCGGCGGCGGTGTGATTCACGAAACCCTTGCCCGGCATCCCGACCTGAAGGGCGGGGATCCGGAATACGAGCAGATGGAAGCGAAGGTGCATGAAGCATTACGCGCGAGTTTCCGGCCGGAATTTCTGAACCGGGTCGATGATGTGATCATATTCCACAGCCTGACCCGGGCGGAAATCCAATCGATTGTCGATATTCAGCTCAAGCGGTTGCTGACCCATCTCGAGGACAAGAGGATTACCCTGGACCTCACTGAGGCTGCGCGTCAATTCCTCGCCGCGGAAGGGTACGATCCGGCATTCGGAGCCCGGCCGTTGAAGCGGGTGATCCAGAAACGCATTCTCGACCGGCTGGCAACCTCGATTCTTGACGGGACGGTCCAGGAAGGCCAAACCGTGCGGGTGGACGCAGCCCATGATGGTAAATCATTGACTTTTGAACCGGTATAAGCGATTCGATACGTTATGGATACAGTGCTGTCAGCCGGTTTGATCCTGTTTATTTTCTACATGGTTTACTACATCACGCGGGGGATGTAAGGCATCGGCTCAACCCCGGACAATCAAGCATCGAGGCCGGCGAGGCCTGGCAACTCATGACTGACGATATCTCCGTTTCCATCAAGGGCCTGATCCCGACCCCCTCCGGCTGCGGTGTGTTTCTGACCGACGGAGTTAAGGTGATCGCCATATTTGTGGATCACAGCGTGGCCGCCGCCATCACCATGGCCATGCATGATGTCAAGAAGCCGAGACCGTTGACCCATGATTTGATCGGCAATGTCATGGCCGGTTTCGGCATACGGCTCCGCAAGGTCCTGATCAACGATCTCAAGGACGACACATACTTTGCCCGGCTCTTTCTCGAACAGGAAAACGAGCTTGGTCGCAGCATTGTCGAGATCGATGCCCGCCCCAGCGATTCCATTGCCCTTGCCCTCCACCAGCGGTGCCCGATTGCGGTGTTGCCCGATGTCTGGGAGCGGGCCGAGGACATGACGTGGGCGCTTGAACAGGCGGCCCGCCAGGAAGATGAAACGCCGGATGACGGGGATGTCGATGAAGACGATGCGGGCGAAGATTGATCCCGCACCTTCCCGGATTCATTTTCACCGATAACCGTGGTACGCTACGGGCATGGAAGCATCACCTTCCCATTCAGTTCTGACCTTCCGGTCGGTTCGACTGCCCGGAGGATTCGACTATGATACGCCGATGGAATCGATCGATATCGACCTACTCGCCGGCGGCCTGTTGCTGATTCGGCTCGAGCGGTCCTCCCCCAAACTTCCCTTCTGTGATGCCGCGAGCGGCCTGGTGGATCCCGACGAAGGGGACATCCTCGTGCTCGGAAAGAAATGGCAGGACCTGGGGCGGGGTGAAGCGGCACGCATGCGCAGCCGGATCGGGCGAGTCTTCGAGGGTCAGGGCTGGATCAACAATCTCGATGTGGATGAGAACATCACCCTCTCCGGCCGGTATCATGAAGCCGACACGGAGGAGGGGTTGCAGGAGCGGGCAACCTCGCTGGCCACCGCGTTCGGGCTTCCACAACTTCCGCACACCCGGCCCTCCGTCACCTCCCGTCCGGACCTGGCCCGGGCGGCATGGGTGCGCGCCTTTCTCGCCGGTCCCGAACTTCTGCTTCTTGAGCGGCCGGGCCGGGATCTATCGCTCCGGGAAACCGAGCCGTTGTTTCGCGAAGTGGAGCACGCCCGCGGCCGGGGGACGGCGGTCGTCTGGTTGACCGATGAACGCGACGAGGTATCGCACCCGATGATGAACCCGACCTTGCTTTTCCGTATGGAAGGCCCGAACATGATGCCGATGGAGCGTTCGCGGTGAAACCCAAGCCATTCAAGTTCCGATACGTCAACGAAATCGTGGGGGGCTTTGTCCTTCTCGTCCTGTTGATCGTGGTGGCCGGCGTATTCGTGGCCGGCAAGTCCCAGGAGTGGTTTGTTCCCGTGCACGAGATCGCCATCAATTTCCCGCCCCAGGGCTCACTCGGTCTCCAGGTCGGCGCCGATGTCCAGATCATGGGTACATCGGTGGGCCGCATTACCGAAATCTCCGTGGATGAAGACGGATTTATGACCGGGGTGATGACGGTGAAGGGTGACTTCATCCGCTACGTCCGAACCGACTCCGAAGTGAAGGCGAAAAAGAAGTTCGGTGTTGCCGGCGACAGCTATATTGAAATCACCAAGGGGGACGGTCCGATGCTCCCCCCCGACGCCGCCGTGGTGGTGACCGCGGATACCGATATTACCGAGCTGATTGAAGAGATCCTGAATCAGTTCCAGGAAAAAACCTTCCCGGTCATCGAGTCGGTCAAGGCCGCCCTCGATGAATACCGCGGCCTCGCCGAGGACCTTCGGGCTCCCGACAAAGAACTTCAGATGCTGCTGGCCAACCTCAATGCGATTCTTGCCGGGCTGCGGGAAGGCGAGGGCGCGGCCGGCCGCCTGTTGTCCGACCAGGCGACCGCCGAGCAGGTTTCTTCGTTGTTGACCCAGGTGAATGAAATTCTCGCCCGGGTCCAGGATGTTCTCGCCAATGTTCAGGCCGCGGCCGACCGTTTGCCCGCGATGGCGGAAACGGTGGAGGGTGAAGTCCGGCAAATTCCCGGAACGGTCATTCAAACCCAGGACACGCTGCGGGAAACGGAACGGCTGATCGAAGGCATCCAGCGCCACTGGCTGATCCGTCGTTATGTTCCCCATGACCAAACCGCCAGCGACATGATACCGTCTGACCAGGTGATTCCCCCGGCGGGGAGGGCGCCGCTTATGATGGACGAGGAGACGATGCCATGAACCCGAACCTTTTCCGATTGCTTGCCGTATGTCTCGGAGCCGGCCTGATGGTCGGTTGTGCTTCGACCCCGGATGCCATTCCCGATCATGTCGAGACCGACCCGATGATTGTGCAGTGGTCCTCCAATGCCCGGGAAGCGTTCGCTTCGGGCTACACAGCCCGGGCGGAAATTCTTTATCGCCAGGCGCTGAATCGGGCGATGGCGGTGGACAATGATCTCGAAGTGGGCAACAACGCTTACAACCTGGCCCAGTGCCACATCCTGCTGGGGCGGTATGGGGAAGCCCGCGAAGATCTGTTCATGGCCGAGCAGGCCCTGTCCCGGGCCGGTGAATCCACGGTGGAAGTGATCCTCACCGATGCCCGTGCCGCTCACGCCCTCGGGCAGTTCAAGGAGGCGGAACAGCGGCTTGATCAGCTCCGGGAGGATGAACAGCCGGCGAACATCAAGGTGCAGTCCTATATTCTGCGCGCTCAGATCGCGATCGACAAGGGGTTGGCCGATCATGCCGAAGGTCATCTTCGCCAGGCCCGCGGATATTTGGGCGACAAACCGACGCCCGCGCTAGCCGCATCGTTTGAAGACGCTCGTGCGCGATTGTTCGAGTTGAAGCAGGAGCCGCTGGAAGCGGGGAGGGCGTATGACCGGCGGGCGTACTGGTTGAAATCAGCCGGGAGCTATCGCGATATGGCCGGCGCACTGCATGAGGCGGGACTCGCGTTTGCCGAGGCGGGGTCGGTGGAAATGGCCATCGACCGGTTGTATCGTTCCGCCCGGAGTTACATGGCCCAGGATGATCAGATCCGCGCACTGAAGGTGATCGAGCAGGCAGTGGCACTCGAGGATCCGGAGGGGGATCCGTCCGCCCGGACGCGCGAAGTGGTGAAGCTGTTTGATGACATCCGGCAGACCGTGATGTCGGTCTCCAGCCACAAGCCGTGATCTCACGGGGACCGTTTGCAAGACAAAGGAGATGGGTATGATGAAACGAATGCTATGTATGCTGCCGGCGATGTTGCTGTGGGCGGGGGCCCCGGCGCCGGTTTCGGCTGATCCCGCACCGGGTGATGCCTTGAGTGTGCAGGTGCAGGAAACGCAACTGCGGGACCGTCCGTCTTTCCTCGGCAAGGCTCAGTCGAACCTGGCCTATGCCGATCGTGTGACCTTGCTCGCGCTGCAGGGTGCATGGATGCAGGTGCAGGTACCGGGTGGCGGCAGCGGATGGGTGCATTCCTCATCGTTGACCGAAAAGAAAATTGTGCTGAAGGCCGGCGCGGAAGATGTGCAGGCGGCCGCATCAAGTGAAGAGCTGGCCCTTGCCGGTAAAGGATTCAATTCCGATGTCGAGTCGGAGTTCAAACGGCAGAATGCCGAGATCGATTTCACTTGGATCGACCGGATGGAAGGCTGGGATGTTAAACAGAACGATATTGAGTCCTTCCTCAAGAAGGGAGGGCTGGCGGAATGAAATGTTTCCGGATGTATCTTATCGCCGCCGTCTGTGCAGGCAGCCTGGTATCCTCGATGCTGTTGACGGGGTGCTCATCGATTGCCCAGGGCGTGGCCGCCGTAGGGCAGGCGACCGGTGTCGTGTCGCCCCAGCAGGCTCAATCGATTGTTCGCACCGCCTCCGCGGTTGGAAAAACATTCCAAGACATCACGCCGGAACAGGAGTATTACATCGGTCGTGCCGTGGGGGCGACCATCGTCAACCAATACCAGGTGTATGACAACCGCGATGCGAATGCCTACATCAACCTGGTCGGCCAGACCCTTGCCCGATTCTCCGATAAACCCGAAACATTCAAGGGATACCGGTTCCTCATCCTGGACTCGGACGAGATCAACGCGTTCGCCGCGCCGGGAGGGTTTATTTTCATTTCGCGGGGCATGCTTCGGCTCTGTACCTCGGAGGACGAGTTGGCCGCGGTTCTCGCTCATGAAATCGGCCATGTCCAGAACCAGCATGCGCTCAAAGCCATCAAATCGAGCCGGGTAACCTCGGCCCTGACCATCCTCGCCGCGGAAGGCGCGAAGAATTTCGGCGGGCAGCAGCTTGCCGATCTCACCTCGCAGTTCGAGGGCAGCATCTCCGATATCACTTCCAAGCTGATGAACAGCGGCTACGCCCGGGGGCAGGAACGGGATGCCGACCAGGCGGCGGTGACCATTCTCGAGCGGGTCGGGTATGACCCGAATGCTCTGATCAGGGTATTGGACCGGATGGAAGGCGAGCTCGAGCCCGGCGGCCACGATTTCGCCGCGACGCATCCGCCGCCGGAATCGCGGATCAAGGATCTGCAGGCGATGATTGAGACGCCCCCTCGTGCGACCGTCCCGGCCCGTCAGGCCCGGTTCAACGGTTCCATGTCCGGTGTGTGACGCCGCATGAACCGCCGATGGCTGCAGGGTGGAGGACTCGGACTGGCCGCGGCCTGTCTGGCCGCAGGCCTGTGGTGGTCGGGTGCGCTCCACCGGCTTGAATTCATCACCTGGACATGGCGGGCATCCGCAATGGCCCGGCCATCGCCTTCCACCCCTTTCATCAAGACGATCCTCATCGACCAGGCCAGCCTTGACTGGGTGGATGAACAGCTCCAGCAGGGGTGGCCGTGGCCCCGGGAACTATACGGTCCCATTCTTGATTTCTGCCGGCGGGGCGGAGCCCGGGTCATCGCGTTCGATATGCTGTATTCGGAAGTCTCGCAGTACGGGGTTCTCGACGACGAAGCGTTCGGCGCCGCGATCGCCGGGCGAAAGGATACGGTCATGGCGTTCTTCAGCGGTCAGCAGGCCGACCGATTTACCGACTGGCCGGCATCGATCCCTGCGCCGGAGCTGCAGGTGACGGAGGGCGTCGACCGTCTCCCGCAGGATCCGGCAGCCGCGTTTCCGATACCCCAGGTTGCGACCAATGCCGCCCTGTTGGCCGGGGTCAATGAACGTCCGGGGCCGGATGGCATATTCCGATCCATCGCTCCGATGCGCCGGTTCGGGGGCCATGCAGTGCCGATGCTGGGATTGGGCGCGTATCTTCTGGGTCACAAAGAGGCGCCGCCTTGGTCGGTGTCGGTGGCCCGGTCAAGCATGGATGTCGAGAACTCGATTGTTCCTCTGAATCGCGACGGCCGGGCAGTCCTCCGTTTCCGCGGGCCGACCCTGACTCATCAGGCCTTCGCGGCGGCGGCGGTGATCCAATCCGAACTCCGCATTCTCGAGGGCGGCGAGCCGGTGATCGATCCCGCGGTATTCAGTAATGCGTATGTCTTCATCGGGGTCAGCGCCCCCGCGCTCAAGGATCTCAAACCGTCGCCGGTGGGCGCGGACTATCCCGGAGTCGAACTCCATACCACGTTTCTCGATAACATGCTCGAAGGCGATTTCCTCCGTCCGCTACCGGTCGGACCGGTGTTGTTTGCCACATTCCTGATCAGCATGGCCGCCGGCGGTTTCATGGTCGTGGCCGGATCCGCTCTCCGGTCGGTTATCCTCGCCCTCCTTATGCTGTCCATATCACCGGTGGCCGGATGGCTTGGATATCTTGAGGGGTGGTGGTGGCCGGTGGTATTTCCGGAAACCGGTATCGGTCTTTCGCTGTTGTTTGCCCTCGTGTTCAACTATGCCACCGAGGGCAGGCAGAAGCGCTTCATCAAGGGAGCGTTCAAGCAGTACCTGAGTCCCGAGGTGATCGAACAGATGCTGCGGGACCCATCCCAGCTCAAGCTGGGCGGGGAGAAGCGGACGCTCTCCATTTTCTTTTCGGATCTTCAGGGCTTTTCATCGATCTCGGAAAAGCTGGACCCCGAATCCCTGACCTCGTTGTTGAACGATTACCTGTCCGATATGAGCGACATCATCATGGACGAGGGGGGAACGGTGGATAAGTATGAGGGCGATGCCATCATCGCGTTCTGGAATGCTCCCCTGACCCAGGAGGATCATGCCGAGCGAGCGGTTCAGGCCGCCATCCGATGCCAGCGGAAGCTGGACGAGCGGCGGGAGGAGTTCCGGGAGCGAACCGGTGCGGTGCTGAAAATGCGGATCGGCATTCACACCGGCGATGTGGTGGTCGGCAACATGGGGTCACACAACCGGTTCAATTACACGGTCCTCGGTGATGCCGCCAATCTCGCGTCCCGGCTCGAGGGGGCAAACAAGACGTTCGGAACATTTCTGATGGTGTCGGATGAAACCTGGCGGATGAATCCTGCCGGCCGGATCGGCCGCGAGCTGGGCCGCATCACCGTGGTGGGTCGCAAGCAGCCGGTAAAGGTCTGGGAGCCCCTGGGTCTGCCCGGCGATCCGACCCCTGCGTGGCTGGCGGATTGGGAGGCCATGATACGTCATGTGGAACATGGACAATGGGCGGACGCCCTTGCCGCTCTCGACAACCTGCCCGATGAACCGGCGGCGGCCGTTTACCGGAACCGGTTGAAGAACGTTGCCGGGCAGGGGGGAGCATGGGACGGTATCTGGAACCTGATGGAAAAATGATGCAGCAATCCTGTTTAACCGTAACCTGCGGCGGTGTTCGCGGATCCTACCCGGTGGCCGACAGTTCGTTCATGGGGGTGGGGGGCGACACCACGTCCTTTCTCATCCGCAGTTCAGGAGGCAAGCCTCTGTTGGTGGATGCGGGTACCGGCATCCGCAGGCTGGGTTCCGAATTGGGCAGCCGGGAGGAGTCGGGGGCCGTGTGTTTGCTCATGACCCACTATCATCTCGATCACATCACCGGGCTGCCGTCCTTCGGTCCCCTGTATGAGGCGGGTCGGGATATCGTCATCGCCGCCCCGCGGCATGAGGAATTCCAGATCGATCAGGTCATGGCGGCGATCGTGGAAAAACCCTTCTGGCCGGTTCAGATCAAAAACCTCGGCAGCCGGATCCGTTTTGCCGATCTCGAAGGCCGGGGCTCCCTGCCCGACGATATCGAGGAACATTTCCGTCTGACCTGGTGCGGAGTCCGGCATCCCGGGGGTTGCACGGCGTATCGCATCGAGGACCGGGCGACCGGGGCCGCGGTGGTGGTGGCCACGGACATGGAGTGGCCGGCATCCTCGCCGGCTGAACAACAGGCCTTTCTCGCCTTGTGCACGACACCGACGCCGGCGGGGTTGCTGATCATGGATGGGCAATACAACCGATCCAACTACAAACGGTATCGCGGGTGGGGTCATTCCTGCTGGGAGGATGTCGTAGACCGGGTCCGGGAGTGGGGCGTGAAGCAGGGACTGGTTACGCATCATGACCCATCCATGAATGACGAGAATCTCGCCGCGGTTGAATCCGGAATACGTGCTGCGGCGGAGAATGTCGGACTGGCCCGTGTCGGAGACGTTGTTCAGGTTGTGTGAACTGCATTCCGCTGATTCGGGTAGCGCGTAAGGTGAGCCTGGAGGCGCTCAACAGGATGGTCATACGAAGGTGGATATCTCCATGGGTGCGCTGTTCGTCGGCCGTGCAACGACTCCGTTGCCTGTCGGCCATCGGTACAGTCTTGCTGTTGCTGCCTGCCGGCTGTTCCCGGCCGTCCGCACCGGCGACGATCAATGAGCTTCTTGATGCGTTTCCTTCATCGGTGAAACGAGAATGGGTGGTGGACCGGCTCGACGTTCCGGCGTTCCGGCATGCGGATATTCAGGAAGCGGTCGGGATCCGCTACCGGGACGTCACGGTGGAAGTCTACCGCGCCGGCGACCCCCGAACCTGGAAGGCCTTGATCGGCCTGATTGGCATCATCGTACCTTCCCTTCCCGGAGAAGCATCGCTCGATCGGGGACGACCGGCCGCTGTGATCGCCCATGCCCCGTTTGTTCTGGGCTTCAACGGCGAAGAGGAATCGGTTGGCCGGGTCGAGACCGATTTCCGTCGGGTGATGGAAGACCTTCCGGCGTATACCTGGTGATACCATCCTCCGCCGGATGACCGCGGGACGTCGGGTTCAGTCCTGCCCGCTGTGGTGGATGTGCAGACTGGCCGACATGTCCGATGTGACATCGGAGCCCCAGAATGCGCCGGAAATGTAGGCCGCCCCCGACGGGGTAATGCCGGCGGCGAGCGGGATGTGCTGATCGGCGACGGCGAGGCCGGTGTTGGGGTCGAATCCTCGCCAGCCGGCCTGTGGCAAATACACTTCGGCCCATGCGTGAAGATGACGGTTTTTGTCTACGTGCACTCCGTTCCAGTACCCGCTGACGAAACGCGCCGCGAATCCGAGGTGGCGGCAGCACTCCACGAACAGCAGGGCGAGGTCGCGGCATGCGCCGGACCGGTTGGCCAGCGTTTCCATCGGATCACGCGTCGGGCCGAATATTCGAAGTTCCGGTTCGAATTCATCCCGGAAAGCACGGGTGAGTTCCATCAGGGCCGACATCGAGTCCTCCCCGCAATCATCGATCACCGGTTCCATCAACCGTTGGATGGGCCCCGCCGGGGTGGTCGGCTCCATGTAGGCGGCCAGCCGGGTTCGCAAGGCGGTCGGATACTCGACCGGAATGTTCATCATGCCCGGATCCGTGATGATGAATTGAAACGGATTGTCCTGGTGGGTTTCCACCAGGGTTTCGACCGAAACGTCGAGCCGGTCGGTCATGGAATCGAACCAGACCTGGGCGACCTGGCTTCCCTCCAGGTCGAAAAATTCCGTCATACCGGCCGGCTGCGGCTGGATGTCGAGAAAAAAGGATCGAATGGTCTGGGCCGCATCCTTGCGGGGATGGATTCTCAACAGGTGAGGATCGAGGGCCACCGGACGGCTGTACCGGTACGAGGTGCGGTGCCGGATATGGAATTGCATATCAGGCCCCTCCCGAGCGTGGAATCGCCCGCAAACCGAAGAATGCGTGATATACGGCTTCGTCCACCCGGTTCATTTTCCCCTGGAAGTCGTCAATAAACTCGTGCATGCCGCCGTGCATGATGGTTTCCGCGCTGCTGAACGCCAGTTCCGACCGGAGCTGGCCAAGGCGCTGCTCCGGCTCATTGGCGTAACTGCCCAGCGGAGTTCCGGTGATGTCGTGCAGGGATTCTTCAGCCTTGGTCACGCAGTAGAGCATCGCACGGGGGAAATCGTGATCGAGAACGAGAAAATTCACCACGTTGTGTGGCGTGATCCGGCCGTACTTTTTCCGGTACATCTCATAGGCGCTGGCCGAATGGAGAAGAGCCGACCACTGCAGTTCGTCATAGGGCGAGCCCACATCATCCACCGAAGGGAGCAGGATAAAGTATTTCACATCCAGCATGCGGGACGATTTGTCCGCACGCTCGATCATGCGGCCAAGGCGGGAAAAGTGCCATGCCTCGTTGTGGGACAGGGTATTGTCGGTGATGCCGGTGAACAGGTTGCCGGCGAGACGGACCTCGGTGAAAAACGTGGATCCGGTCAGTACCGAGGCCGTTCCCTCGCGTGCCTGATCCATAACCTTCAGGTACAGCCGGTTCAGGTATTCCCACATTTCCGAGGAGATGGATTCACGGATGGTCCGGGCATTTTCCCGCGCAAGCTCCACGCAGTTGATAATCGAATTGGGATACGCACGATCGAAGGTCAGAAACTCGACCACATGTTCCATGGTCGATGCTTCGTACCGTTGCGAAAAATGTTCGTAGTCGCCGGTCACCTGTACGAGCGGTTCCCATTGACCGGCGCTATCGGCCTGGTTTTCGAGAAACATCCCCATGTTCACATTGATGAACCGGGCGATGTTCTCCGCCCGTTCAACATACCGGCTCATCCAGTAGATCGACTCTGCGCTCCGGCTCAGCATGATGTGCCTGTTGTTCCTTTCCCGCGATTCATGATGGACCGTCTTCCGCGATGACCCAGGTATCCTTGCTTCCGCCGCCCTGCGACGAGTTCACGACCAGCGACCCCTTTTTGAGGGCCACACGGGTCAGGCCGCCGGGGAGCACGTAGATGTCCTTGCCATAAAGGATGTAGGGCCGCAGATCGACGTGCCGGCCTTCCAGCCTGCCGTCGGTGATCACCGGAACCCGTGAGAGGGAAAGGGTGGGTTGAGCAATGTAGTTTCGCGGATTCTCGCGAATTTTGTCCGCGAACTCGTTGCGCGTTTCGTCGTCGGCATGAGGACCGATGAGCATGCCGTATCCGCCGGACTCATTGGCCGCCTTTACCACCAGCTTGTCGAGATTGGCCAGGACATGCTCGCGCTCCTTGTCCTCCCAGCAGAGATAGGTGGGTACATTGGGGAGAATCGCGTCCTGGTCGAGGTAGTACCGGATCATCTTCTCCACGTAGGCATAAACGACTTTATCGTCGGCAATGCCGGTGCCCGGCGCATTGGCAAGGGCGACCCGGCCTTCACGGTATACCTCGATCAGGCCCGGCACACCCAATACGGAATCCTCGCGGAAGGCCTCGGGATCGATGAAGTCGTCGTCGATGCGGCGGTAGATCACATCCACTCGTTTGAACCCGTGGGTTGTCCGCATGTGGACATGCCCGTCGAAGACCGTCAGGTCACGCCCCTCGACCAGCTCGACCCCCATCTGTTGGGCAAGGAAGGAGTGTTCGAAGTAGGCGGAATTGAAAATGCCCGGGGTGAGAACCACCACTTCCGGGCTGGTGATGTGGTCCGGCGCCAGGTGCTGAAGTGTATCCAGGAGTTTGCCGGGATAATCCGATACCGACCTCACCCCGAGGTTCGAAAACACCCTGGGGAAGGTGTTCTTCATGACCCTTCGGTTCTCCAGGACATACGAAACGCCGGACGGGGTGCGCAGGTTGTCTTCAAGGACGTAAATCGTGCCGTCCTCGCCGCGGACGAGGTCCGTCCCCGTGATATGACACCAGATGCCCCGGGCCGGCTTGATACCCTCGCAGACCGGCCGGTAGGTTTTGGCCGAGAGGATCACATGCTCGGGGATGACCTTGTCCTTGAGAATCTTCTTCTCGCCGTAAATGTCGTTGAGAAAGAGGTTGAGTGCTTCAATCCGCTGCTTGAGTCCGGTCTCAATCCGCACCCAATCCGAGGCATTGACGATGCGGGGAATGATGTCGAACGGAAAAATCTTCTCGATGCCCTGCTGGTCCGAGTAGACCCGGAAGGTGATGCCCATGTGCAGCAACGCCTTTTCGGCCGCCGCCTGGTACCGCATCAGCTCTCCATCGGATAGTGACCGCAACCTCTCAAAGAGGGGCTTGGCGGAATCCCGCGGCGTGCCGTCGGGTAGGAACATCTCGTCGAAGAACGATCCGACATCATATTCATTGAAGTACATGCTCATGTCATTGAAACACAAATGCCGATGAAACAAAAGCAACCGCCGTGCCACGGATGCCTGTTGCCAGGATCCGGGATGCGCCCTGCCGCATGGTACGTGGGGGTTCCGTGATGGATGACGAGAGCCCCATTACCTATTCGTTTCGAGTATAACATGTTGTATGTGAGGGTGTAGCGTGTTGTTCGGCTTGTGGGACCACCTGTATCCGGGCAGGCGATAACATGACGCCCAGGATGCCCACACGCCATACGGCCCCTTGAATAAAAATGTACGCCAGAATGGAATCCATGACATAAGTGTAGCACACATGTTGAGTAAATACAAATATGTACCAATGTTGACGGTAGGAATCGGACGTGCGCACCGGGTTGATTTCTGATAGAAGCTTCGCAGTGGAGGTGATGGATGGAGATTTCGGCCTTTGATTTTGAGACGAAGAAGGAGTCCGGTATTGCCCCCGGTGAGCTTTCGGCGGCGATGGCTGCAGGGGCCTATTGTTGGATTGATCTGTCGCCTCGTGAATTGCCCTCCTTGCGGGAACAATGGCCGGGATGCCGCATTTCCGATGAATTGGCCGACGAGCTGGCGGAACAGACCATGGACGGCCGGTTTGATCTCCTCGATGAATGTCTGCATTTTTCCCTGTCGGAGGGTACGTACGGCGCCGAGGAGGGCTTGCGGAGCTCCGTGCTTCACGTCGTCATGTGCGGCAAGGCGTTTCTGACCATCCATGATGAGCCTCTACAGTGCATCGACAACATGAAACGCACGTTCCGGGAGGATTTCCGGAGCTTTGCCAGGTCGCCGGGCTTTCTGCTTTATGAAGTGGGGGACCATCTGATCCGGAGCCAGCGCGCGGCGCTTGAGGGTTTGTCGGAAGAGGTGGAGAAGGTTCAGCTTGAGTTGTTCGGGCGGGTGGATGACGCAATGTTCCGCCGGGTTTCGCAGTTGATTACCGATGTGCTGAGGATGCGCAAGGCGCTGATGCACGCCCGCGAGCTGTTTCACCAGTTGTCGGTTCGGAAGTCTCCCTTTATACCGGAAACCACCCAGCCGGCGCTTCAGCAGTTTGCGGTGACGCTTGAGAGGATCGGCAGCGACCTGATGGCAGAGCGGGATGTGCTGACGGAGTCGCTGAACCTCTATATGGGTATGGTCGGTCATCGGACGAACCGGGTGGTGAACCGTCTGACCGTGATCAGCATGATTTTTCTTCCCCTGGGTTTCCTGACCGGGGTGTACGGGATGAATTTCATGGTCATGCCCGAGCTGGCCTGGCCGTTCGGCTATGCAGCCTTCTGGTGTGCCGCTGTGCTGGTCATCGGAACCATGTTGCTGTTGATCCGGAAGTTCCGGCTGATGTAGCCGGCTCGCACCCGGTTCATGTTCGGCGTGGAAACCGGGCTTGATCTCCCGTCGGCAGTTGCCTATAACGTGGGTTCCTTTCACCGCTCCCGCCCGGGAGCCGGCCGGAAAGAAGGCAATTGATCGGGGCGTGGCTCAGCCTGGTAGAGCGCTACCTTGGGGTGGTAGAGGTCGCAAGTTCAAATCTTGTCGCTCCGACCAGCCTTCGCTCGTCCCGGCGGGACGAGCGAAGGCTCGGCACGCCGGGGCGAGCGAAGGCTGCCGCGCCGTAGCTGCCAGGCAGCGCAGGCGGGCAAAGGGAAATCTTCACCGGGCTCGTCCCGCCGGGGTCACTGGAATGTAGCGGCCGGAAGAAATGTCAGGAAACGTTAAGCCAGCATGAAGACGCATGCAAAACACCCAATACTATGTCTATATCCTGAAATCGGAGTTGGAACCACATCGCTTCTATACCGGATTTACTGAGAAGTTAGAACATCGGCTTCAGCATCATAATGCCGGGGGTAATTTCCATACCGCCAAATATCGGCCTTGGCGGATGAAAACGGCCGTCATGTTCACAGATCGTGATCAGGCGCTTGCGTTCGAGCGTTACTTGAAGTCACCGTCGGGACGAGCATTTGCCAAAAAACGTCTCTAGAAATCGATCATGAGTGTTGGGAAGCTCTTTCCCAATGTCTGGAAATCGTGTTCACCGTTTTTCCAATCATTGGAATCCCCCGTGCAGACACACGCCGCCTTATCGTGTAGACTATACCCACGTATCATCATGAATTTTGGGAGGACATCACGATGAAGCAGCTTCCGAACGGCGTTGTATCGATTGTTGAAGGGGAGGGCATGTATGCGCAGGTTGTCCAGGCGGGGCGGCACGAGCTGATTGCGGATGAACCACGGAAACAAGGCGGGCAAGACGAGGGGCCGAATCCATATGACTTTCTCCTGATGGCCCTCGGGTCCTGTACGTCGATGACGATCCGGAGTTACGCCCGCAAAAAAGACATCCCGCTCGATTCGCTGGAGATCACGCTGAAGCATACGCATGTACACCAGGATGACTGTGAGCATTGTGATGAAGAGGACAAGCATTTGGACCGGATTGAAAAATTCATCACCCTGCGGGGCGATCTCTCCCCCGAGCAGCGGACCCGGTTGATCGACATATCGAAAAAATGCCCGGTCCACCGCACCCTCGAAGGTCAAAAGCAGATCGTGACCATCGCCGAGGGGGAGGCCTGATCCACTCTTTGCATTCTCCGCATCCATCCACGATACATGCAAAGGGCGAGTCGCTGGAGCTGACGGTGACCGACCTGGCCGAAGGTCACCGGTGCGTCGGGAGGACGGCCGGAGGGCTGGTCGTCTTTGTCGATGGGCCGGCTGCGGTCGGGGACCGGATCACCGCGAAGGTCTATAAAATCAAAAAGAAGTACCTCGAAGCCCGGATGGACGACGTTCTTGATCCGGCCCCGACCCGTACCGATCCTCCCTGCCGTCATTTCGGCGTCTGCGGCGGCTGCAAGTGGCAGCATGTTCAGTATGAAGAACAGCTCCGGATGAAGCAAAAGCTCGTTCGCGACGCGCTTGTTCATATCGGCGGAATGGAACAACCGGAGGTGGCCGAAACCATCGCATCTCCGGACCGGTTTCACTACCGGAACAAGGTTGACTTCACGTTTTCAAACGAGCGGTTTCTGCTGGAGGACGAACTCGATCTTCCGGAAGACCGGCGTTCCAAGCCTTCGGACTTCGCGATCGGGTTTCATCGACCGAGAAGTTTCCGGAAAGTCATCGATATCGATCGCTGTCACATCGCCACCGAGCGGATGAACCGCGCCCTGGACCTGACCCGGGACTTTTTCCGGTCGCGGAATGCCCGGGCCTACTCGACCCGGGACCATGAGGGATACGTGCGGAATCTTGTCTTGCGGGAAGCGGTGGCGACCGGGGATTTCATGGTGTACCTCGTGGTGTCCGGCCGGAACGACGACCTGCTTCATGCGTACCGCGATCACATGCTCGAGGGCATGGGGGAGGGGCTGACCACGCTGGTCGCGGGCTATACAAAACGGCGGAATCTGGTGGCCTATGCCGAAGAGCTGGAAACGCTGCACGGTCCGGGCATCATCACCGAGAAGCTTGGCGAACTCGTATTCGATATCTCACCCAATGCCTTCTTTCAGACCAACTCGCGTCAGGCGCTGCGGATGTATCAGGCCGTGCAGACATGCGCCGGCCTCACCGGCCGTGAGAATGTGCTCGATCTGTATTGCGGGACCGGAACCATCGGCCTCTTCCTCGCCGGTCATGCGCTTGCCGTAACCGGGTTCGAGTGGGAGGAAAGCGCGGTTGCGAACGCCCGGCAGAATGCGGAACGCAACCGCATTGCCAATGCCTGTTTTCACCATGGCGATCTGAAAAATCTGGCCGCGTTGTGGGAACAACACGGCAACGGACGGGCAGTGGATGTCGTCATCACCGATCCGCCGCGGGCCGGCATGCATGCCGACACCGTGGCATCCTTGCGAGAGATGAAGCCCAAACGCATCGTGTATGTGAGCTGCAACCCCGCCAATCTTGCCCGGGATACGGCGGCCCTGTGTGCGAACGGCTTGTACCGGATAGGACCGGTCCAGCCCATGGACCTGTTTCCCCATACCTACCATGTGGAGAGCGTGGCGACGTTGGATCGCGCCTGAACATCGAAGATCCGACCCGCACCTCCAGGCGGGAGGGCGAGCGGCTCGCGAGCCGGGTTGATGGGTCCCACCGATCCTCACGCACGGCGTCGAACATACCCGTGCAAAGGGCAACGCCCAAACATAATCGCACCTCTCGCCCGGATACCCTTATTTCTTATCCGCATCACGTACCCCGAGCTTCTCGAGGAACCCCCGGGCCTGTTCGGCGATGCGGTCGAGGTTTTTGTCCAGTTTTTCCCGGTCCAGATTCTGCATGGCCTGCTCGATCAAGGCCGGAGCGGCCCGCAGGCCCATTTCGGTTCCGATGTAAAGTGCCACGTCGTTGATGTTGGTCACGTTCTGATAGGACCGGTCCATGTTGACGGGAATGTCATACACCGCAGGCTGATCGGGTTTCTTGTAGTGGTCGATAACCTTCATATCGCCGAAGCGCACGGTCAGGTTGTCGATGGAAACATCCTTCGGCGGTTTGTCCGTCCCGGAGCTTTCCGACGGTGCGGATCCGCTTCCCGAGGGTTTCGACGCCCCGGGCTCGGGGCTCTTTTTGTCCGCCTTGGCGGCATCCATGAGCTGGTCGATGTTCCGCTTGCCCTCCTCGTTACGGACCATCACCACCGACTCGATATCGATGGTCACCTCATCGAGTTCAATCTTGTCCGAGAACAGGGAGGAACGGTTATACCGTACGAAGACGGTCTTGAGCTTGAAGGCTTCCCGGTCGGGAAATTCGGGCGGATTGATCAATTCGACATCACGGATTTCGACGACCGGACGCAGAATGCCGATATCGATCGAGCCGATGTCCGCTTTCATGCCGGTGGTCTGTTCAATCATTCGTTCCGCCACCCCGCGAATGATGAAGTTGCGGGCCAACAGGGCGATGATCACCACGAGGGCCAGGGTCACGAGGATTTTTCCCGATCGTCTCATTCAACATCTCCTTCCGGTTCCGGGCCGTTGGCGCCGATGACGGTCGCCTCGCCCGGGCATCATCACGCTCCATCATTTCCGGTATGAAAACAATTGTTTTCCGCGGCTGTTTGTCTGCTTGTTCCCTTCCTTGATTCGTCTATGATGGAGCCCGAATGACGAAGGAGAACCCAGTCCATAACCACACGCCGTGCTCCGATTCTGAATCGGTGAAGCAGACCATTGCCGCGCTGAAGGGATTGTATTGCGACAGCGGCGAGGATCGTCCCGACAGTTTGATGCGGTACTACCCGAATCCCAAAAACGTGGTGGCGGCGCTTCAACAGCTTCACGATCTCATGTTCCCGGGCAAGTCGGCGCCCGACGCGGTGACCATGGACAACCTGTCCGATTTTCTTCATGAGCGGTTGGAGCAGGCCTGCCGGTTGCTGCGGCCGGAGATTGCCCGGGCGCTTCCCTTCCGCTGGCTGGGTCAGGCGGCCCGGGTCGAAGGAGCGAAAGCGCAATCGCTGGATGTCGATGCGGAGGCTTCCCGTCTGATGCAGGCTTATTCAAGCCGCCTGCCCGACGTGCGCACGTTGTTAATCGAAGATGTCCGCGCGGCCTATGAGGGCGATCCCGCGGCGCTGAGTTACGCCGAGGTGAAACTCGCGTATCCCGGGCTGTTTGCGATTACCTCGCATCGGCTCGCCCATGAACTGTACCGGCTGGACATCCCGGTGGTACCGCGGATCATGAGCGAATGGACCCACGCCCAGACCGGGGTCGACATCAATCCCGGCGCCCGCATCGGCCACGGATTCTTTATCGACCATGCCACCGGCGTGGTCATCGGCGAGACCACGGAAATCGGGAATAACGTAAAAGTCTATCAGGGCGTAACCCTTGGCGCGCGCAGCTTTCCCCTCGATGAAAACGGCCGTCCGATCAAGCACATCAAGCGGCATCCCACGGTCGAGGACGATGTGGTCATTTATGCCAACGCCACAATCCTCGGGGGAAAAACCGTGATCGGGCGGGGGAGCACCATCGGCGGGAACGTTTTTCTGATGGAGAGTGTACCGCCGAACAGTTTCGTGGCTGCTCGGCATGGCGAGCTGAACATCAAGCCGGGAGATAACCGATAGGTATGGTCACCAGGTTGCGCATTCTGTGCGCTTGGGGATGCTATGCACTCGGATGGGTGTTTGTCGGAGTCGTGGGACTTTTGCTGGGGAAGGGCGGCATCTGGGCCTATGGCTTCTACGCCGAAGCGCCGATGGAGAATGTCGGCCTGGCCGTCCTCTTCTTTTTTCTCGGCTATCTTATCAGCCGCGGGTATCGCAACCGACCGCGTGACTGGGTGCGTGTAGCCGGAAAATGTATGCTGCTCACCATCAGCACCGTGGTATCGATCGCCGCGGCCGAGGGGGCCCTGCGTGTGATCCTTGCCGACCGGGTTGGCGACAACTCCCTGGAGCGATTGAGCCGGCTGCGAGCCGAGGGACGTGAGATTCCGGTGAAAAGTGAAACCCCCCTGGTGTATATCATCGATCCTGTGCCCGATCCCGAGCTGGTGTATCAGCTTCGCCCTCATCTGCGCACCAACTTCGGCCACCGGCTGCTGGTGACCAACCGGGACGGCATCCGTAGCGACCGGAATTATGATGTCGAGAAACCGCCGGGGATGGTGCGCATTCTCGGTCTCGGCGATTCCGGCATGTTCGGGTGGGGCGTCGAACAACGGGAAAACTACATGGCGGTACTCGACGGGCTACTCAATCCGGATGGACAGGAACCCGCATTCGAGGTCATCAACACCGGGACGCCCGGCTACAACACTGCCCTTGAAGTTGCAGCCTACAAGAAACGGTGGCGACCGTACCGCCCGGACATCGTGGTGCTGGGGTGGTGCAACAACGACTGGTACCTGCCGCATTTCATGCTGGAGAAAGTCGATTTCAGCCGTCGCGACCTTTCGTTTCTGTACCTGTTGTGTTTCCAGCGTGATGCGTTCCGGGAGCTGGTATATGGCTACCGCATTACCGACCGAAGTACCATGGATGAGCATGATGTGACCGGTACGCTGATCGGAGGTACGGAAGCCGACGGGGTCCGTGAGGCCCTTGCCGAGCTTCGGGAGATGACCGAGGCGGATGGTGCAAAGCTGCTGGTGTTCGGCCCGATGAAACCGGATATCGAGACGATCTGCCGGGATCTCGGATTGACCTACCTGAACACGGTGGCGGCCATTGAATCGACGCCGGAACATGAGGCATGGGGCGTTCATCACATGCATCCGCGGGCGCCGGGCCACGCTCTTCTTGGCTGGCACCTGTATCGCGAATTCAGAAATCGGGGTTGGATTGACCTGCCGCCGCTCGATCCGGATCAGCCCGACCTTCGACCCGTCGGATCACCCGTTGTTCCCGGGACGGACGGTTGATCCGGGAGCCGGTCGAAGGTGGAACCGGATCCGTTCGCGGTCCTGTTCATCCACGATACGGATAACCTCCCATACCGAATTATCGTCCTCCCCATACGCAGCCTCCCGCTGCGCTGTGAAGGCTGCAGGATCAGCGTCTATGTCGTCTTCGCTTCCGGTCCACCGGTCCGTCCAGACCTGTTCCGCCGCGGCCAGGGCCATGGTTCGTGCGATCGACTGGCGCTCACGCCCGAGGGTGCCGGCTAGCAGGGCGGCGGCGGTCCCGGCAAGCAGGGCGGTGATGGCAACCGCGACCAGCACTTCGACGAGGGTAAACCCGGTCTGATCAAAGATCCGAGCTGGAGATGTCGGCCGCATCGTTTTCCCCGCCGGGTTCTCCGTCCCGGCCATACGAGATAATCTCGAAGGTTTCGCCCAGCGTGCCGGGGGAGAGATAGATGTAGGGATTTCCCCACGGGTCGTCCGGCAGCCGTCGGGTTCCGAGGTATCCGTCCGCGGGATACGTTTTCGGCTCCGGACCGGTGGCCGGCCGGGTCACGAGCGCTTCGAGGCCCTGCTGCTCCGTCGGGACAAACCCGTGATCCGTCTTGTAGATCTGCACCGCGGTTTTGAGCTGCTGGATTTCCGTCCGGGCCGCCACCACCCGGGCTTCCGCGGGTTTGTTGAGAACGCTGATGGTTACGACGCCGGCGAGGATGGAAATAATGGCCAGCGCCACTAGCACTTCGATCAGCGAGAAACCCTTGCATGCCCGGTTGTGTCCGCATGGCCGGGTGCGGTCCCGATCCTTTACGGCGGTGCGAACCGGCATCGATGCTTCGGGATACGACATGCGAGGGTGCAGAGAAATATTCATGCCGTTTGCCTACCTGTTTTACGTGACGTCCTCAAGGGAAATCCCTAGGTTGTCTTGCCGGCCGGTTTCAGAAACCGCGCCTCCCGGAAACCGCGATGATTTCTCCTCACATACCAGAACGTGAACCGGAAGCAGCGTTTGCCATCCGCGAATCCTGCGATGCCTTCTTCGGCGCGGACGGTCCCCTGGCCCGATCTGCGGGTGAGGACGGGTTTGCCTATGAACCGAGGCCCCAGCAGAAGCGCATGGCCGATGCCGTGGCTTCGGCCATGGAAAACCGCCGACATTTGATCGTTGAAGCCGGTACCGGGGTCGGCAAGAGCTTTGCCTACCTGGTACCGGCGGTTCTGGCGGCGCTGGAGAAAGGGTGCAAGGTCATCATTTCCACCTATACCATCAGCCTGCAGGAACAATTGATCCGGAAGGATATTCCGCGGCTGCGCCGATGGCTGGGCCGGGACTTCAAAGCGGTGCTGGTGAAGGGGAAGGGGAATTACCTGTGCCTGCGGAGATTGGCCCGGGCTGAATCCATGTCCGCCGACCTTTTTCGCCGGGATGGAGAGGCCGAGTTGGAGCGGTTGCGGGCCTTTGCCCTCGAGGCCCGTGAGGGAACCCGCCAGGAGTTGGAGGAACTGCCCCGGCCGGACGTGTGGAACGCGGTCAACGTGGAGCAGGGCAACTGCATGTGGCAACGGTGTCCCGAATATGGGGCCTGTTTCTACATGCGGGCGCGGCGGGAGATCCAGGATGCGCACATTGTGATCGTCAACCACCACTTGTTCTTCTCCGATCTGAGTCTCCGCATGAAGGATATCTCGCTTCTGCCCGACTCGGCGATGGTCATTCTCGACGAGGCCCATGCCCTCGAAGACGTCGCCGCGGAGCATATGGGCATCCGGCTTTCCCACTTCATGTGCGAGCACTGGTTCAACCGCATGCACAACCAGGATACCGGCAAAGGGATCCTGGCCGCGCTGAAGGCGGGCACGGCTTCCCACCAGGTCAGCCTGCTGCGGCGGTTGGCCGGGGATTTTTTTGCCGACATGGCAGCCGCCTACGGCCTGAACACGCTGAAGACCCGGACCGTGATCGATGCCGTACCGACCATCGAAACAGACCTGGTGCGCGAAATCGGCCGTATGCTCGGCATCCTGCGCGAATTGCATGATGATCTGGAGGATCTCGATATGCGGGCCGAGCTCAGCGCGGTCCGGCGGCGGGGGGCGGATATCGCCTTCATGCTCGAGGCTTTCATGAGCCGGAGTTTCGATGATCATGTATACTGGATTGAATTGGAGGGCCGGCACCGCAAACAGCCGGTTTTGTATTCCGCCCCGATCGAGGTTGGACCGCTCCTGAAGGAGCACCTGTTTGACCGGCTGGATACGGTTGTGATGACCAGCGCCACCCTGGCCGTCGGGGGAAAACTCGATTACTTCGCCGGCCGGACCGGCGCGGGAGGGGCGGACCAGCTTTCGGTCGGTACGCCCTTTGATTATGCCCGACAGATGACCGTACATATTCCCGACGGCATGCCCGATCCGAAGAACACCGACGCCTATATTGAGGCCACGGCCCGGGCGGTGGAGCATTACACCGACATGACGGGGGGGCGGGCATTCGTTCTGTTCACCAACGCACGCCACATGAAGTTGGTCCACGACCGGTGTGAAGCGACCCTTCGCGGTCGCCGTTACGACCTGTTCCTGCAGAACGACGGCTTGTCGCGCGAGGCCATGCTTGAACGTTTTCGCAACGCATCCGCCGGCGTCCTGTTCGGACTCAACAGCTTCTGGATGGGGGTGGATATCCAGGGGGAGGCCCTGAGCAACGTCATCATCACGCGTCTCCCGTTCGCCGTTCCCAACGAGCCGGTCGTCAAGGCCCGGATGCAGCGGATCGAGGAGCGGGGCGGGGATCCGTTCAAGGAATTTTCCCTCCCCGAGGCGGTTCTCAGGTTCCGTCAGGGGGCCGGACGCCTGATCCGGTCAGTATCCGACCGGGGAATCCTCGTGGTGCTGGATGCCAGAATCCGGACCCGCTGGTACGGACGCGCATTTCTGGCCGACCTGCGGGAATGTGAGATTGTGTCCGGGCGGCCCTTTGTAGACTGATAATGGGAGGGTTACGCATGGAATGCCCATATTTTGGAGTTGATCATTCCAGACGCGCAACGATAAGGTATCCTCGTGTGGAATCTTCTTAGCATGATGAGCATTGTGACAATACGTTCCCGGCTTTTTATCTTTTCGGCGGCCCGCTCATCTTTGACACGCTTTCAAACATCTTTTGCCCATCCCGCCCTATCCGAAAACCGGTTTTCGGGTGTATGTAGAACATCGGGCGGCACAACTGATTACAGACGATCTTCGTTCCGGAATCCTGGCGATCCGGGGCGGGTGGAGTTTGCATACTGACGAACAGGAACTGGGAGGCCTTTGGATTCCATGAGAATATTGACGATCCTAACCGCACTGATGATGTCGCTCCACCTTGCGTATGCACAGGATACGGACAACGATGGCCTGTTCGACACGGAAGAGACGAATGACTATCTGACCGATCCTGACAATCCCGACACCGATGACGATGGTGTTCAGGACGGACAGGAAGTATTCCAGGACACCAACCCTCTGTTTTCCCTGAATCCCTTTGTGGAACGAGCAGTACGATTTCTCCCCGGCGGTGTGGGATCGGTGACATTCACCGATGTGGTTGCCCCTTCGACAACTCCTCGATTCGATGCGTTGGAATTCACGCTGGAGTGCTTCATCAATCCGTCGAACTTTCCCGGCGCATCCGTCGATGTCCCGCTGATCTCCCGCGAGGCGACGACCTCAGCGGTGACCCGGACCAGCTACGAGCTCGGTATTCGCGGCGACAAGCCTTATGTGAAATTCGAATCACTTGGCGGCTTCCTTATCGAGGCGGTATCCGGTGTCGCCATTCCGCTGGGCGAGTGGTCCCACATCGCCGGCCGATTCAACGGCAATGTCCTCACGATCTTCGTTGACGGCACCCCGGTTGGCTCCGTGAATACCGGCATCAAGCCGATCCAAGGGGTGGGGGATCTCATCCTGGGCGGCGGCACCTTTGATTTCGTCGGCGACCTCCGTGAGGTGCGGCTTTGGCAGGTTGCCCGCAGCGATGCCGATATCGCCGCGAATCGATTTAAATCTTTGTACCTGAATTCCACCGCAATTACCCCCGGTGTTTTGGAAACCGACGGTGAGAACCTTACTCATTTCCGCAATACCAAGCCGGACGGCAGCGATGTACTGACTGATTGGACCATTGAGACCTGGATCAAAACCACCGATGAAGGCGGCGGTACGATCATTGCCCACTGGAATACAACTGCAGCGGAAGGCACGGAAGATTTCAACTACAAGATCATGCTGCAGCCCGATGGCCGTATCCGGGCAGGCTTTGCGATTGAATATGAGCTGGTTACCAATCCCGGCGCGACCAATGAAACAATTGAAATCGTCATTGACCAAAATATTAATGATATACTTGGTGTGATCCCCATCAACGACGGCGAATGGCATCACGTTGCGTTCACCCGGTCGCCGGTCGGATCATCGACCATCTACGTGGATGGACGGCTTGAGTCATCCCAGGCCGGTTTGCTGGTGCCGGTTCCCGGCGCCAATCAGATCATTCAAAACGCCGCCGTTCGGGGTCTCGAGGGCCCGCTCGTTGTTGGGTTTGGTGTAGCCGGACAGTTTGACGAGACACGGGTTTGGGATACACAAGTGAACAATGCCGCCATCAGGATTCTCAAGAGCCAGAACCTGAGCGGAAACGAAACGGGCCTGATTTCCTACTTCAATTACGACAATTACCGAGGTGGGCTGGAAGTGGTGAATCGTACCGCCCTGTTCACCGATCCGATCTCCACGAACGACGACTACGGCCTCCTCGTCCCGGATTCGATCATCGTGAGTGACACGATCGATCCCTGCTGTGATCAGACCTTCCGACTCGAACCCTTCCGGGTTCTTCTGGGCACCGAGCTCCGTTCCTATATGCCCACCGATGACGGCGGCGGCACCCTGGAGGATTTCAGCAAGGAGGGGGATACCAATGCCGCAGGCGTGTTCAATGCCTTCGCACAGTTTGTCGTGCTGGACGATAATGTCAGTGTGAATGATTCCGATGGCGACGGGTTGCCCGATGCCTGGGAAACCGCCAATGGACTCGACCCTCAGTCCGCCCAAGGTGACAATGGGGCCTGGGGCGATCCCGACGGGGACGGTCTCAGCAACAGCGGCGAATACCAGGCCGGTACAAATCCCCGGAATATCGACAGTGATAATGACGGGATCAACGATTACGACGACGTGAACAGCCAGGGCCAGATCCTCGGCATCCTGTATGATGACGGCGACGGCATGCCAGGTACCTGGGAGGAACAGTACCCGGGCTTTGTGGATCCGCTGGTCTATGATGCTTTTAGTGACAAGGATAATGACGGCTGGTCCGCCAGGTCCGAATTCCTGTTCAAGGCGGAAGGGCAGGTGACCCAAGGGACTAGTCCGGCAAACGGCTCCTTGTTCCCGACGCCCTTCATTACGTTCGATATCTGCTACACAGGAAACCGGCGTACCGGATCCCTCCGTATTTATGCGTATGACAATGCGGAGATGAATGGGGGCTCGGACGCAAACCTCGTGTTAGTTCCTTCCAACACCCAGAGCCAATTCTCGTACCGTACCAATATCTTTACCAGTGGCTACGTGAAAGAGGGCGATACCTGGTTTTACGCCTACTGGGACAACAACGACAATGACCTGTATGACGAGGATGAGCCATCCGGTGTGGCATACGGACAGCCCTATCATGTAGGGCCCGGAAATCTTGATCCCGTGAAACTGGACCTGACCGATTTCTCCCCGGGGTATCCCCGGTTCGGGTGGGGCGATGCCACCAACGCTAACCCGGTGGGCTCTGTGACCACCGTAACCATCACCCGGGCAACGTCGCAAGGTGCGCCCATCATCTTCCGCAAGGTGATCGACAACCGGACCTTGTTCCACAAAGGGGATCTCGTTGAAGCCGGCATCCTCGGTCTGCCCGCCGGATTGAGCCTCTTGCCGAGCTATCAGTGGTTTGCCTCCGGGGTGAGCGGAACCTTCTCCTTCAACTGGTCCGTTCCTCTCTCGAAACCGACGATCGTATCCCCGAACGGGGCGCTCCTCCGCAATGCATTGAATCAGTTCCAGTGGCAGATGGATGACTCCGCCACCAAGGTTCAGATTCAGGTCATGCGGAATTCACCTTCGGCCGCCCCGTTCCTCGATTTCGATATGGTTGCCGCTCCCTGCCGGAAAGCTGACGGCAGCTACGAAATGGACTTCCCGGTCTATGCAGGCATGGACGGGACAATCTCCAACGGATTGTACTACTGGCGGGTTCGGGCCAAAAACCCGATTTGGACCAGTGAGTATTCCGATGCTGCGCCGTTCAATGTGTCGGTTACTGCCGGCGGCCCCGGTGTGTATTCCATATCCGGAAACCTGCGCTACTACGGTGCGGTTACGATCGGGAAATACATCATCCAGGCATATGAATCCCGCGGGTTCAGCGGCAAGCCGTATGCCCAGATCCGGATGAAAAACAAGGGCGCCTTTACGATCGGCGGTCTGCCGCCCGGCGATTATTACGTTCGCGGCTTCCGTGACATGAACGGGAACGACCAGCTCGATGACTTCGAACCCTATGGTATTCTCAAGTCGGTGAGCTCGTTCTCCTCGGATGATACGCCGAAACTGTATACCATGCCCCAGAGCGAGGTCGGACAGATCCTCGTCATTCGTGACCGGGATACGGACAATGACGGGCTGTCAGACGCCTTTGTCTACCAGTATGGCGTTGTACCCTTCCAGTATGACCCCTTCGACGGCGATCTGGGCAACGATATCGCCGTGTATCACCCACAGACCGGCAATTGGTTTATTGAACGGAGCGGGGGACTCTTCTCGGGCCAACTCAAGCAGTTCGGCTGGAGCGAAGCGGTTCCGGTTCCGGGTGACTATGACGGAGACGGAAAACGCGATCC
>JAUIHQ010000278.1 GCA_030432155.1 bacterium | reverse complement strand
TCGGAGCCCGCCCCTGTCGCAAAAACAGTGAACGGATCAGATTGAGAACGGAGCCCGCGCTGACAATTGCGATGCATTCCCTTCCCGGACTTTGTTACAACGAGGTCCATGAAACCATCCTCGTTCTTTACCCATGCGATTCTCGACGGCGACGTAGCCGCGCGGGCGGAGCAGAATGTCTGGTCGGCCGGGAAACCCGAGTCGATCAACCTATCCGGCGACGGAACGTTGACCGCGATCCTACCGCACGCCGCGATGCGGGTCGAAGGGTGGTCGCTGTTCGACGATGCGCGGGTGCCCGCGCTCCGGGTGCGGTTGACCATAACCGCCTTCGGCCCCGAGGTGTTGCGGATCACCGCGGCCCCCGATGGCGTCGCCGTGCGCCCGATCGCCGGCCCGATGCTGACGCCGGACGCCGTCCCCCCGCACCAGCCGCTGTGCGTGCGACGCGATGCTGTGACGACCTGCGTCATCGACGACGCGGGCGCGGAGCGAGCGCGGATTGATCTTGCTGAAGATCCGGTGAAGCCGTGGCGCAATGGTCTTGTCCCTGAACCGCAGCATTTTCCTCGGCTGATGTTCCGTCCTGACGGCGTGTGCGGCGTACCCCTGCTCAGCGTCAGCAAGTTCCATGGCCCGCAATACGAATGCCTGCCCCTGGCCTTTACCGGCATGAACGGCACGCCAGACCGGGCAACGTTCTCGCTACACGCGGAACCGGGTGAGTGTTTTTACGGAACCGGCGAGCGGTTCGCGCCGCTCGATCTCTCGGGCAAAACCCTTCAACTGGAAAACACCGACGGCCTCGGCGTCAACAACCGGCGTGCCTACAAAAACGTCCCGTTTTTTCTGTCCAGTCGCGGCTACGGCGTTCTCCTGCACACGTCGTATCCGGTAAGGCTCTCCTTCAAGGACGTCTGCACGAGGGCGGTGATCGGGCTGGTCGAGGAACCGGTGCTCGATCTCTTTCTTGTCGGAGGCGGTTCCCTCGAGGCGATCCTGCGCAATTACAGGAAACTCACGGGTTTCCCGCCTGAACTGCCGCGCTGGACCTACGGCGCCTGGATGAGCCGCATGACCTACTTTTCCGCCGCGGAAACCGAGGAAGTCGCGGGTCGCCTGCGGAAGGAGCAGTTCCCCTGCGACGTGATCCATCTCGATACCGGCTGGTTCGACAAGGACTGGGTCTGCGAGTGGACGTTCAACAAGGAGCGATTTCCTGATCCGGCTGCCTACATGAAGAGGATGAAGGACGATGGATTCCGCATCACCCTCTGGCAGAACATGAATATCGGCGCAGGAAACAAACTGCTGGAGGAGGCGAAGGCCAATCGTTACCTGGCCCCCATTCCCGACCAAGCAACGGCCAGGGATTCCGGATCCGACTTTTCCGCCCAGACCTTTGGCGGACAGATCGATTTCTCAAACCCTGCCGCGGTGATCTGGTACCAGGGGCTGCTGCGGAACCTGCTTGAGATGGGGGCCGCGGCCATCAAGACCGACTTCGGTGAAGACATCGATCAACGTGCGGATTTTTATGGCATGTCCGCCCAAGAGCTTCACAACCTGTACGCGCTGCTCTACCAGAAAGCCGCCTTTGACGTGACCAGGGAGGTCACCGGCGAAGGCGTCATCTGGGCGCGCGCGGGATGGACGGGATGTCAGCGGTATCCGATCCATTGGGGCGGCGATGCGGCCTGCACCTGGGACGGACTGGCCGGCTCATTGCGCGGCGGCCTGCAACTTGGGCTTTCCGGTTTCGGCTACTGGAGTCACGATGTGCCGGGCTTCCACGGCATGCCGGACTTCATGTCATCGTGGCCGACGGACAATCTGTACGTGCGCTGGACCCAGTTCGGTGTGTTCTCGTCGCACCTTCGCTATCACGGCACGACGCCGCGCGAGCCCTACGAGTACCCGGCGGTGGCCAACATGGTACGGGAATGGCTGAAACTTCGCTATGCGCTCATCCCCTACATCGAACAGCAGGCGCGCATCGTGGCGGCATCCGGCATGCCGATGTTGCGAGCGATGGTGTTGCATCATCCGGACGATCCCGTCTGCCGTACCCTCGACGATCAATACTATTTCGGCGAAGCCTTTCTCGTCGCTCCGGTGATGAACGATGCGGACCGGAGAGATGTTTACCTGCCGGAAGGCGAATGGGTGAATATATGGACCGGTGAGCGGCACGAGGGCCCCGTCCGGATGACCGATTTGCCGGCGGAGCTGTCCGTCATGCCGGTATTCGCGCAAGCCGGTCGAATCGTTCCTGTGTATACCGAGCCGATTCAACACACCGGCGAGATGCACGAAGAGAAAATCGGCGAATGGATCATCGAACCAGGCCGCGCCCTGGCTGACAGCCCGCTCTCTTTCATCCGAATCCCGTATTGACCAGGCAGGGTGTTACCACCCGCCTACAACGCCTCGCGCAGCGATGTGGACTGGACCGGAGCCTGCCCGGGCGGAAATGCGAATCCTGAGCATGACCCGCACATGCGGGGCGCATCGAAGCCCGAAAGTCGGATATTGCACGCGCATCGTGCGATATCCGGGCTACCGTGTGTGCGACGTTCAGGCAGACCAATGGGCCGGTTCGACGACGATGCCCGTGCAACTCTATATGTGCTCCGCAACCTGACTCAGGATGGATAAATCAGAAGCTTTATGCAATCCGTAAGGCGTTTATTCATAATGGCATAGGCGCTAGATCCTGATGCCGATGTCCGGGGAAAAATATGTCTTGTGAATTGTCTATTTACAATTTGTAAGAATCAATATACTATTTGGTAGTACAAAGTTTTCCTCGACGGATAGAGGTTTTACCGATGGTTGTTCGTGAAACAGATGATGTGGGTTCGGGTGCTTCGATGTCGGAGCAGGTGTTGTTTCGCCTGCGGCAGGACATTCTGCATGGCAAGCTTACCCCGGGATCGCGGTTGCCTTCACTTCGTCTGTTGTCGGATCAATTCGACACCAGCCTGAACACGATTCAGCGTGCGGTATCCGAGCTTGTTCAGGATGGTTTCCTGGAGACAAACGGCCGGGCGGGAACCCATGTTACACCGCACCCACCGCACCTGACCAGGATCGGGGTGGGGTTCGCCACCGCTCCTGGCTACAGCGTGTCGCACTGGTCGAAGTTTCATCAGGCGATTCACCTTTCCCTGCAGGCCGCGAGGCTGGGGAACGGGCAACGCTTTGTCAGTTTCTTTCGTCTGAGCGACAGCGGCTGCTCGAGTGCGGGCCAGCAAGAGTTGGAGGATGATATCCGTCGACATCGTTTGGCCGGCATGGTGATGGTCGGCCCGGCTTGGTCCATGGACATGCAGTCTCAGTTGATCGATCCAACCTTGCCGCGCATTTGCATCTCACGCTCCGGGGAGTCGTCCATACCCAGCATCATGCCGGATTCTTCGGCATGGCTTGATCGCGCACTCGGCACCTTGGCCGGACGGGGACGCAAGCGGATCGCGTTTATCGATGATATGGCCGATGGTCTCTCGCTGCATGATAACCGGCGGACAGACTTGCTGATGCGCAAGGCCGGTGAGGCGGGGGTGATCAGCGAACCCGTTTGTCACCAACATGGCAGCGTGAACAACCCCCACGGCATATCCCAGGCGGTTCGCCTGTTGATGAGCCTGCCGGCTGATCGAAGGCCCGATGGATTGGTCATCTGCGACGATAATCTGATCGATCCGGCTGTCCACGGGCTTCTCCAGAGCGGGGTGAGCGTGGGATCGGTTGAGGACGGGGGAGACGTGGATGTGGTCGCCCATGCCAATTTCCCGTTCACCGTCGCGGCGCCCTATCCCTTGATCTATATCGGCTACGACGTGCGCTGGATGCTGGCCCGGGCACGCGACATCATCCTTGATCGTCGCACTGCAGAATACGCGCCAATGGCGAATGCCGATATCCTTACCCCGGTTATCACCGCGGATGAGTTCAATCTATACAACGACCCGTTGAATGCAGGTAGCCGCTCGGATGCACACAAGCCGCACGCATCCGCCCCGGATGTGCGGCACGTGCATCCTGGCGCATATTCAAGCGGCTCATGAAAAAAATATTCTCACAACTGGAGGCATGAAAATGAAAAAGCATGGTGGAACGAAAATACTCGCGGTGATGATGCTGGCCGTATGCTGGAGCGGAACCTCATTGTATGCCGCCGTCACCAATCTGTTCGAATATCTTTTCGAGGAAGGGATTGCCGGGCAAACCATATCCAATCCTTCCCCGGCGACCATCGGTCCATATGATCTGACGGGTGCTAATTCCACGCATACCTACTCAACCAATGTCCCCTCCGGCGGCACCGTCAGCACGCTCTCCGCGGCTATCGGCGCTGAACGCAGCCATTTCATGGTCACCGCGCCCGGTGGTAATTTCTGGGGATCCGCGATGGATAATTTCGGTATCGAATGCTGGGTTCAACCCGCATCGACCACCAACTTCGGGCTCCTCGCGGTTAATGGTTACAATTATATGGCCGGTATCTATGTGGCGAGTAATGAGTATCAGATGATACTCTATACCGGCGCCAATACATTATACGACTTTAACGCGACGATCAGCGGCCCCGGCTTGTGGGATCATGTGGCGATGGTGGTGGATAACGGCACGGCAACGCTCTACGTGAACGGGGTTGCCGCCGGGTCCACGACGAATGCCATTACTGCGGCTCCCAACGCTCACTCGTGGGTCGGCGGACGGGATGGCGGAACCGGTGCCGATTTCCAGCAAGCGCTCGCCGGCAACATCGATACGGTGCGCTACTTCACCTTCGGCGCCGGCCAGTTTTCGACCAATGACCTCGATATCCTCGCCAATGCGCCGCCCGCCTCGATTCCCACCCTCAGTGAGTGGGGCATGATTCTCCTC
>JAUIHQ010000277.1 GCA_030432155.1 bacterium | reverse complement strand
TGGGAGGAAATTCCCGTCGGGAGCGTCTGGTGGGGCATCCTGCTTATCCTCGCGGCCGGCTACCTGGCATCCGGGCAAACCCTCACCGGGTCGGGAACAGCCATCCTGGAGCTGTACAAACGGATGATGGAAGGAGTGAAAAAGGATGAAAACGCATGAATGGCTGACACAACACGAGGCGATATGGAATCAAGCTGTCATCCATCCCTTCCTCGATCACTGCCGTGATGGGGAGATTGAACCGGATGCGTTCCATCGGTGGTTGGTGCAGGACCGTCTGTTCGTCATTGAATTGACCAGAATGGCGGGTCGCGTACTGGCGTCGGCCCCGGAAACGCACATGGATGTTCTTCTCGGCGGCCTGACTGCACTCAAGGATGAGTTATCCTGGTTCCGTGAAAAGGCGGAGGAGCGGCAGCTTCAACTTGATGTGCCGATGCTACCGACCTGCCGGGTCTATTGCGACCTGATGCATGAGTTGGCGGCCCGTCCGTATCCGGTTCAGGCCGCGGCATTCTGGGCCATCGAACGTGCCTACAATGAAGCCTGGCAACGGCCGGGTCCGATGAAGGCGCCCTATGATGAGTTTGCGGATCGCTGGGGCAATGAGTCGTTTTCCGACTATGTCCGTCAGTTGGCGGCTCAGGCCGATGTAGCTTTGGCCGAGGCGTCGGCAGCGCTGGTTAAAGAAGCGGAGCAGGCCTTTCTCAAGGTGGCGGCGCTGGAAAAGGACTTCTGGGGCATGGCCTGGGGGTGAGGTGCTTGACCGCACCCGTAAAAAGCTCCACATTATGGAGTTTCGCATGAAACAGGAACACGCAGAAGTTATCGAACACCAGCCGATCCAGGGGGGATACAACCTCCTGGTCATGCACGCCCCGGGCATCGCACCGGACGTGCGGCCGGGTCAGTTTGTTCATGTTCAGGTACCCCATCTGAACGAGTGTGTGCTGCGCCGGCCCTTCAGCGTATTCAAAACCGAAGGTCAGCGCCTGGCCATTCTCTACAAGGATGTGGGGAAGGGGACCCGTACCCTGGGAAACCTTCGTCCCGGAGAAGGACTCAACCTGATCGGCCCCCTGGGCCGAGGATTCCCGGCCCTCCAGGAAGGATTGTACCCTGTCCTGGTCGCCGGCGGATACGGCATGGCTGCGCTGTACCAGACAGCCCGGTTGCTCCCGGTCAAGGGAACCGCATTTTTCGGCGGTCGAACCGGAGGGGACATCCTGTGTGTCTCCGAGTTTGAGAATCTGGGTTGGGATGTCCGCATCACCACCGAGGATGGTTCCCTGGGTCAAGCCGGCCGGGTGACCGATGCCCTCGATCCGTGGATGAAGAATGAGCTGGGAAGTCGTGAGCCGGAGCTGTTTGCCTGTGGGCCGACCGGCATGCTGAATGCGGTCGCCGACCGGGCGCTGGAGCAGGGCTGGACCGCCTGGATATCGATGGATACCAATATGGGCTGCGGCGTGGGCGCGTGCCTGACCTGTGTTGTGAAAGTCCATGACGGACGGGGCGGATGGTCATGGGCTCGATCCTGCCGCGAAGGGCCGGTGTTCGAGTGCCGGGAACTGTTTCGTGAACCGGCGAATGTAACAAACCGGAAATCGATGCCCTGATCATGGTGATGCATGCACGTTGACCTTTCCATCAACCTTGGCGGCATCCGGATGAAAAATCCGGTCATGACCGCTTCCGGGACCTTTGGGTACGGGCCGGAATATGCCGACCTTGTGAACCTGGATACCCTGGGTGCAATCGTCGTCAAAGGTATTTGCCTTGAGCCCAAAACCGGTAACGAACCACCCCGTACCGCGGAGGTCGCGAGCGGTATGTTGAACGCCATCGGTCTGCCGGGACCCGGGGTGGATGGGTTTGTCCGCGAGTATATGCCGTTTCTGCGCCGCCATGATGTGCCGGTCATCGTCAACATCTGGGGGCGGACGCTGGAGGAATATGCCGAAGTGGCTGCACGGTTCAGCGATGTCGAAGGTATCGCCGGGCTGGAAATCAATGTCTCATGCCCGAACATCAAGGAAGGGAGCCAGGTCTTCGGCACCCACCTCGATCTGTTCCGCAAGGTTCTCGATGCCGTTCGGGCGGCAACGCCCCTGCCGTTGATACCCAAGCTTGCTCCGGATGTGTCCAACATTGCGGATTTTGCCCGGGCTGCCGAGGAATCGGGGGCGAATGCTGTATCCCTGATCAACTCCTTTCCCGCGATGGCCATCGACATCAAGACCCGGAAACCGCGACTCGCCAATATCACCGGGGGCCTGTCCGGGCCTGCGATCCGACCGATTGCGGTGCGGTTGGTCTGGTTGGCGGCCCGTGCGGTTTCCATTCCGGTTGTTGGCATAGGCGGTATCAGCTCGCCGGAGGATGCTCTTGAATTTCTGATCGCCGGGGCATCCGCGGTTGCCGTAGGCACGGCAAACTTTACCGACCCGGGAACCGCCGGGCGGGTGATTGCCGGGATCGAAACCTATCTTCGCGAGGCCGGCCATCAGCGGGTTGATGATATTGTCGGTTCTCTCCGGATATGAAGCGCATAGGCAAACGGCTTCTATTCTGGGTCACGGTGCTGTTGTTTGCCGGCTCACTTGTCTACTGGCTACTCACCGTCCCGTCGCATCCGGCCGAATTGTTTCGCGCCATTCCCGGCAACAGCTCCGTGATCAGCATGCACCGCGATCTGGCCAACCGCCTGGAGGATGTTGCGGCGAATCCGTTGACTCTCAGTTTCGCCCGGGCCGCCGGCTTGCCGGATGACGCATTTTCCACTTTGCAGGACGAGGAAACGATTCAGATGCTGGACTGGCTGGCTTCGGACGAGTCGGTGATCGCCTACGTCCCCGAGCTCGGGATTACCGGAGAAGATGCATGGGTGTTTTCGTCCTGGATCGGCGGGCGTGCCCAGATCCTTCGCTGGCGGTCCGGAGAGCTTGACGAGGCGCTGCGTCCCATGGCGATCGATGCGGGCTGGCCGGCCTGGTTGTATCCGGAACCGGTGGATGAAACCGGGCGTTACCTCGCCCTGGCTCTGGTTGACGGTATGGTGGTGGGTTGCGTGGCCCGGGACGTGGCCGCGATCGGGGAAGTGCTGGCCTGCTATAACGGGGCGCTTCCCTCGATGCGGGAACGAAGGGACAAGCAGGACATGGTATCCCGGGTGCTGTCATCAACCTGGGACGACCGCGGCTGGTTCACCCCCTGGGTGCCGCCGGATTCGGATTGGTACCTTTCCGATATCTTTGTCGAATACGCCCTCGCCGGCGACGGTCATATCGAAGGTGCGTTCCTCGTCAACCTCCCGTTTGATCTGCCATCGCAGGGATCGGAATTGCCGGTTCCGCCGGTATCCGCAACCGGGCCGAATCCCATCATCTCCGGGGTCGCTGCCGGCCCCGGCCTCAGGGTGTTGATGGACCCGGAATGGTACGACCGTACATCGGAATTCCTGGGCTTGGACCGTGAGGCATCACCCGCCGCCATGTCCCTTGCCGTCCTCGATGATTCGTTCAGCGGACGGTTGAAAACCATGAAGATGCCCACCCTGGCCATCGGTTGGCGCCGTCCCGCCGATGTGACCGCCGAAGCGCTGGTGATGAGGCTGCTGGATATGGTGAATGCCGAGTGGAACCTTGGCCTGGTGCCGGTTCGCGAGACGGCCGGGGACATGCCGTACTGGATTATCGACAGTATCGGCGGATTGAACTGGTATGCAGCCCTTGGCCGGCGCGAGCGTTTTGTGATCGCCGAGTTCAATGACTGGATGATGATGTACAGCAATCTCGGCGGCTTTCAGAAGCTGCTGTCCGGGACTTCACCTGAAACCGGTGGGGTTGACGGCATGGTTCAGGTACCGGATCCGGCGGCGCTGGCGTATCTCCGTACGGATCTGGTAACAGGCGGAAAAGCGATCCGAGGGGCGCTGACCGCCTACACGCTCATGCTTATGTTGAACGATGCCGCCGGATCACGGGAAACCCGGCAGATCATCAACGAGATCAAGGCATGGATCGAGGCACTCGGTCCCCTGGAGACCCTTGAATTATGGATGACAACGGTTCCCGGAAGTGCCAAGGTCCATTTTTCCAGCGGCATTCAATAAGAGGAAATACCATGCACAAAGTAGCACTTTTGTTGGCGACCGGTTTCGGTCTTGGCTACAGCCCCATCGCCTCGGGCACGGTCGGCTCGATTCCGGGTGTTCTTCTGGTCTGGTTTCTGTTCGGCCGTACCGGGGTGATGACGGAGATCGTTCTCGCCGCCGTTCTGACGTTGCTCGCGATTCCGATATGTGATGTTGCGGAGAAGCACTTTAAGACGAAGGATGACGGGCGGGTGGTTGCCGATGAATACATGACCTTTCCCGTTTCCATGATCGGTCTGCCGGTCCATCCGGTCATGCTGACGCTGGCATTCGTGACAAACCGTGTTTTCGATATCATCAAGCCGCCTCCCGCCCGCGGCCTGCAGAGGCTGACCGGCGGTCTGGGCATCACGATCGACGACGTGTTTGCCGCCCTGTATAGTCTTGCCGCCAACTGGCTTCTCTATATATACCTTCTGAAGCCTCAGGGCTGGGTTCCCTGATTTTTTTCGATACGCATTTCTTCTTCTTTTTTCTGCGTTTCTGGTTGGCGTAGCGATCGATATTCCCGCTATACTTGTCCGACAGATAGATCACGGAGGTTGATATGTCTGTCATACAAGTCGTTCCTCATGTCCTGCTGCTGTGTTCCGGAACCCGTCGGAAGCTTATATATTTCTACAGCATTCTGGCGGTATGTTTAACCGTCTTGCCGGTCTATCCTCAACGGCCGCCGGTGGATATGGCGGATATGAGCCTTGAACAGTTGTTGTCACTTCACGTTATCCGACGGGTCTCGG
>JAUIHQ010000012.1 GCA_030432155.1 bacterium | reverse complement strand
CCGGCAAACGCCTGTTCAATCTGTCGATGCACCACCGCAGGGTCACGAGAGTCATAGACACCACCTTGCGGCATGTGTAGATGCGTCCGCCGGTATCCTGCCCGGGCGTCATGCCAGTGCCGCATAGGCTCCGGTTCCGGCAGCCAGCCGGGATGGCCGGGATGATCGCGGTCCAGGGAAAACGCCTCCGGATCCAGAATATACCAAGGTAGAAAATGCCCCAGCAGCAGGGGGAGCGGAACGGTCCGCCCCCCCAGAACCGGCGCGGTAACAAGCATGTGTCTGTTCATCGGTTTTTGATTCGCCATGGTAGCCCATTGTGCCGGAATAACGAACTCCATCCCATAATTGATAAACTTTATCAATTGATTTTTTCGCCAGGTTCCCTCTATGGTTACAGCATGAAGTTGTGCATCCCGATGACGGCCTGCCTCCTCGCCGCGTGTTCCGGCCCGGCGCTGGCCGGCTCCGAGGCGGAGCCGATACGGGTCTTTGCCCATTATATGCCGTGGTTCAAGGCGGAACAACAGGCGGACGGCTCCATGCGCTGGGAGCACTGGCAATGGTTCGGCAAAGGTCCCAAACATGATCCGGACGACATCCGCGACGATGGCCGCCGGGATATCGGGTCCGTGTTCTATCCCCTGATCGGTCCCTATGACAGCCGGAATCCGTCCGTGCTGGAATACCACTTTTTATCCGCAAAAGCCGTCGGCATCGAAGGTTTCATCGCCGACTGGTACGGTCCCGGGACCTACACGGACGAGGTTTTCGCCCGGATGACCGATACCGCGGAAGAGCTCGGGATGTCGGTGGCCGTGTGTCTCGAGGAAAAAGCCTTCTTCCCCCCCTACTCCGACGCGACGTCACGCGTAGAGGTGGTCGATGAAGCCGTCCGTCATCTTCAACACGTTCTTGATGTCCACGCGAGCCGGCCCGGCTATCTGACGTTGGATGGAAAGCCTGTATTTTACATGTTCAACAACCATCAGGACGGCATCCTCGGTCGCCATGTTCTGACCCCCGACGAGTTTGCACGCATCCGCGAGCGGATCAACCGGCCGTTTGTCTTCATGCGCGGGTACATCGATCCCGATATGGCGGATCATATCGATGGCGTCTATGCATGGTGCGGCAGCGATGAGGACCGCACCTGGTTCCACCGGGAAGCTGCGAAGCTCAAGGATGCGGGACGCATCCGGTGGATCAGCGGTGTGGCTTGCCCGGGCTTTGACGACTCCGGGGTCTGGGGCTGGGGCAACGGACCTCGCATCGTGGACCGGAGAGATGGAGCGGAATACCGGGACAACTGGAATACGGTCGATGCCTGGCGGTCTTCCATCGACATTGTGCAGGTTGTGACCTGGAATGATTTCCAGGAGGGAACCACGATTGAGCCCGCGGTTGAATACGGTTTCACCTATCTTGACCAGACAGAACGGGCGGTGGCTGAGTTGAACGGAAAGACCGCACATACCGAAGACAACCGCTACCCCCACCGTCTTTATCATCTGCGAGCGAAGGCAGCCGCCCTCACCGGTGAAGAAGCTGAACGCTGGAACCGCACGCTGGATGAGCTCGCGAGTACCATGGCCGGGGGAAAGCATTGGATGACATCGCTGCGCCTCTGGTATTATGAGAAACGGCTGGCAAGACGATAACCCCGGGAACAAAGTATGACCTACACCGCAACAACCACCAATGCCTTGAAATCACTCCTGGCCGCCATGGGCATCCTGCTGGCCGCCGCCGTATCAAATGCGGAAGAAATCGTTGTTTTCGATGCCTTCAACGCCGGAGACGAGGTCTGGCACTGGGGCGGAGCCAAGGCAAAAACCGCCGACGGCGTCATCACCATTTCCGAGATGAATCCGGACGGCAACTACGGGGATGCGTTCCCCGATGTAAAGATCCCTCTGCTCCCCCGGCTCGCGATCGACACCTATATTCAATCGGTGGATACCGGCGCTTATACCATCCAGTTGATGGCGTTCAAGGGCGACCAGTTTCTATCCTCCATGGACGTCGTGACCGGCTCAACCGAGCCCGGTCCCCACGTGATCGATCCATCCACCGTCCAGCTTCCGCCGGATGCGGACTCGGTGCGGATTAAATTCTGGGCCGTCCACGCCGAGGGCGCGACCTTCACGCTCAGCCGGCTGCGGGCATCCGCATCGCTGCCGGCTGACTCAATTCGAATTGATGACATGTTGAAACCGTCCTCGGGCCTGGAGCTCGACAAGACGGAATGGGCGGAATCCGACGGGGAAGAGGTTCTCAAGCTTTCGGATGGTGCAACCTTTGGTTCCATCCTTCGCCCCGACTCTTTTCCCCTGCACGACAACACCGTCATATTGTTTCACGCCCCATCCATCCTCGGCGGTGTGATGACCCTTCAGCTCGTTCTGTTCGATACGAACGGTCTCTACCTCGACTCGATCGACGCGGTTAAACATGAAGGTGCGGGCTGGCACTCCACGCGCCCTGCCAATCTCGCATTACCGGATAGAGCTGCGGCGGCGGCAGTTAAAATATGGATCGCAGGCGGACCTGATGTCCGGCTGAAGCCGGGGCGCCTGATTGTGGCCGATCTCGATTGATTACTGAGAGATGTCCACGAAGAAACGGTCGGTATTGGCGCTGACTTCAACGACCTCCACCGGTTCGAAGGAAACCGACATATTGCCGAACAGATAGTTACCACCCCGTCCGTCAAGATGATAGGTACTCGGTTGCCCGTTCAATCCGACATAATTCCCCTCGCCGATATAGCCCCGCACACTGTCCCCGCCTTCGCGCCCGGGACGTTCGGAAATCAGAAGGACCGGTCCGGTGCGGGCCTCAACCTGGTCAAGTCCAAGCGGTCCGTTTCCGCTTGTATCGCCGAACGGATAACGAAGACTGCCGATGTTGGATACCTGAACCACGCCGCCGTTGCAGGCATAGCTCCGGGGGTCTTTTCCGCTGTCGAGATCGGACAGCTCAGGATCGGACGGACAGATGAATACGTCGCGCGCATCGCCCATGTATTCGAGCAACCGGGTGTCCCACGTTACATCGTTGCTGTCGATAAACCACGGGAGCGCACCATTCGTATCCAGGGTCAGGTTGACCAGGGCGGTTCCCATCTCACGCAGATTACCGGAGCACCTTGCAAGCTTGCCCCGGTCAAGGGCGGCCGTGATGGCGGGAAACAGCAAACCGGCAAGAATGCCGATAATGGCAATCACCACCAGCAACTCGATCAAGGTGAAGCCCAAATGAAAGGCGCCCGCGGATTTTTTTGAAGGGACTGAATAGGCCATGCACGATGTATACACGACCTCACCGGTAAAACAAAGGAAAGAACCACGGTCCGGGGTTCGGTCCTTCGTGGTTTTCCTGTTCGGTATGGGCGCTTTGCTTTCGATTGCCGGGTGCAGGCTACCGCGGCCGACGGCGGAGATTGCACAACCGGACGGGATCTGGATGCCCGAACGGGCCGGAGAAAACGTCCGGGCCGCCTATGGGAAACAATTTCCCGGCGTACCGGTCATCCGGGATCTGTCCGGAACCGCACCGGACGAAGGGTCCGTGATTCTTGTTCCCGACAGTGAAAACATCCCCCTCAACGACATCGATCTCCTTCAATCATGGCGCCATGCCGGCGTCCGGTTTCTGTTCATCGGTCCGGACCCGCTGGGCGAACAGGTGATTCGGGAGGACGGCGGCCGTCTGCAGTCGGAACAGGAACGTGTGGCGACTGCACTCGCGGAGGGTCAACAGATTCCGGGCAGCGAGGCCCCCGGCCGATGGAACACCGGCGGCGCGGATGATGCATCCGCCGCCCGTCTGGCATACGATGAACTCGCTGACCGGCTACAGGTGAACGTCACCGGCTTTCACAATTGGGACGCGGTCTTCATCCATCCCCCGTCCATACCGGATCATGCGGACACGCTGGTGCTGGGCACGGAAGGGTCGGATACCACAACCGCGATGGCATTGATCTTGAAAGAAAAGGACGGGTCACACTGGTACCATGTGCTCCCGGCCGGACCGGCATTCCGGACGCACCTGGTTCACGAACGAACCTTCCACTACTTTTACGGGGGGAGCGCACGGGGAGGGACGGATGACCATGCCCGGCTTTCCGCCATGGAGACCCTGTCCATCGGCTTGTCGATGCACCTCGCACCGCAGCCGCCCGGCGATCATGCCTTCACGATCTCGACGCCCCGAATATGGAATGCGCCCCCGGCCATGGATGCCATCGCCGGCCAGGAACCGGACATCCCGATGCTGAGCCCGTCCTACCGCCGGTACCGGCTCGATGACGACGGTTCGACCGCCGGCCCTCTGCCACGTGAGCGCGGCACCGGAGGAGACCTGCATCGCAACCGCCGATGGATACCTCTCGAATCGACCACCGATAAGGAAGGCGTTGTCCGGGGCTGGCCGTCATCCATATGGCTGACCAGCGTTGATGGCCGACCCGTGGTTCATGGCTGGATCGGCAAAACCTCTCTCCACGCCCTCCGGTCCGATGCGGACGCGATTCAGCGTGCGGTTCATGCGCTCGGACAACCCGCATGGATTCTCGGCGGAGGATCGCCGGCGTTCTCCTACCCGGCAGGAACAACGATTCCGCTACACGCGGATATTCTGGGATCTGCCGGCTCATATACGGCCGGGTTCTCCCTGCGCAGTGAAGATCATCACGTCTACTGGTCAACACAACGTGCGGTAACCGTGAAGGAAGCCGGCGCGTCCTCCCTGCAGACCGACATTCCCGGCTCCGTCACCAAGCAGCTCGCCGGCTCGAACGTGATCGCGGTGATGGAGTTGACTCATACCAACGGGACCCTTGTGGATTCTCTCAGCCAGTCCTTGCTGATGACCGGGCCGGCAACCGTACCGCCCCGCCCGGTCACGGTTGACGAACACGTGTTTCACCGGGATGGAAAACCCTTTTCCCTGAACGGTATCAACTATTGGCCGCTCACCGTCAATGGCCGCCCCCTTCAGCAGGCAACGCCCCACTGGCTCGATCCATCGCAGTTCGACCCGGACCCCATGAAGCGCGACCTCGATCTTCTTGCCGCCGCCGGCATCAACGCCCTCGCGGTTCAATACCATGACGTCAACCAGGCGCCTCAGCTCCGGTTTCTTATGCAGGAGGCAAACGCCCGCGACATGGTGCTGTATCTTTTCGTCGCCTACCTGCAGCCGATGGATCAGAACCTTGAACGCGCCGCCGCATTGATCGACGCGGCGAACCTTGCCGGTGAAACAACTGTTTTTGCCTTCGACATCGCATGGGAACCCCACCTCGGGAGGAAGTATCAGCGCCGCAGGTTTGATGACGACTGGCGACGGTGGCTGATCGAGCAGTACGGAACCATCGACCATGCCGAAACGGTCTTGGGCCGACCGCTGTGGCGCCATGAAGGGAAAGTCACCGGCCCTCCGGACAGCGAGATCACCCGCGATGGCCCGCACCGGGATGCCGTTGCCGTTTACCGCCGGTTCGTGGATGACCTGATGAGCCGCCGCTACGGCGAAGTTCGCCGATTTCTGCGGGAGCGGGGCTGTGATCAGCTTCTGAGCGCCCGCAACGGATACGGAGGCACCGGCAACGACTGGGGCAACGACCAGTTCCCCCTCGACCTCGCCGCCGATGCTGTCCATTTCGACTTTATCTCTCCCGAGGGATGGGCTCTGAACGGATCGCAGAGGCAGTTCGACGAAGCATCGTTCATCACCTCCTATGCCCGGGGAGTCGGCGGGGGCAAGCCGGTCGTGTGGATGGAATTCGGAGCGACGGTCGGCCGCAACCCAACCCCCGCCTCCCTTGCCAACCAGGCCCGTGTATACCGGAACATGTATAGACTGATCGAGCGGAGCGAAGCCGCCGGCGCCTTCGGCTGGTGGTATCCGTCCGGTTACCGGGTGGATGAACGAACCGACATGGGCATTGTGAATCCTGACGCCACCCCACGGCCGGCCATGAACGAAATCCAGGCTTTCGCCCGGTCCCGGGAGAACTGGACGCCCGCTTCCCTCGAATGGAATGGCATGACCGTTGATCGCGCACTCGATGCGCGAGGCGTCTCCGCGCTATGGGACCGTCATCGCGTAGCGTTCGGCGATGCCGCGGCGGCCGGCAACCCTCCGGAGATCCGACCGCGGCTTTTCGCAGAGTCGACCGCAGACGGGGAACCTTCCTCCATCGGCCATCGGCCCTGGCTCCCACCCTGCCCGCCCGAGGGCGTCAATGCCGAATGGTATACCGTCACCATCAACGGCCAACCGGTGAACCGGGCCCCGTGGGGTACCATCGATGCAAAGGCGGGGACGAACTTAAAAATGGAATTGATCAACAGCGGCCCGGCCACCTGGGCGGCTTCCGAACCCCGCAGGAAAGGCTCCGTAACCGTGTCAGCGGTTCATGCATCCGGAAAGACCGTTCATCTTCCGGTTCCTGAAACGGCTTTCGGCGAATCCACCATCGTCACATGGACACCCCCGGAGGCCGGAGATTGGACCTTGCGGGCTCATCTCGATGGGCTCGGTGGGTTTGGAGAAACGCTCCCGCTGCGGGTTCAGGATTGAGCGGAGGCTCCGAGTTCGTCGGCGATAATCCGGGCCACCCGTGCGGCTGCACCTCCATCGCCCAGCCGATGGCGTACCTCCGCAAGCCCTTCCAACATGGCATTGCGCTCCGGTGTATCCGATAACAGCGGGAGGATCTCATCGGCAAGCTTCTCCGGCGAGGCATCGTGCTGGATCAACTCCCGGCATAGCTCGCGCTCCGCGATGAGGTTCACCATGCCGATGTAGGGAACTTTGACCAGGCGGCGGCCCAGCCAGTAGGTCATCGCCGCGGTTTTATACATGACCACCATCGGACAGTTCATCAACGCGCCTTCGAGTGTGGACGTCCCCGACTTGATCCAGGCGGCATCCGCCTGCTTGAGCACATGCCGGGTCAGCCCCTCGACAAGGGTCAGCCGTTTCGGAACGCAGGGGGCGGCGGCAATCGCTGCTTCCGCCTGTTCGCGCGTTCGGGATGAGGCTGCGGGAAGCAGAAACGAAACCCCCGGGACCTGTTTCTCGACCCGGCAGGCTGCCTCCAGTAACACCGGCATCAGACGCTCCAACTCCTGGCGGCGGCTACCGGGCAGGATGGCCACCTTCGGGGATCCCTGCCACGGAAGATCCATGTCCTCCGCTTCCATCATCGTCCGGCATTCATCCACCAGAGGATGCCCGACAAAATCCACCTTGAGATCCGTGCCGGCGAATACATCGACCTCAAACGGGAAGATCACCATCAACCGGTCAAGAATCCCGGCCATCTTCGGTATACGGGACCGGTGCCAGGCCCAGACCTGGGGGCAGACATAATAAAGAACCTTGATCCCGAGGCGGTGGAGTTTCTCCGCAAACCGGAGGTTGAAGCCCGGGTAGTCGATCAACAGGACGGCATCCGGGCGTTCACGCTCTGCCCGCGCCACCATATCGTGAAACACCCGCCGGAAAAAACCGTATCGCCGGATGACTTCGCTGATGCCGATCACCGCCATGTCCTGCACATCGTAATGAAGTTCCGCCCCGCGCTCCCGAAGGCGATCGCCCCCGATACCGCTGATCCGGATGCCGGGTACGAGGGAGTGGAGTTCCTCGACGACATGGGCGGCATGCATATCCCCCGACATCTCGCCCGCGACCACCATGAGATGAGGTCGACGGTTACCGTCTTCCGTCACGGAGAAACCGTCCGGTGCTTGCGCATCAACTGGGTCACCTGCGCGGCGATCTTCAGGGCTTCGGCCGCATGCTCCCCGCTGACCTTCGGGTCATCATGGGTTGCGACACACTGGACAAACGAACGGAGTTCATTGGCCAGCGGCTCGCCCTTTTCAATGGGAACATCCTGCCGGGCAATACCGACGGCCCCGTCCTTCTTGAACACCTCGCCGGCCTGCTTCTGATAGTCGAGCGAGATATAGGCATCGTCCACAAAGACCCGGATCTTGCGCATACGTTCGGGACTGATGCGGCTGGCAGTGACATTGGCGACACATCCGTTGGCGAACTCAAAGCGCACGTTGGCGATATCTTCGCTCTGACTGAGCACCGGCACCCCCACCGCGCGGATTTCCTTCAACGGTGAACGCACGAGATGGAGAATGACTTCGATGTCGTGTATCATCAGGTCGAGCATGACGTTCACCTCGGTTCCGCGGGGGGAGAACCCTTCCCTTGGCGGAGGGTACGGGGCGAGGCGGTGTGCTTCGATGAACCGCGGGTTGCGCGCTTCCCGTTCGAGATATTCCATGACGGGATTGAACCGTTCAATGTGTCCGACCTGCAGAATCACATTCTTTCCCTGGGCCATACGCACAAGTTCTTCCGCTTCCGAGGTCGTGGCGGTAATCGGCTTCTCCACCAGGAGGTGCTTGCCTTCACGGATCATCTGCGACGCCACATCGAAATGAAGATGTGTTGGTACCACCACGCTGGCCGCGTCGATGGCCGCGGTCAGGTCGGCGAGGGTTTCGAAGGCCGTGGTGCCGTATTTCGCCGCCACGTCACGAGCGTGCTGCATGTTGCTGTCGAACACGCCTACCAGCTCTGCATTGTCGAGTTCCGCATAGATCCGGGCATGGTTCACGCCGAGGCTGCCGACCCCGACCACACCCACCTTGATGGTTTCATTCGTCATGATTCGTTTCCTTCACTCCTGCTCTTGATCGCACATGGCCCGGACAACGAGACTGATGCCCAGCCGGTCCGCTTCCTCGATCAGCGCCTCCCGGTCCAGCAAAATGGTCCGACCGGCTTCCACCGCGAGGACCGATGCCGCGGCTTTTTTCAGACTCTTCATCGTTCGCAACCCGATAACCGGAATATCAAACCGCATGTCGTGACCCTGCTTGGCGGTCTTGACCACCACCCCGCCGGCCCCTCCCAGCTTGCCCGCACGCAGGATGGTCTCATCCGTGCCTTCGAAGGCTTCCACCGCGAGGATGGTACCTTCTTTGATCACCACGGTCTGTCCGATCTCGAGGCTGCTGGTGGTTTTGGCCACATGAACCCCGAGCCGGATATCCTCTTCCTCCCGCTCGTCCGGGGCCCTGGCGGTCAGGCATCCCGCGACCGGCATCGCCGACTCCATAAAGCGACTGGCCGGCAGCAGTTCCACCCCCTGCTTCCGGATTTCTTCACAGATCGCACCGTAAATGCTGTGGGCATTTCGCTCCTTCAATCCCGCGAGCAGTGAGAGCAACCGGGTATCAAACCGGAGATTGAACAGATGGGTCGGCTTGATCTGACCCGCCATCACTGCATTCGGAATCCCGAGTTCGCGCATCGCGGCCAACGTGGGATCAAGCTGTCCAAGGCGAACCCATTTCATCGCATCCACAAGGTCGCCGAGCGAGGCATCGGTTTCCCCCTTGAATCCGATCGCCGCCAGCTTCTCCACGCCCTGGGCACGGGCGGAACGGGCCAGCGTCAGGGGATAACTCCCCCGGCCGGCAATGATCAGCAGTTCCCGGATCGGCAGCCCTTCGTTCATGGGCGGCATGATGCCAGAGGGGACATGGCAGAACAAGTCCCGTCGCCGGAAACGGAACATCCCGGCATCGACCTTTTCATCGTATTCATTATAGTGGGAAGGACACGACGTATGATCAACCCGGGAGACAGGAACATGAAGTGGCTGGACAACATGCTGGTACAACCCGGCAGCAAGGTGAAGCTCGACGAGATCGATCCGTCATGGACCGGGCCGTTCAAAAGCAAAAAAGAAGCGCATAAAGAAACCCGGAAGGTCATCGCGGAAATGGATGAGCTGCAGCAGGTGCTCTATGCCGACAACTCCCAGGCCCTGCTGATCATCCTGCAGGCGATGGATGCCGCGGGCAAGGACGGTACAATCCGCCATGTTCTCGGCGCGATGAATCCTCAGGGTTGCCGCGTAACATCGTTCAAGAAACCGTCGGACGAGGAAATGGATCACGACTTCCTCTGGCGTATTCACCGCGCGGTGCCGCGATACGGCGAGATCGGCGTCTTCAATCGCTCCCACTATGAGGATGTTCTGATCGTACGGGTACACAACCTCGTTCCGAAGACGGTCTGGAGCAAACGCTACCGCCAGATCAACGATTTTGAGTACATGCTGGCCCGGAACCGGGTGCGGATTCTGAAATTCTTCCTCCATATCAGCAAAGAAGAGCAGAAGGAACGGTTTCAGGACCGGCTGGATAATCCCGACAAACACTGGAAATTCAGCCAAGGCGATGTCGAGGAGCGGAAACGCTGGACCGACTACCGGGATGCCTACGAGACTGCGCTCCGGAAGTGCTCCACCCGCGAGGCCCCGTGGTATGTGATACCGGCCAATCACAAATGGTTCCGGAATGTCGCCGTTTCCAGCATCATCTGCCGGACGATGCGGGATATGAAGCTGAACTATCCCAAGGTGGATCTTGATCCCGCCGGCATCGTGATCCCGGATTGATGATTTACATCGCTATTCGTTGACAGGCAAAACATTAGGCGCTGAACCCTCACACACCGGGTAGAACGCGGGTACCGGGCGGAAGGCCGCATAATTCCATCTTATGGGCTTTACATCGTCCCGACCGGTCCTTATAACCTCCCGCCAACAAACAGAAAAACGAAGGAAACAACAGACAAGCTCGTGTGGAAGGCTTGAAGCGTTATGGATACTGCTTCGAAAGAAACAATAAAGAACGATTACGCGCAGCATGAAAAGGACACCGGTTCCGTTGAGATCCAGGTGGCCCTGCTCAGCCAGCGCATCAAGGATCTGACTGGCCATCTCCAGTCGCATAAGAAGGATCACAGCTCCCGCCGCGGACTGATCGCCATGGTCAGCAAACGGCGCAAACTGCTGGATTACCTCCGTCGGAAAGACGAAGAGCGATACCTGAAGCTCATCCAGAGCCTCGGCCTGCGCCGCTAAGCGACGCGATTCCCGCTCAACCTCTTTTCCGATCCATGACCGGTCGAACCGACATCCCTATCCGGATTGTACGCGAACTGTATTCGTGTGCCGTGACCGGATCGGCCGGAAGAACTCTATCCATCCCCACGACCAGCAAGTAAGGAAAACCATACCATGACTACACCCAATCCCACGTCCGTTTCGGTCGACCTGGCCGGCAAGACGCTTACCATCGAAACCGGTTTGATGGCCCGACAGGCCGCCGGCTCGGTAACGGTTCGCCTCGGCGACACGATTCTCTTCTCCGCCGTGACCAACAAGAGCGAACCCCGCGAGGGTGTCGACTTTTTCCCGCTTCAGATTGAATACCGGGAAAAGTTCTACGCCGCGGGACGCTTTCCGGGCGGCTATTTCAAGCGTGAAGCCCGGCCCTCGGAGCATGAAATCCTCACCGCCCGGGTCACCGACCGCCCGATCCGCCCCCTCTTCCCCGAGGGATACCGGAACGACGTCCAGATCAACAATTCCCTGTTGTCCACCGACGGCGAAATCATCCCCGATATTCTCAGCATCATCGGCGCCAGCACCGCATTGACCATTTCGGAAATTCCCTTCCAAGGCCCGATTGCCGCAGTCCGGGTCGGCCGGGTCAACGGCGAGTTCGTGTTGAACCCGAACCACGAGCAGATGGAACAGAGCGATATCAACCTGACCTATGCCGCCACCCGGGATCTTCCCCTGATGATCGAAGGCAGCGCGAAGGAAATCTCGGATGAGGATATGTTCGCCGCGATGAAATTCGCGCACGGATTCATTCCCGCGATCATCGATGCCCAGCTCGAGCTCCGCCGCAAACTCGGCCTCGCCGACAAGGTTGTCGAAGAGAAGCCGGTGGACAGCGAGCTGATCGACAAGGCGGTCGCCGTGGTCGGCGACGAGCTGATCGACGCCCTCGCCATCTCCGGCAAACTGGAACGGCAGAACAGGATCGCGGAAATTCGGACCAAGCTCGAAGCCGGGCTGAAGGAAGCGGATCCTGACATCGAAAAGGAAGTGATCTTCCAGCTCTGGGACGCGTTTGAAATCCGCGAAACCCGCCGCCTCGTGCTCGAGCGCAACACCCGCATCGGCGGGCGCGGGTTCGAGGAACTGCGCCAGCTTTCGGGCCAGGTCGGCATCCTCCCCCGCACCCACGGTTCGGCCCTGTTCACCCGCGGCGAGACCCAGTCGCTGGCCACCGTCACCCTCGGCACCTCCTCGGATTCACAGTCCATGGACGCCATCACCGGCGGGCCGACCGAGAAGAACTTCATTCTTCATTACAACTTCCCGCCCTACAGCGTGGGTGAAGTCGGCCGCCTCGGCTCGACCAGCCGCCGCGAGATCGGTCACGGCAACTTGGCCGAGCGTTCGCTGGCCCAGGTCATGCCGGCGGATTATCCCTACAGCGTACGGGTCGTCTCGGAGATCATGGAATCCAACGGTTCCTCCTCCATGGCCAGCGCCTGCGCCGGCACCCTCGCCCTGATGGACGCCGGTGTCCCGGTCACCAATCCGGTGGCGGGTATCTCCGTCGGCCTGTTCACCGGCGGGAACGATGCCAAGCTGGTGCTCGATATTCTCGGCGCCGAGGATCACTGCGGCGACATGGACTTCAAGGTCACCGGCACCCGCAACGGCATCACCGGGTTCCAGGTGGATCTCAAAATCCGCGGCCTGACCTGGGAGCTGGTGGACGGCGCCTTCCGCCTCGCCAACAAGGGCCGGCACCAGATCCTCGACTTCATGCAGTCAGTGATTCCCGAGACTCGTTCCGAACTCTCGGCCTACGCCCCCCGGATTCACGTCGTGCAGATCAACCCCGAAAAGATCGGCGCCCTCATCGGCCCCGGCGGCAAGAACATCCGCCGTATCACCGAAACCACCGGCGCCCAGATCGATATCGAGGATGACGGCACGGTCCGGATCTTCAGCAACAACAAGGAATCCCTGGATGCCGCGATTCGCGAGGTCAACCTCGTCACCGCGGATCCCGAGGAAGGCCGCCTGTACCACGGTCAGGTCACCGGAACCAAGGAATTCGGCGCGTTCGTCGAGATCCTCCCCGGGAAGGAAGGCCTCGTCCATATCAGCGAAATGGCCGATTTCCGCGTGAAATCCGTTGAGGATATCTGCAAGACCGGCGACATGATGTGGGTCAAATGCATCGGTGTCGAACAGAACGGCAAGATTCGCCTGAGCCGCAAGGCCGCGATGGCGGAAATGGACAGCCGTGAGGAAAGCACCGCGGGTTCCGAAGCCTGATCCCGGTCCAACTGTACGTTTCGGCAAGCCGGGTGTATGTCCACATGCACCCGGCTTTGTTTTGCGTTCACGCTGGACGAACGAGCCTTGAGAGATGACAATGACCCGATATGCACAGGAGATGCCGACGATGATGGGGAGCCGAATAAAGATCGCCTGCTTCTGCATTTTTGCGGGGTGGCTGAGCCTGGGGGTACGCGCCCAGGACTTCAAGCCGGTGAAGGTTGATGAACTCAAAGAATCGCCCCAGCGGTACTGGGCCAAGGGCGTCATTTTCGAAGACACGCTGGCCGAACGGCCGGAAGAGCGAGTCCGTGAAGTCGGCGATACCCGCACCTACCGGTTTGAAACCCGCGAGCTCGGCGACTGTTATGCCGATGAGACGATCGTGGACATGGTTCGCAACCTGGAACCGGGTGAAGCCTACATGTTCGCCGGTACGGTGTATCAGTACAAACGCCGGTATTATTTCATCGTCCAGGATGTTTCGGATATCGCCACGGATTTCGATGATTTCGATGAAGTAATACGGTCCAGCACCGAGGGCTACCACCCTTTCTATGGACAGGCGATCGCCGAGCTGAACCGCATGCTGGAATCAGCCCAGAAGGAGTTGTTCGCGTATACCAAGGAAAAAAATGTCGCAATGGAGGACCTGTTCGACCCGGAGAAGGGCCACCTCAACGTGGTCGCCACCTCGCTGCGGAACAGTCTCCGGACCTTCGAAGATGAATACAGCATGCCCACCCAGGAATTCATCATCACCCTGCTCAGCACCCTGATGGCGGAAAAATACGGATACCTTCAGACGAATGGCGGATCAACATATGATCCGGAAACATCGGCGATCGAGATCGACATGTTCGCCATCCCCGACGCTTCCGCGGCAGATGCGGTATCGCCGATCGAGGAGATTGAAGACAGCCTGATTGTTTCGCCGACGGTGGAGGAACCCGTGGAGAACAATGCGATCGAGATCCTTCCCCCGCCCACCGATGAATATGACCTGATCGAAGACATGGCGGAAACGGAAGTTGACGCTGTTGAACCGGAGCCCCTGCCCTCGGACCCGGCCATGGAGCCGGAGACCGAGACTGTTGCGGTCGAACCCGATGTGGAAATGACCGCCTTGGAACCGGCAGCGGAAGAGGTCCCGGAAATGCCGGCCATCGAGGAAGCGGCGCCGGAACCGGCCGGTGATGTCGATGATGTAGAAGCCATGGAAGAACCGGCGGAACAATCCGCCGTCGAAACGGCGCCACCGGAGCCGGTCGAGATCAACATGGCCAACGTCCTCCCGGTTCGCCGGCAGGATATCAAGTTCCCGGAAGCGAAGCCTGAACCGGAGGCGGAACCGAACGAGCCGGTTGATATCGAAGTCTTGGAGGAAATGCCGGAACCGTCGGAATCCGAAGCGGTGGACGAGGCAGTTGTAGAAGAGATGGAGGAAACCGTGGCCGACGCCGCGGAGGACGAGCGTGCAGCCATCGAAGAAGAACCCGCCATGGAGGAAGAGCCGGTTCCCGCTCTCACGGAAGCGTCGGATGCAGCAGAGGAACAGGACGATGGCCTTGTCGAAATCGATGACACCGGTATCGGTGTCGATCCCATCGTCATCCCCCCCGCCCCCGAGGAGGAACCCGGTCCCGATATCATCTTTATCGAGCCGGAATCCCAGACCCCCGCGGCGGCGGGTGAAGAGGATGGAGATTCCGATCTCTCCAAACCCCTCCCCCGCAATTGACGATTTCCCGCCGGCACCCTACAGTGCCGGGCGTCAATTCCTGTCGCCAGCATAGCTCAGTTGGTAGAGCAAGTGATTTGTAATCACTAGGTCGGGGGTTCGAGTCCCTCTGCTGGCTCCAATCTTTCATGCAAGGTTTTCTCTACATCCTGCAATCGTCAACCAGCGGCAGATACTACATTGGATCAACAAGCGATCCGGAACGAAGAATACGCCAGCATCATACAAATGCTGTTACGGCAACCCGGAACAAAGGGCCATGGTCGGTACGGTCGATTTCACCATTTGAATCCATGGCTATCGCCAAACGCGCTGAATCATTCCTGAAACGGATGAAAACCCGGCGGCATATCGAGTTGGTCATACAAAACAAATTCATCTGGCCCGACGACATTCTGTCAAATCGGTAGAGCACCCCGCAACTGCGGGGAGGTCGGGGGTTCGAGTCCCTCTGCTGGCTCCACATAAGGACTTGAGAACACAATCCCGGTCCGCTATGGTCCGCGCTCATGAACATCACCCTTCGTGCCGGCGCGGCCGGTTGTTTGTTGTCTGTCGCTTCAGCGATCCTGCCGGCCGGATGCGGCCCCCGCAATGAGTTCCAGCCGCCTCCTCCGCCGGAGGTTACGGTGGCTGCGCCGGCCCTTGAGGATGTCACGGTCTTCCAGGCATTCCCGGGAAGGGTTGAGGCGCTTGAATCGGTGGATATTCGGGCCCGGGTACCGGGGTATCTCGAGGAAACCGGATTTGAAGACGGCCAGCGGGTCAGCAAGGATGACATCCTGTTCCGCATCGAGCGGGAACCGTACGAAGCCGCTCTGAGCGGCGCGAAAGCCGGCCTTGCCCAGGCCGAAGCCGGCCTGAACCTCGCCGAAGCCGCCCTCCAGCGGAAGCAGAAGGCCTTTCAGAACCAGGCGGTTTCCGAGCTGGATATTCTCACCGCGGAAGCGGATGTCCAGGCTGCGGAGGCCGCAGTCGAAGCGGCGAAAGCCCAGGTGGAGCAGGCGCAGATCAATCTGTCGTATACCGAAATCACCGCCCCGATGAATGGCCGCATATCACAGGCTTTCGTCGACCCCGGCAACCTCGTCGGCGGTGGCCAGGCCACCCTCCTCGCCCGCCTGATCAACGATGATGACGTTCATGTCTCGTTCAACGTGGACGAACGCACCCTGCTCGACAATCTCCGGGACAAGGTGATTCGCGGACAACCGAAACCCGAGCCTCCGCCGGTCAACCTGGAGCTTGCCAACGGCGACACCTATGAAGCAGTCGGCACGGTCGATTATTTCGACAACACCCTGAACCCCGATACCGGCACCCTGCTGGTCCGAGCCCGGTTTGCCAATCCTGATACGATGCTGGTGGAAGGTATGTTCTGCCGGGTTATGGTTCCCCGAGAAATCGAGGGGGCGCTTCTCGTTCCCGAACTGGCGGTGCAGCGGGATCTTGTCGGTCCCTATCTTCTTTCCGTGGACGGCGAAGGCAAGGTGAAGCGCCTGGCCGTCGAGCTCGGTCCCCGGGTGGATACCCGGCGGGTCATCACGGAAGGCGTCGACGAAAACGCCCGGATTGTCGTCAACGGAATCCAGCGGGCCCGACCCGGTATCAAGGTCACTCCGGTCACCGGCGAAGGAATCTGAGCCTCATGTTCAGCCACTTCTTCATCCGCCGCCCGATTTTTGCCGCCGTTGTTTCGATCGTCATCGTATTGATCGGCGCATTCTCGCTGATCTCGCTGCCGGTCTCCCGCTATCCGGATATCACCCCGCCCACGGTGACCGTTTCCGCAGTCTACCCCGGCGCCGACGCCCAGACCGTGGCCGATACCGTCGCCACCCCGATCGAGGCCCAGGTCAATGGTGTCGAGAACATGCTCTATATGAAGAGCGTGTGCGGCAACGACGGTACCTACAGCCTGACCATCACCTTCGAGTCCGGTACAGACCTGGATACCGCCAATGTGTTGACCCAAAACCGGGTCTCCGCCGCCATCGCCAGCCTGCCCCAGGAAGTCCAGCGTATGGGGGTTACGGTCAAGAAACGGTCAACCGATGCCAATCTCTACCTGGCCCTGTTCAGCCCCGATGACCGGTACGAGGGACTGTTCCTGTCGAATTACATGAACATCCAACTTCGGGATGAGCTGGCCCGCTCGCCGGGTGTGGGCGAAGTCCAGACCTTCGGCGTCGGCGATTACAGCATGCGGATCTGGCTGGATCCCGACCGCATGAGAACCCGCGGGGTCAGCGTCGATACCATTCTCAATGCTGTCCGGGACCAGAACGTGCAGGTCGCAGCGGGCAAGATCGGCGAGCCGCCGGTGCCGGACGGACAGGCTTTCACCATGCCGATCATGGTTCGCGGCCGCCTCGACAATCCGGAGGCATTCGCCGACATCGTCATCCGCACCGGCGACAACGGGGATGTCCTGCGGCTGGGCGATGTCAGCCGTATCGAACTTGGGTCAAGCTCGTATGCCTTTACATCGAGCTATCTCGGCAAACCCTCGGCCACCCTCGTGGTCTACCAGATCCCCGGGGCCAACGCGCTGGAGGTTGCGGATGGCGTGAAAAAGAAAATGGAGGAACTCAAGCAGAGTTTTCCCGAGGGTCTCGATTACGCCATCGTGTATGACAATACCGACATCATCAAGTCATCGATCAAGGAAGTGCTGATCACCCTGTTCGCGACCCTGATTCTCGTCGTTCTGACCGTCTATATCTTTCTCCAGGATGTCCGGGCCACCCTCATTCCCGCGGTCACGATCCCGGTCGCGCTGATCGGTACATTCGCGGCCATGGCCGGCATCGGGTATTCGATCAACCAATTCACCTTGTTCGGACTCGTGCTGGTCATCGGGATCGTGGTGGACGATGCCATCGTGGTGGTGGAAAACTGCTCGCGGCTTCTTGCCGAAGGAAAACCCCCGAAGCAGGCGGCCATGGACACCATGACCGAGGTGTCGGGACCGGTCATCGCCACCACGCTGGTGCTGCTCGCGGTGTTCGTGCCGACAAGCTTCATGGGTGGTATCACCGGGACCCTGTTCAAGCAGTTCGCGGTGACCATCTCGGTAGCCACGGTCTTCAGTTCCATTAATGCACTGACCCTCTCCCCCGCCCTGTGCGGTATCCTGCTTCGTCCGCCGTCGGACAAGAAGCCCAACCTGTTCTTCCGCGGATTCAACCGGGGTATCGACGGGTCCCGCAACGGCCTGGCGGTCGTGGTCAAGGCGGCCATCCGCCGGGTGGCGGTTGGCATCCTCCTATTTGCGGTTATGGCCGGACTCGCGATCTACGGCCTCGGCCGTCTCCCCTCGGGATTTGTCCCGCAGGAAGATGAGGGCTACTGCCTGGTGAACCTGCAGTTACCGGACGGCGCCTCACAGGAACGGATGACGGCGTTTGCGCAGCGTGTCGAGGGCGTGGTCGGCGGTATCCCCGGGGTGAAGGACTACTTGACCATCTCCGGCTATTCGATTCTCGACGGGGTCGCCGTCCCCAATGCGGGCTTCATGATTGTGGTTTTTCACCCATGGGATGACCGCGGACCGGAGGAGCGCCAGAACGTCATCCTCGCCAAGTTGAACCGCGGCTTCCAGTCGATCCAGGACGGTGCGGCCATGGCATTTCCGGTGCCGTCTCTGCCCGGCGTGGGGTTGACTGCGGGCATCACCCTGATGCTGCAGGACCGGGGCGGCGTCGGTCTCGACATGCTGCAAACCGTCGGGCAGGAATTCATCCAGTCCGGCAACGCCCAGACCGGCTTGACCGGCATGTATACACCCTTCCGGGCCGGGGTGCCGCAGATCCGGGCCGATGTGGACCGGGATCAGATCCTCACCAAGGGAATACCTCTATCATCGGTGTTCCAGGCCATGCAGACGTACCTCGGCTCTGCCTACATCAACGACCTGACCCTGTTCAACCGCTCGTTCCAGGTCAAGGCGCAGGCCGACCGGCCGTTCCGGACCGATGTCAGCAATATCGGCATGTTGGAAGTGCCTCATCCACGAGGCGGCATGATTCCCCTCAGCGGCTTGATGACGATCGAGGAAATCATCGGCGTTCAGAGCCTCACCCGGTATAACATCTATCCGGCGATGAAAATCATGGGCCAGCCGGAGCCGGGGTACAGCACAGGCGATGCCATGAGTATCGTGGAAGACATGGCGCGCCGCACCCTGCCCGCATCGGTTGGATATGAATGGACCGAACTCTCGTACCAGGAAAAAGCCGCCCAGGGTTCGACCTCCATCATTTTCGTCCTCGCCGTGGTTCTAGTGTTTCTGGTGCTGGCCGCCCAGTACGAAAGCTGGTCCCTTCCCGTGGGCGTGGTTCTGTCGGTACCCACCGCCCTGCTCGGAGCGGTCATCGGGGTCATGCTTCGCGGGTATGACAACAACGTATACACCCAGGTCGGCATCGTCCTGCTCATCGGCCTATCCACCAAGAGCGCCATTCTACTGGTGGAGTTTGCCAAGGCTGAAGCGGATAAAGGCCGGGCCCTCGCCGACGCCGCACTCGATGCCGCCCGGCTGCGTTACCGGGCGGTGCTGATGACCGCGTTCTCCTTTATTCTCGGTGTCATTCCGCTCCTCATCGCCACCGGCGCCGGTGCGGAAAGCCGGCGCGTCATCGGCACCACCGTATTCTCGGGCATGATCGCAGCCACCGTCATCAGCCTGATCGCTGTTCCCATGCTGTTCTATGCGGTCGCCCGCATGAGCGGCGCCGGCAAAGCATCCTCCGCTCCGCCGGCTACCGGTCCGGCCATGAAGGAGGGAGACGAGGAATGAGACGCCATCGATTCATCACGTCAGCCTCTGCCGGGATCGCCATCCTATTCGCCGGCTGCATGAGCGGTCCGGATTATCAGAAACCCGAGTTGGATCTCCCGGACACATGGACCCAATCCGTCCCGGCCACCGAATCCGAAACCGCCGCCGACCTTGCATCCTGGTGGACGGTGTTCGACGACCCGCAGCTCACCGGCCTGGTTGAACTGGCCCAGGAGGAAAACCTCGACCTGAAAACCGCGGTGGCGCGGATCGATGAGGCCCTTGCCCTGCGCGGGATCGCTCGCGGAGCTCTGCTGCCGGGCATCGATGGCAAAGGTTCGGTACTTTCCACCCGGGTCAGCGACGCATCCGGTGGCGCCGCCCTCCCCGACCGGACCTTCGAATTATATTCCATCGGCGTCGATGCAAGCTGGGAGATCGATGTCTGGGGCCGGGTCCGCCGCTCGGTACAGGCCGCGGGCGCCGGCCTTCAGGCATCGGTCGAGGATTACCGGAACACGTTGGTGATTCTCAATGCGCAGATTGCCTCCACGTATCTTTCCATCCGCGAAGCCCAGCTCCGCATCCGGCTCGCGGAGCAGAACATCGACTTTCAGAAGGACACGCTGCGTCTGACCGAAGGGCGATACGATGCGGGATTGGTTCCCGCCCTCGATGTTCATCAGGCGCGGCTGAACCTGTCCCGCACCGAGGCCACGCTGCCCCAGCTTCGCCAACAGCTTACGGCCTCCATCCACCGGCTTTCCGTCCTGACCGGCCAGGCGCCGGGGGCATTGAACGACCAGCTTGCCGTAGCCGCATCGGTTCCCCACCCCTCGCCGGAGATCCTTCGCGACATTCCGGCCGAGGTCATGCGGCAGCGTCCGGATGTCCGGGCCGCCGAGCAGCGCCTGATCGCCCAGACCGCCCGCATCGGTGTCGCCGCGGCGGATCTCTATCCCCGTTTTTCCCTGAGCGGCTCCTTCGCATTCGAAGCCACCGAATCGGGGGATCTCGGGTCCAGTGAAAGCCTCGGGTACGGATTCGGGCCCACCTTCCGCTGGGCCCTGTTCCAGGGCGGCCGGGTGCGGGCCAACATCCGGGCGGAGGAAGCCCGGGCCGACCAGGCGCTGCATCAATACCGGCAAACCGTACTGACCGCGCTGGAGGATGTCGAAAACGCCATGTCGGCCTATCGTGAAGAGAGCATCCGGGCCGCACGGCTCGGGGAAGGTGTGGTATCCGCGGAGAAAGCGGTGGACCAGGTCCGGAGTCTCTATGAGAACGGCCTCGTCACCTTCTTGAACGTGCTCGATGCCGAGCGAAATCTCGCCACCCAGCAGGACAATCATGCGGCCAGCCTCGGTCAACAGTCCCGCAACCTGGTCAGTCTCTACCGGGCGCTCGGCGGCGGATGGACCGCAGACGCGGACACGGATGCAGACTGATCCGGGCGCCGGCCCGATCCACGCACCTTCAGTCCTGAGGCGGCAGGTGATCCGTCAGCTTGTCTCGAATACGCTCGAACGCCGGAGCATGGTTGACCGCGGCGCGTAGCGCCTGTACGGCAATCGCCACAAGAATCCCGGTCAGCACCACACCGTTGATCGCGATGACAATGCTGAGAACGCGGGATACAAACTGCTGCGGAGCGATATCCCCATAGCCCACGGTCATGCCGGTTACCCAGGCGAAGTAAAGCCCGTCCATCCAAGGCAGTTGCTCGACCCGGGCAATCACCAATCCGAGAACCGATATGACCGCGGCCAGGGTCAGCCAGATCGGAGACAGTATCATCGAAGCCCGAAGGAACGCCTTCAAGAATAACCAGGAGATCTTCATGCCGTTATCATGTTGAAGCGAAGGAGGTGGGGCAAGCGAGAAGGATGATGGATGGCATAGTCCCATGGCTACAATGTCATTCCGGCCCCAACCCGGCTTTCACTTCCAACCGGTTCACATGCCTTCTACATTCGAATCCCACCCCCACCCAACATCTTAACTCCGATTGTGATGATTCGGATTAAACGTACGTTCTGACAAAAGACTGCAATCCAATCTGATCAATGACATTTACGTCGCCGCCGAGCGGGGCTATCGCTACACTTCAAATACATATAGATCTGCTCAACCCCACGTACACGATTCGCGATCCAGCATGAAAGTCCCAATTCTGATAACTCTTTTACTGTTGTTGCTCAGCTCAGCTGCCTTTCCGGATGAATCACTTCCCGGTTGTACCATAGCCATACTCACGACCCTCCCTCTTGACCATGACAAGGATGAGGCGGCACGTCACATCCGGGATTACCTTCAATCGAAATCCGGCATCAAGGTCATTCCCTGTGAGCAGAACATCGTAACCGCGCAGCCGGTTGACTGCAATGTTTCCCCAGAACCGAGTGCAACCGAGCTGACTGGCTGGGCCCGAAGCAACAGTGCCGATTTCATGCTCCTTGTTGATGCTTATCATACCAACCGCCTCACGGCTGTGTCCATTGCACTCGTTGAAACCCGCAGCGGTCTGCGTTTGACGGATGCAACGTGGATCTGGGCTCAGGATTGGATTCCTCGAATCCTCGAAGACACATACACACACCTTACCGTAGCCCGCCTCAAATCAGAGGAGCCGGATGTCATCAATATCACGGTTCCGCCGTTCGAATGCCGGGACATGGGATTTTCTCATCGTTACCTCCAGGAGCCTCTAGCGACGATTCTTCAGCATGCCCTTTTGGGGTATCCGGATGTCCGGACTGTCGAATGGAAATCGGTCCAGAAACTTGTGGGATATGGAGACCAATCAGAGCCCGCGGCCTACCAGCTTCCAGTCATGGTCAGAGGTTATTATGAGTCTCTCACTCATGAGGGTGACCCCGGCGTTATGATCACACTGGAACTCCACCGGGCAGGTCAACTGCTGTCTGCAAAAGAGCTTCCCTTTATCAAGATTACCGACTTACCTCAGCGGTTGCCCGCCTATACGTACGAATTGCTGGGCATGATCCATGACCGCCTCGCAGACCCGCATCATACGATCCGGGAAACGAGCGACCTGGAGCAGTATGCCGCCAGCAGCTTTGCTCTGGGCAACTACAAATCAGCCTGGTCTCTCTCGGAGAGCGCGGTGCTGATTCGACCCGCCAGCAAGTCCATGCGCACGATCGCCATCCAGTCGCTCTGCATGTTCGCCGAATCAAGATTCAAGCCCGTGAGCTTTGGTCATGGCGTACCCGTGGATCCCGATGAGCGGCGCCTCTGGGCAAGCGAAATGGCCATGCGCCATGTCGATTACCTGCTCCACAATGCATTCATTGATGATGAAACGTTCGAGTCCATCGCGATGTATCGCAGAAATATTTCCCGCACCCCCATCTCGCATGGGGATTTCGGACGTGAACTGAGGGACGGCATCAAGGATCTGAGATTCATCCTTGTCGATAGCTACCTGGACTACATCGACCGCCTTGTCTCTGCCGGTCACACTTCCGATACCGAGATCATGCGGTGGGCTTTTGAGATCATGTATGCGGCCGATGTTGTCGCCGGTGCAGACCAGGACATCGCCTATGCGCTCGTCAATCGGCTTTGCGATGTGATTCCTCCAAGTGGAATCTCTTTCCGGCAAATCCTTCAGATTGGATTAATGCTCGATGTGCTCATGCACTTTGGTGGCCCCCCGTATGATCTTTTCATCGACCGACTCGCTTACTCCGGGCGGCAGGATTTTCAAATTGCGGCCGCCATGTTGCGGGCCTGCCAGAATATTCATGACGGGGATTCATTCATTACGGTGAAGCATGAGATCCGGAAGAGGCTCCCGGAATGGGGAGTACCGAACGACATGATGGTCCAGATCAATCGTGTCATGCTGCGACATGCTCAATTCAAGAAGATCGAAACGGACCCTGATCCCCTGGCCGAACAAAGGGTTGTTGGCCCACCTTCATTAACACGACTGCCTGAGTGGCCACCCAATATGTTGCGCGCTTGCGGCGATAGTACTCCGGACACTTCCCAGCGTGACCGTAACGGCAATCTTGAGGGAATGATCTGGGATGGACAGTACTGGTGGGATATCTGCGGGGATTCGATCACGGTTCACGGCAATGATCGGATCTGGACTGCAACGGCCGACAGCCTCGGCCTGGGAACATTTCATGAGACCCGGGCCTGTGCGATTGACAAAGGGAGGATCGCGATAGCAGGTGCCCTCTTTTCGAACGACAGCGTGCACCGGACCTGGATCGCCGTCATGTCGATTACAGATGGAGGTCGTGCGCCTCTGGTGGACGTTATCTACGAAGGGAAACAGCAATTTGCTGCCGATCAATACGGGCACGACCCGATGACCTCCTTCAAGCCTGCCTGGATCCATTATCTTCCTCAGGGTAAACTTAACGCCCGCAACGATTGCCTGCTGGTCGGAAGAGATGTTTTCGCGCAACCCCTGATCCTTCCACTCGATCATTCCGCTCCTGAAGTGCTCAACACCCGGTGGCCGCTGTCAGGCGTATGGCCTCGCGTATGGACCAGCACAATATGGGATGAATCACGCTCTCAGCTTTATATCGCAACTGGACATGCCTACAATGAGCAATGGGCGGGCGTATATCGCTGCGATGACCTGGATACAACACCGGCACTCGTTGTCGATTTCGGCCATCGGCCTTTCCACGAACCATGGGTTTTTGACCCCTACTTTCAGTCGGTGGTCATGCATCAGGGTATCCTTCATCTATTAACCAGCACAGCCCATCGTAAACCGAACTGGCTCACGGTTGACCCCAAGTCCGGCGAGTCGTTTCAAATCGCTACGGAATTTCCGCATCCGTTGACCCACATGAAACTTATGTCCATCGCCGGTGATCTGTACCTGTCGGTTCACAACGATCTGTTCAAGGTCACAGTTCCAGATCGTGATCAATGGGTTCAATATCCGCGCGGCCCTCAGGATCTGGTCCGGCTTGCTTACAGAAACAATGAAGTGTCGGAGGTTTACATTGCCGGCGAATTCAATCGCTGGAACACCCGACTGTGGCCCATGCACAGGAATGAAGATGGTCTGTGGACAACCAGCCTTCGGCTTCCCCGTGGGATCTATGGATATAAACTGGTCGCGGATGGCGAATGGCTGCTGGACCCGGCCAATGATGATACAATCAACGTGGACGGCCATGACAATTCGATGCTGGACACGTCAGAATGAGAGCCAGAATTCGTCTGGCTCCTTATTCGGAGCTGGCTGATTGGGTATGTGCTTCCTTCGAACACCAAGCCTCAGTGGTATGCCGTGTACGGAAGCCTCATATTCACCCACCGGTGCCTTCCAGGGCTTCAAGTCGGCTTCATCCTGCTAGTGCCCCGTGGCCTTCTTCTTCCTGATGTACTCCTTCTTGCCGATGAAAACGACGGGGACATCCCCGTAGCTGCCTGACATCCTGCCTTCATAGGCCTCACTCCATGCAACCCCGAAGAGGGAGGTCAGAATATCGATGTGTACAGGGCCGAGCAGAATGGGGCCGTACCTTACATATAATTTATATTGATCCTGGTCATACGCAACGCTTGGAGGGTCGAAAGGTATGGCCCATTGCCTGTTCAGCTGGCTGAAGGAGATGCTTGGGATAACCGCCCCTGAATGAGAAAGAATTTTCGGAGCAGGGGCCCTGTTTTGTGAATGCCCCCTCGGGCTTCGCGCAGGGTCGGGTTTGTGGTATCAACGGGGACGTCATGGATGCGTCGATGAAACGGAGGGTGACGTTCGGGTTCCTGTATTTCAGCGAGGGTGCCCCGATAGGCTTTATCTGGTGGGCTCTTCCGACTCTGCTGCGGGAGGACGGCATGGACATCGGGAAGATCACCGCGCTGACCTCGACGCTGCTTCTGCCCTGGCTGCTGAAATTCCTCTGGGCGCCGCTGATCGATGTCGCCCAATCCCCGCGATGGACGCTCAAACACTGGATCCTTACCTCCCAGTCGGTGATGGTCCTAGCGTTGCTTCCGCTCTGCGTGCTGTCACCGGCCGATCACTTTCCGGCGTGGATGACCCTGCTGCTGGTACACGGGTTCGCAGCCGCGACCCAGGACGCGTCGATCGACGCCCTCGCCATCCGCACCGTACCCGATGACGAGCGGGGGCGGGTCAACGGCGCGATGCAGCTCGGTATGCTGCTCGGGCGGAGCCTGTTCGGCGGAGCGATTCTCGCCGCGGCAAGCCGGCTCGGTTCGCCGGGCATGATCGGATTGCTCGTAGCCGCGATCGCCGTGGTCATGTTCCTGGTGGTGCGGATGAAGGTGCCGCCCGCCGACACCCGGACAACCCGCCGCCATCTCCGCTCGTTTTTCCTCACCCTCGGCGCGGCATTCCGGCGCCGCTCGACCTGGGCCGGCCTCGTGTTCGCCCTGTTGTCCGGCGCCGCCTTCGAGGCCTCCGGGGCCATGGCGGGACCCATGCTGCTGGATGCCGGAGCCGCCCGGCACCAGGTCGGCAGCTTCTTCGCTCTCCCGGTGGTGCTGGCGATGACCGCGGGGGCGCTGCTGGGTGGGGCCGCCGCGGACCGGGTCGGTGTCCGGAAAGCCTGCGGGTTCTTCCTCGCGGGGTTCACGCTGGCGGTCATCCTGACCGGAACCGCATGGCTGCGGGGCATGCCCGATACCCGCACCCTTTTCACAACCCTCGGCGCGATGTACCTGTTCGTCGGCATGTTCACCGCCGCCTCGTACGCGATGTTCATGAACCTCACGAATCCCGCGCTCGGCGCGACCCAATTCTGCGTGTTCATGGCGGCAACCAACGCCTGCGAAGCCTGGTCGGGCCGGGCCGGCGGCTTCCTCGCCGCCGGGTTCGGCTACGGCACGGCCCTGCTCGTCCTGTGTGCCGTCTCCATCATCGGCCTCGCCTGCCTCCCCTTCCTCTCCCGCGAACCGGCGGTGAAATCGCACCGCCCGATCACCCCTTGATCCCGGTCATCGAGATGCCCTCGATGAACGAGCGCTGGGTGAAGAAGAAGAGGACGATCACGGGGAGGACGATCAGGGTGCTGGCCGCCATCAGGAAATGCCACTCGGTGCCGCCCTGCTGGCTCTGAAAAAACTGAAGGCCGAGAGCGAGAGTGAAATCCTTCTGGTCGGTGAGGTAGATCAAGGGGCCGAGAAAATCGTTCCAGGTGGCCATGAACTGAAACAGGCCCACCACCATCAAGGCCGGCTTGGAGAGAGGCAGGATAATCTGCCAGAAAATCCTCCATTCGCTGCACCCGTCAATCCGCGCCGCCTCGGACAAATCCTTGGGGATGGTCATGAAGAACTGACGCAGGAGGAACACGTTGAACGCGCCGGCGAAGAATGTCGGCACCCATAGCGGCTTGAGCGTTCCGATCCAGCCCAGCCAACGGAACAGGCAGTAGATCGGCACCATGATGACCGGAAAGGGGATCATCATCGTGGCCAGACAAATCGCGAACATCACGTTGCGACCGCGCCACGGTACCCGGGCGAATCCATAAGCCGCCATCGCACTGGAAAACACGGTGCCGATGACCGTCAACAGACAGAGGATCAGGGTGTTCTTCAGGTACTGGGGGAAGTATTTCATTGCCCGTACCGAGGCCATGAAATTGCCCCATCGCGGCAGAATCTCCCGCTCCACCGCCGACTCCGGCATCAGGTGCCAGGCATCCTTGTCCGCATAGGGCGAATCGGTCTCGGGTACGGCCCTCACCCAGGGGTCCTCCGGCGAGGCGGGAATGGACTGCACCACCTCCACCGATTCCGGAGCCAGGCCTTCTCCGCCGGTGTAGATGCCCTGTTCGACCCGGGCCGACTCCACAACCGCAACCTTGCCCCCATCCGGCCATCGCACGAGAAGTGAATCGACCTCGAACCGGTCCCGCAGGTTGACCAGCGTCCGCTCGCCATCGATGTCCGCATAATAGCCATACGGGATCCAGGTCGGCGGCATGGCCATGGTCTGATCGATCGGCTTCAACGCGGTGGCAATCATCCAGAACAGGGGGATCAGGAAGATCGCCGATCCGCCGATCAGCAGCGCATAGATGATGAAACGGGTAATGGGATGCTGCTTATTCACGGCTTCATTCTCCCGAGTAGTGAATGTGACGGCGGGTGGCGGCGGTGGCCAGCCAGGTCAATCCGATGATGATGATGAACAGGATGATCGACATGGCGCTGGCATATCCCATCTGATTGTAGGTGAAGGCGTTTTCGTAGATGTAGGTGGCATAGAAGAGGGCGGAACGGTTCGGGCCGCTGCCGCCGAACATCACGTAAGGAATCGCGAAGACCTGCAATGAGCCGATGATGCCCATGACGAGGTTGAAATAGATGACCGGAGAGATCATCGGGAAGGT
>JAUIHQ010000276.1 GCA_030432155.1 bacterium | reverse complement strand
TGAACTTCCAGTATTCCAGCGGAACGGCGCCGAAGTCGTTGTCCATATCGTGTTGGCGCTGCTCCCGGATCCGGTCCACTTCGATCAGAGCCAGTGCCTGCTTCGCCTTCGGGGAAAGGTCCGGCTCAACCGGTTCCGGCGGCAGCGGGGGCAGGCGGTCGTATTCCCGTTTGTCAAACCAAACAAGCTGGCAGCTCTTGCAGACATCAAGGACTACGGGCTGATCCTCAACCGGAATGTGAACCGCGGTCATCGACCGATTGCAGGAGGGGCACGCCCGGTACCCCGAGCCGTCCTCTTCGCGCGCCGCCTGCCAGAGCCGGTTGACCGCATCACGGTCGACATACCGGCGGAGCAGGGGAACGGTGGCGGTCCGTCCTTCACAGTCCGGGCAATACCAGAACACACCTTTCCCCGGTTCCGTGTGTTTCAGCAGTTTCTGTGAACAGCCGGGACAGGTAAACATGCCGTCATTCTATCCGGACCGGTTCAACCTGCCCAGCGGTATTGCATCTCGCATTCCTCCGGCTCCTTGGCCATAGTTCGGGCCGACATGTCATTACCCGGAATCGAAAGGGAGTAATCCATCATGACCGACCATCCTGAACAAAACGTGAATGTGAAAAAAGCCGGGGGATGGCCGTTATCCGGCGCGTGGGCGATTGGAACGCTACTCGGTATTCGCATTCTCTTTGCCGGGTGGTCGCTGATCATTCTGGGCTCGGTCGTCCGTTCGCTTCCGGAGCGTGCATGATGCGGCGTCTTCAGCAAGTACCTGCATGGATCCTTCTCCTCATTGGCGCAAGCGTTCTCCCCGGATGGGCCGGGGTCACTCCGGAAGGCCTGACCGGTACGTCATGGCTCGTCGAGGATATCGGCGGTGCCGGGGTGATTGATTTTGCCCGAACCACCATCTCGTTTTCCGAAGACGGGAGGGTCTATGGCGATACCGCCTGCAATCGTTACAACGGCGGTGTTACCCTCGATGCAGACCGGATGTCATTCGGTCCGCTGATCAGCACGAAGCGTGCATGCCCGGAAGCGGTGATGAACCAGGAGTCTCGCTTTCTGGAGGCCATGGGCAAGGTTGAATCCTGGGCGCTGGATGAAAACGGACTTCTGTTTCTCTACGACGCGGACGGACAACCGCTCATACGGGCAAGCCGGATCATGGATTCCGATTCGGAGGAATGACGGGGTCAGCCCGGGCTAGAGCAGTTTCAAAAATGTCGTAGCCGCTCATCTCGTACTCGTGCACATACTCGTACACGCGATCCCCCGAGCAGTGTGTATAAGTATGTGTACGAGTAAGGTCGAAGTCACCAATGAAAAGGATACGGATTAATTTAAACCGGGCTATCCGGCTCGATCCTGATTACAGGATCGGCGACAACAGGCGCGATGCCTTCACGCCCAGTTTGAACAGCAGGCTGCGCCGGTCATAATCCGACCGGTCAACTTCCCGGCAACGGCTGAAGTCTTCCTTCAGCATCGACTCGACCTGTCCCGCGAATCCGCGGTCTGCCGCCAGCATCGTGATTTCGAAGTTCAGGCGGAAGGATCGATTGTCCGCGTTGGCCGTACCCACCGCTGCGAGATGGTCGTCAATCAGCAGAACCTTCTGGTGGAGAAATCCCGGCTCGTACCGGAAGAAGCGTATCCCGGGCAGATCCAGCACCGCCAGATAGGCAAACGAAGCCAGGTAGACCATGAGGTGATCCGGCTTCAGCGGAAGCATGATGCGAACTTCTACCCCGCGGAGAGCCGCGGACTGGATTGCACTGATCACGTCGAGATCCGGAACGAAATAGGGACTTACGATCCAGGCCCGCTTTCGCGCGGTATGCAGGATGTTCACGAACATGAGGCTGCAGGTTTCCAGTTTGTCGGCGGGGCCGGACGGCAGTGTGAGAATGTCGGCGCCGTCCTCCGCCGGCTCCGGAATGTCCCATCGCAGCTCTGGTACGGTTCCGGCCGCCCAGTGCCAGTCTTCAAGAAACACCAGTTGGGTTGCGGTTACGCTGGGTCCGCGGAACGATGCGTGGGTATCGCGCCACGGGCCGAACGACGGGTCCCGGCCCATGTATTCATCACCGACGTTGTGACCGCCGACGTAAGCCTCTTTGCCGTCAATAATTACGATTTTACGATGATTGCGGAAGTTGATCTGGAGCCGGTTGAGCAGACCCTTGCGTGTATCGAAGGGTCGTATATCCACGCCGGCTTCGCGAAGGCTTCGGCGGTATTCTTCAGAAAGTCCGTGCGATCCCACTTCGTCGTATAAAACATAGATACGAAGACCGTTACGCGCCCGGGCCTGGAGGCGGCGGTGCAGCTCGCGGCCCAGATCATCCTCATGAATGATGAAAAATTCGATCAGGATGTACTCCTTCGCCCGGTCGATGGCTTCGAAGATGGCACGGAACGTTGCTTCGCCATCCACCAGCAGGTCGACCTTGTTCCCGCGGGTAAATGGCATCCTGGCCAACGCCTCAAGGCCGGTCAGGTGCGGGTTGGTCTCGGTGCCGGGCGACCGGACGGTGGGAATGGATGCCTGAAGCCCGCGGGTAATGCCGTGAATGACGTCGTTCCCTTTGCGTCGGGCATCGACATAGCCCCGAAATTTGTTGCGGCCGAATATCCAGTACAGGGGGACTGCAAGATAGGGAAAGGTGATCAGGGACATCGACCATGCAATGGCGCCCTGGGGGGTGCGGGTGGTCATCAGGGCGCTGATGAGCGACAGGACGCCCGCAATGTGAAACAGGAGGACGGCGAGGCTGAGCATAAAGAGAAGCGTATCCATGATGATGTCCTTATCACAGGGTCTCCCCAAGGGCGAGCATGGGTCAGAGCGTTTCGATATGCATGGTGTCCCGCATGACCCGGTGGTGTCGTATCAGGCGCTTCGCGGCCCGGAAGCTGTTCACGGTTTTGTCCACCGCATAGGCCCGGTACTCCACTCGATCCCGTCGAAAGGTTACCGTAGAGTATCCCCAATCCTGGCTGTTGAAGAACTGGACGTGCGGGTTGTTGGCGCGGATGGCGCCTTCGAGAAAGTATCGGGGGTGCATGGACGCGAAGGGATTGGATGCGGGAGGTGGCGGGGTGTAGCCCGCCAGCTCCGCGAAATTCGATGACGTGACCGCGGGGGTCATGAATTCCACGCCGAGGATGTTGGCGGGACGTGTATTGGATAGATCCGCGTAATCGAGTTTGACGTAGGACGACATGAAGGTGTGCAGGTCGCCGGTCAGGACCACGAGGTTGCGGACACCGGCATCGCGAAGCGATTCGAGAATAAACTCCCGCTCGCCGGCGTACCCGTCCCACGCGTCGAGATTCAGGATCAAGCGTTCCATGCCCGGTTCGCCGATGGTCAGAGGCCCGAGAAACACTTCGTTGCCCCAGGCGTTCCATACCGCGCCGGAACCTGTGATGCTGTTGATGAACCAGTCGCGCTGCGGCTCGCCGAGCATGGTTTGTCCCGGGGAAAACCTTTCGGGACATCCCGGGTTGATGATGCGGCCATCACGACCGAACTCATCTTCGCCACAGGGGTGGGCGGCCCGGTAGGTCCGTTCATCGGTCAGCACGAGATGAACAAGGTCGCCGAAATCAACCGACCGGTATTCGGTCATCGCATCGTGGGGATGATCCGCCGATTCGTTGAAGGTGATGCGCGTCGGAACGTATTCGGCCCACGCCCGCTGGGCATCGAGTTTCAGCCGGCGCAGGCGGCCCGGGTCGTTCCCGTAGCGTGCGGATAGCGTATAGGGATGGTCGGGGGCGCCAAGCGTATCCCGGGTGTAATCCCAGTAGCAGTCGTTGGCGGTTTCGTGATCGTCCCAGATGACGATCCAGGTATGAAACTCCATGGCGAGTTGAAAGTACCGGTCGGAACGGTAGGTGCGGTAGAGGGCGCGGAAATCGTCGAGTCCCATGGCGGAGGTACGAAGGCTGGGAAGAAGGATGCTTCGGTCGGGGAAGGGGCCGGACTGGAACCCGGTGCCGCCGGTGGTTTCGTAAATGAGGTCGCCCAGATGCAGAACAAAGTCGAGCTCGCGTTCAAGCGCGAGATGGACAAAGGCGCCGTAGTAGCCGTTGGTGTAGTCCTGACAGGTGATGACGCCGAGGTGGAGTTTGTCGATCGGCGCGCCATCGGGCGGCAGGGTGCGGCAGCGGCCGGTACGGCTCGCGGCGTTGCGATAGATGAATCGGTAGTAGCAGAAGCTGTCGGCGGGAAGTTGACCGTTGAGGTCGAGATGGACGGTGTAATCCGCCTCGGGACGGATGCCCGCGGGGTCGATGAGTCCCCGGGAGACCATGCGCTGAAAGCGCGGATCGAGGGCGATTTCGAATGCCAGAGGTTCGTCGGATTTCCAGATCCGCGGGTTGATCCGAGTCCAGAGTATGACCCCCGACGGGGTGGGGTCGCCCGATGCCACGGATTCCGGGAAGACCCATTCCGGCTTGAGGAATCGGCGGATCCGGAAGGGATCACCGGTCCGGCGAAGCGCGGCGCTCGCATCAAGGGGGATCAGGGAGTAGGGAGCGAGAAGTCCCGCCCCTGCGGTTTTCAGAAATCGCCGCCGCGTGATCGGTCGGTTCATGACAGACGATTGTAGCGCAGAAAAGTCCGGGAAGGAAGCTATTCACGACATCCGGCCTGTCCGGTTTCGCGCTCCGGTTTACTTCCCGTATTTGTCCCGGTGAGATCCCGCCGATGTCAATCGTTGGGAAGGAATTCCACCCATTGGTACTTGAAGCCGGCCGGAGGCGTCTCGGTCTCCAGCCCGATGCCTGAGGCAATCAATTTGTCCGCAGGCAATCCATGTTCGCGAACCATATACTCGATCAAAGCTTCCGCCCGCTTGTGCGATAACTGTTTGTTGTAGGCTTCGGTGCGCGGTTTCTGATTTCCCGAGTGCCAGACAACTCGAATCACGCCGTCATGTGCCTTCAGG
>JAUIHQ010000275.1 GCA_030432155.1 bacterium | reverse complement strand
CGGTGGTCGAGACGTCGGACGGTTCGGTGTACTGGTACAGCCCCGGTCAAAACAACAATCCGCTGTTTCGCCTTCACGGACTGGACGCGTTGATCCGGCAAACCGGAACCGTTTCCCTGGCCGTAGCGCCGATGGAAGCGGCCCAAGACGGCTCGGGACTCTACGGGCGCTATTACGCCGGGCACATTTTCGATGTGCCGGCTGATGCAAGGATCGATCCGCGCATCCGCTTCGGAGCCCTTTCGGTCTGGAATGCCGAGGTGCCGTGGGACCTGCCTGCGGGACTGTCGGACACCAATTTTTCGGTTCGCTGGCAGGGTGATCTCGAACCCCCGGTCGACGGATCGTATGTGTTCAGTATGAGGGTGAAGGGCATCGCCCGTCTGATCGTCGATGGCATGACTGCGATCAGCGCCACCAGCCTCCCCTCGGTGGGGACCTTTGCTTCCACCGGGATCGTTCTGAACGGCGCATCCGCCTACCCGGTGACCCTCGAGTACGAATCCCATGGCTCCGATCCGGTCATCCATTTGCATTGGGAGAACTTCTGGGACGACCGTGAGGAGATTCCCACCGGTGCGATGACCCCCCAGGCCTTTGCCAACGGGGATGAAGCCTATGCGTGGGGCGTCAACGCGTCCGGTCAACTGGGCCTCGGCCATCTGACCAACCGGGCCGTTCCCGAACGGATCCGGTGGTTGGGCAGCGCCCCGATCAAGCTTTGCGCGGGTGCCGACTCGGCCGCGATGATCGCCTGGGACGGGAACGCGGTGACGTGGGGCGGGAATGCCGACGGACAGTTGGCGACCGGAGACCAGCAGAACCGTGGTCTGCCCGGCCTCGCATCGGGCATCCCGGATGACATGGCCATGATCGATATCGGCTACCATGGTCTGGCCATCGATACCAACGGCGGGGTGCTGGCCTGGGGTCGAAACCAGGAGGGACAGGTCGGGCCGAACGGATCATCGTCGGTCGTGACGTCCGCGGTTGCGGTACCAGGCATCACGCAGGCGGTAGCCGTCGGGGTGGGGGCCTTTCATGGCCTCGCTCTGGACGAGGCTGGGCAGGCCTGGGCGTGGGGAAAGGGTATGCAGGGTCAGCTCGGAAACGGCGACACCACCAATGCGGCCTATCCTCAGGCATGCGACGGGATGACCAACATCACGGCGGTTGCCGCGGGTGAGGACATCAGCTTCTTTCTGGATGCCGGAGGCTATTTGTGGTCCTGCGGGCGGAACGAGCAAGGGCAACTCGGTCTAGGACATACCAACAGTCCCGTATCCCTCGCGGTGCGGATCGATGCGCTCAGCAACATCGTGGCGGTGGCCGCCGGACAACGCTGTGCATTTGCGGTCGGGTATGATGGAACGCTTTGGGCATGGGGCGACAACAGCGGCGGACGGCTGGGGGTGGGGGCTGCGGTTTCCTCGACCTCGCTGCCGATGATGGTTACCGGGATGTCTGACGTTATACAGATCGACGCGGCATGGAGCGCCGGGTATGCGGTTGCACTGGACGGCGACGGCGGCGGATGGGCCTGGGGAACTGCATCCGCCGGGCCGGGCGACGGCACGACCCAATCGGTGACCTATCAACCCGCGGGCCTTGCGCTGACCGGGTCCGTATCCCGCGTGGCGGCCGGCCATGAATTCGGGCTGGCCCTGCTCGGAGACCCTCCCCGCCGCCCCAATCCGTTTGGGTTCACATCCCTGGGGGTTCCCATCCCCTGGCATCACCGGTACGGGGTCGGGGCGGGATACGATGCCGCGGACCTCGCGGATATCGACGGAGACGGCTTCGCCGCCTGGCAGGAATACGGTGCGGATACCCGTCCCGAGGATGGCCAATCCCGCCTGTGGGTGAACGTGATTGTCACGAACGCGGGCCTGGCACATGTGTGGTACGGCGGTGGCTCGGACGCGGTTCAGATCCTCGAAGCTCAGGAAACGCCCTACGGGACGAACTGGATGCGAATCGCCAGCAACAGCCCTCCGACCGACCTGACGAACCTGTATCTTCACGCACTGTCCGTGTCGTCGATGTACTACCGCCTGCACGTCTACCGTGATGAGTAGGTCGCCGCCCCGGCCCGCCGGTCCCGCCGGGAGCACGGGGTCAAACGGCCGCGACGGGAACCCTTCGGGGCGTCGCCGAATGCACCGCAACAATACCTCACCCCTTTGCATCCTGTTTCCGGTATTCGCGCGGGGATTTCCCATAATATTGGGTGAACGCCTTGGTCAGGGCAAAAGGTGTGGCGAAGCCCACCTGCTCGGCCACGACGGCCAGCTTGGCGGTTGATTCGGTCAGCAACCCCGCAGCGTGGGTCAAGCGCAACCGGCGCAGACAGGCATGGGGCGACTCGCCGAATTCCTGCTGGAACTGGCGCCGCAGCTTCCGCTCGCTCATCCCGGCCCGGCGCGCCATGTCGGCAAGGCGCCACGGCTGTGCAAGATCTCGTTCCATTGCCGTGAGCAACGGCGCCAGAGGGGACGCCGTGTCATGGCCCTGGATCACCCGCCGCGCCAGTTGATCGATTACCTGAAGCCAGTCGAACCGCACCAGCCCGATTCGTTTGTTGATGATTTCATGGCACAAGCCTTCGTATGCATAGCGAAAGGGCTGAGGATCAGCCGCCCGACGCAATACCCTGTCCGGATCTGTGCTTTGCGGGGCAAGCTCTTCCCGTAGCCACTCAATACCGAAATGACCGAACCGGGACCCCCGGTGCGACACATACGAAACCGCTCCGCCCTTCGGCACAAAGACCGCCTGCCCCGCTCCGATCTGCGCTCCCGGATCAATTGTGCTTATTCGCAACCATGCTTGCCCGGAATAGCACACCAACAGCAAGGGCAGTGGCGAGCACCGCCGCCCCATGCGAAAACCGGCCCCGAGCTCGGCATCGACCATTTTCAACCCCAGCGGATTGTCCGTGAATTCCACGCCGGACGCCCAGGAACGCATCCGCGCCCGGTCACCCGGAATGTCCGAATTGGATATGTTATTTGCCGACCGCGACATTCCAATATGAAGCTGTATACACTATGTTATATGAGGATTCAACGAGTATCCGGGCCGAATAGATGCGAAGAATGGATATAAAAAATGACGATCAGGAACAAGGAGGCGTATTCATGAAGATCAGCCATCAACGCACACTCGCCGGCGTCCTTGGGCTGGGCAGCTTGTTATGGCTGTCCGTCACCGCTCAGGCGACGCAAATCGATATCAGCCAGACCAACAATATCGCCCCGCTCCGCGCGACCTTGACCGCGTCGAGCAACGGGGGGAGCGCGGACCGCGTGGTGGATGATATTCTCGAGGACAAGACCGGGTACACGGACAGCTATTGCTGGTATTCCGGAGGTGAAAATCCCTCCAGCCTGACCCTTACCTTCTCCAATGCCTATGAGCTGACGGAGCTTCGCGCGTGGATCTCCAGCGATACACCGGCCGGCATCGACACGTATCTCGATCGTGAAACGACCCTGGTTTTGTTCGAAGTCTCCAGCGATGGCGGCACGAACTGGACGACTGCAGGCTCGGTGACGAATACCAGCTTCATCGTTGCGCCCGAAGATCCCACGGCCATCTGGTCGTTGGCTGAACTCTCCGGCGCATGGTCATCCGTCAATGCCATCCGATTCAGCTTTACGCATGTGGGCAGTAGTCGGGTGGGCGAAATCCATGCCATTTCCGGTGCGGCGCCTGCCACGATTCCGACCCTGAGTGAGTGGGGTATGATTGTCATGGCCGGCGGCATGGGCTGGCTGATGTACCGGCGCGTTCATCGCCGGAAGCTTGTTGAGCAGTGTGCATAACACATGGACCGAAAGGCCATGGACGCAAAGGGGTGCGCTGCATGTATGTTTTGAGTCAAAAGGTAAGGAGATTCGTCCTATGAAGACCATGCTGAAGCTCGGATTCGCCTGCACAATGGCGATGATTGTCTTGCTATCCGCCAACCCTGTCCAGGCCAACCTCATCGATATCAGCGAACTCAACAATATCGCTCCGCTCTACAATACGTTGACCGCATCCAGCAACCCCGGGTCCGCCGACCGCGCGTTGGATGACATTCTCGAGGATCGGACCGGGTACTCGGACAACTACGCCTGGATTTCCGGCGGTGAAAATCCCTCCAGCCTGACCCTCACCTTCAGCACCTCCTATGACCTGACCGGTCTGCGTGCGTGGATCAGCAGTGATGTTCCGGCGGGGATTGATCCGTTCCTTGACCGCGAGACCGCCTCGGTCTTGTTCGAGGTCTCCAGCGATGGCGGCGGAAACTGGTCGTCCGCGGGTACGGTCCCGGATACCGGCTTTGTGGCGGCTCCCGAAGATCCTACGGCGATCTGGTCCGTGGCTGAAGTCTCCGGTTCCTGGACATCAGTCAATGCGGTTCGCTTCACCTTTGACCATAGCGCCAGCGGCAGCAGCCGGGTCGGCGAAATCCAGGCGCTCAGCATCATCCCCGAGCCGAGCATTGCGACGCTCCTTCTTGTCGGCGGGTTGCTTGCATGCCGGAAACTGCGCCGCTCATAACGGGTGACTCCAATATGATAGCATTGTGAGTGTGCAGGCCGGGCTTTATCGGCGAAGCGCTGCCACTATCATGCTCCTATGAATGCACGAGAACGCGTCCTCACGGTCATGAACGGCGGCATACCTGACCGGGTCCCGGTGTGCCTGCACAATTTCTGCATGGCGGTGGATGAGTTCGGGATCGGCATGGAGAATTACCTTCGCGATCCCGAAGCCGCCGCACGTGCTCATCTGGAAGCTCAGGCAAAATACGGATACGACTGCATTCTCATCGATCTGGATACCACGATGCTGGCCGAGGCGATGGGGGCGAAGACTGACGCGACGCCCGGTGAACCGGGCCACATCGCCGAGCCGGCGATCACATCGCTCGACGAGGCGGCATCCCTCCCCGAGATCAACCCGGAGACCGACGGGCGGATCCCGGTGCTGCTCGAGGCCATCCGCATCATGCGGAAAGACGTGGGCGACACGGTGGCGATACGGGGAAACTGCGAC
>JAUIHQ010000274.1 GCA_030432155.1 bacterium | reverse complement strand
AACCACAGGCATCGACGCATCATGACCATGATCCGCGCGCCTCAGTCCCGTGACCGCAGGAAAAAGTACAGCAGGGTCAGGATGGCCTGCACCGCGGCCGCGACATACGTCAGAAAAGCCGCGTTCAGCACCTTTCCGGCATGCACCTGCTCCTGCTCGGTGACGATGCCGGATCCCACCATCAGTCGTTTGGCCCGCGCGCTGGCGTCCCATTCCACCGGCAGGGTGATGATGGAAAACGCCACCACTCCGATAAACAGCCACAGGCCGAGGGTCTGGAGAAACGGAATGGATGTCATCAGGCCGATGGCAAAGATCGGAATGGCCAGGCTGCTGCCGAACTGGGTGACCGGAACCAGGGCCGACCTGAGGGTCAGCGGGGCATAGTTGTGTGCCTTCTGCAGGGCATGCCCGGCTTCGTGACAGGCCACGCCGATCGCGGAAAGGGATCTCGACTGGTATACACCGGGCGATAAACGCAGGGTGTTGGAGCGCGGATCGTAGTGATCGCTCAGAAACCCCTGGACCGGCTCGATGGTCACGTCGTACACGCCTTCCTTTTCGAGCATGCGGCGGGCTGCTTCCGCCCCGGTGATGCCGGAACGGGCTGCCACCTTGCTGTATTTGTTGAACGTGCCTTTGACCATGAAGCTCGCCAGCATCGCCAGCAGCAGGCCCGGCACGGCCAGTATCAGATACATTGGATCAAACATCGGTACCATGATTCACCTCGTGTTGCGTTCCACTATCGTCCGGTTCTACAGACAGTCAAGCCGGTCCGGTGTTCAAAGGTTCGATTTACGGCGGGAGGGCTGACGTCAGGACGGTCACGGACTGCCCGGCCACGGTCAGTTTGCGTTGCCGGACCTTCCATTCCGGCTTGCGGTCCTGCGTGCTAAGAGCGATCTGCCATGGTTCGCCCCCCGCGTCCGGGATCACGTAATCGATGTCATGTTCGCCGTTATGCAGGATGGCGAACACATCATCGGTATCGGTTTCGTAACCGGTATTGCGGTGATGTCCGCTCACCAGGAAGGCGAGGGTTCGTCCGTGCTCCCAGTCCGGCTCTCCGCCCTCCGGTCCGAACCACTGGATATCGGGCTGCAGGCCGTCCGGTGAGCCGTGACCGCTGAAGAAGGTTCGCCGCCGTAGATTGGGATGGCTGCGGCGGAACCGGATCAGCTCACGGACAAAAGCCAGTAGATCCTGATTGCGGTCGCAGAGGGACCAGTCGACCCAGGAGAGATCGTTGTCCTGGCAATAGGCATTGTTGTTGCCCTTCTGGGTCCGTGAAAACTCATCGCCGGCCAGCAGCATCGGCACACCCTGGGAGAGCATCATCGTCGCCAGCAGGTTCTTCTGCATTTTCTGCCGCTTGATGTTGATCGCGGCATCGTCGGTTTCTCCTTCGTGCCCGAAATTCATGCTGAAGTTGTGGTTTTCGCCGTCGCGGTTGTTCTCCTGGTTGTCTTCGTTGTGCTTGCGGCTGTAGCTGACCAGGTCACGCAGGGTGAAGCCGTCGTGGGCGGTGACGAAGTTGATGCTCTTGAGCGGCGTCTGCGCATTCTTGTTGTACAGGTCGGCGCTGCCCGCGAGACGGGTGGCCAGCGTGCCGAGCAGGTGATCGTGGCCGGCCCAGAAGCGCCGGACGTCATCCCGGAATCGACCGTTCCACTCCGACCACCGGTCGCTCGGAAATTCGCCGACTTGATATGTCCCGGCGGCGTCCCAGGCCTCGGCGATGATCTTGGTCTGGCGCAACGCTGGATCCTCGGCGATTTTCTCCACCAGCGGGGGATCGGGCAGGACTTCCCCGTTCTTCCCCCGGGTAAGGATGGAGGCAAGGTCGAACCGGAAGCCGTCGACGTGCATATGCAGTACCCAGTAGCGGAGGCAATCCATAATGAAATCGCGGACGACCGGATGATTGCTGTTCACGGTGTTTCCGCAGCCTGAATAATTCATGTAGTGCTTGCCGCTGGGATCCATCAGGTAGAAGATCGAGTTGTCGATGCCCCGGAAGGAATAATACGGTCCGCCGTCTCCGCTTTCCGCGGTGTGGTTGAACACCACGTCGAGGATGACCTCGATGCCCGCCTGGTGCAGCGCCTTGACCAGGTCCTTGAATTCGCCGACCTGTTGGCCGTGAACACCGCGGTTCCCGTACCGGCCGTTGGGCGCGAAAAAGGCGAGGGTGTTGTACCCCCAGAAATTGCGGAGGTTGGCTCGGGGACCGTTGTCCTGGAAATATTCCATCTCATTGAATTCCTGGATGGGCAGGAACTCCACCGCGGTGATGCCGAGGTCGCGCAGGTAGGGAATTTTTTCCCGGAACCCGTCGTAGGTCCCGCCGTGCTGTACGCCGGATGTCGGGTGGATGGTATACCCGCGCAGGTGCGTCTCGTAGATGATGGTTTCTTCGAGCGGAATGTTCAGGGTCTGGTCGCCGGTCCAGTCGTATTCATCCCGTACGATCACGCCCTTGGGAAATGCGGCCCCGTTGTGAACGTGTTGGCCGGCTTCGATCCGCCATCGGCTTCCCCATGACGGCGAACCGGATACCGCGAGCGCGTAGGGATCAAGCAGCCACTGCCGGGGGTTGAAATAATTCTTCAACCCTTCGGGGGCGGTTCCGTCCATGCGGTACAGGTAGAACTGACCCGGCCGGGCTTCCTGGACATGGATGTGCCAGATATTGCCGATCCGGTTCTGGTCCGGCGCCAGCTCGAACTCCATTGTCGGTTCGTTGTCGTCCGGATGATCGAACAGCATAAGCCACACCCGCGTGGCGTGGCGGCTGAACACGGTGAACTGGACCCCGGTTTCCACGACGTGGGCTCCATACGGAACGGGCATGGGAACGCTGGGGAGGAGGTGGCCTTTACGGGGAGAAGGGTTCATGATGAAAAGATGATCCTGAAATCGGACTAGGGTGAGCGGTACGGCCCGCCGCCCCGCCCGTAGCGAAACCGCTGGGTGATGAGGTGCCAGATGCGGGCCGGCCCCCTGGTGCGCCGCTTCCGGCGCCGTCGCCGATGACGCCGCGGCCGGACCGGGTCACCCTCGGGGGCCTGGCTTGTGCCTTCGAAGGTCTCGATGGTTTCCTGGGCGTTGATCGCCTCGAGCTGGGCCTGCTGCCGCTCGCTGTTGGCGGTGATTTCGCGAACCACCGTTTCCACTGTTTTGGAAATACCGCGGGTGACCGTGTCGGTAAATCCTTCCCGGTCCGGCATGCCGGGAGGCGCGCTGTGGCGCAGTTGACTCTTGATCAGGGGCATGACCGTGTTGAGCAGGACGTCCCGGGTGGTGTGCAGTCCGGGAATGGTCTGGGTATCCATCCAGTCGATCGCGGCGTGAAGATCCCATCCCTCGTAGGCCCGGCAGCGCTGGGCGGCGGACTTGGAAATGGACTGGGTGATCCAGATGGTGGTGATGGCCTGCCCCAGGTCATCGCTGGCCTGACCCATCGGGGGCGCGTTTTCATAGATGCCCTCAAACAGCCGTTGGCCGAGGCGGATGAAGTCGCCCTTGGTCATCACGTCCCAGACATCGCGAATGGCCCGGCCGTATTCAAGAAGTGATGCCCGGGGTACATACAGATCGACCACCTGCGAAATCATCGTCACCTGGTGATACAGCATCACCAGGGGCTTGATGACCGGGAACGGCGGCTGGTTCATGTCCTCGATCACCGCCTGCATTTTGTCGAGGGTGATGGCCTTCCTCTCCCCTTCAATTTCACGAAAGGCTCCGGCAATAACCTCATCTTCCGTCATGCGGATCATCCGGACGAGATCTTCGTTGAGAGGGTGGGATCCCAGCAGCTCGCGGATGTCGTACACCTGCTGCTCCAGCTTGTGGCTGGTGGCGTCTGTGATGCCGGGCGATTGACTGAGACGCCGGCAGTACAGGGCCAGGACCTTGCACGTCCGCCGTAACTGCTTGTGCCCGGCGTGATCGGTGTCCGGCAGGTACGTGGTCAGGGTGCGGTGATTCTTCACATGCATCATGATCCGGATGAACAGGAGGATCGCCGCCAGGACGACCAGACCCAGAAACGTGTATCCGGCGATCGGATGAGCCCGTCGCAAAAGCAGATACAGCCGGGCCGTCTCGGCCAGCAGGAGCAGTCCGATCAGCCCGCCGGCAATTTTCATCAGGTGGGATGATACGGAGATCGCCCGTGTAAACATTCGGTACTGGTACATACAGGATAACCTAGCGGTGCCCCTTTCCGCCGGACAAGCCTATTTGTGGCGTCGTTCCGGCGGCATCGGTGATTCGTGTGATCAGCCGGAATGCGATACGGCGGGAAGGGAGACGGTGATCAAGGTGGTACCGGAGAAAGTGGCCGAGGCACCGGGATGCGCCGGTCGCCTGCACGGAGGTGCACCGGGTACTCCGGGCCAGTTGCACCGAACGGCTTTTCTGCCAGGCTCCGAGAACGGCCAGGACGTCGCGTCGGATGCCGATTCCCCGGCCCGATTCCTTCTCCATGCAGGATGCGCAGACCACGCCGCCGGCGCGGGGCACCATACGAACCGTGCCGCCCGCGGGCTCGAGTGCGCGCCCGCACCGGGCACAGGCTTCGATCCGCGGCGCAAGGCCGAGGTGCTCCAGCAGCTTGAGTTCGAACCAGAACAGGGAAGGAAGCGAGACCTCTTCCCCGCCTTCGTGCAACTCGTCAAGTGCCGCGTCCAGCAGGTCATACAGTTGAGGGTGATGATCCTGAATCCCGGTGGCGCGGATGACCAGATCGCAGAGATAGGACGCCCCGGCGCAGGCCCGCCAATGCGCGCGGAATCCGTTACGGGGTTTCACCGGTGAACATTCGCGGGCGATGAACATGCGCTCGCGGTTGCGGTGGTAAAAGAGAAGCTCGCAGGATGCGAAGCTGTCATACTGGCCGATAAATTGCCCCTTGGGCCGCTGGGATCCCTTGATCAGGGTCACGATGCGGCCGTGATCCCGGGTATACCACATCACCGCCCGGGAGGTTTCGCTGACCGGGCTGAACCGCAGGCAGATCGCATCGGTTTTGCAGATCAATCGTCG
>JAUIHQ010000273.1 GCA_030432155.1 bacterium | reverse complement strand
TTCTCTGTGAAAATCTTTTTTGACCTGTTTCCCGTCATCCTCTTCTTTATTGCCTACAAACAGTTCGATATCTATGTCGCCACATCCGTGCTGATTGCCGCGTGTGTTGTCCAGACCGGTCTCCTGTGGGTGGTCAAGCGGAAGGTTGAACGGATCTACCTGATCACGTTGGGCGCGGTCCTTGTTTTCGGCGCTCTCACCCTGCTCTTCCACAATCCCGACTTCATCAAGTGGAAGCCCACCATCGTGAACTGGATCATTGCCGGGGTGTTTCAGTTCAGCATGACAGTCAACCGGAAGCCGCTGGTAAAAACCATGATGCAGAAAGCCATGGACATGCCCGATGTTCTGTGGGGAAAGCTGAACCGGGCCTGGGTATGGTTTTTTATCCTGAGCGGCGCGGCCAATCTCGCGGTGGCCTACTCGGTATCCGAGTCGGCCTGGGTGAACTTCAAGTTGTTCGGTCTGACCGGATTGAGTTTCGCCTTCATCATCGCCCAGATTCTCCTGCTCCGGAAGTACCTGCGGGAAGAGGACAAAGACGAAGATGAACCCGGCCCCGCGGAAAACGGTCCTACAGCCACTCCTTGATATATTTCTCGTTCAATAACCGCCAGAAAACCACAAGGAACGCGGTCAGCGGAATCGCAAGGATCATGCCCATAATGCCTCCGAGCGCGGTTCCCCAGAAGAACATGGCAAAGATGATCATCATCGGATGGAGACCGGTCTGGTCGCCCATGATCTTCGGGGTGAGGAAATATCCTTCGATGCATTGAACCGCCACGAACACAACGCCGGCCTGGGCAATCAGCGGCACCCCCCCGCCCTCCTGGAGATAGGCGATGGGCAGGACGCATACCAGCCCGAGGATATTCCCGAGGTAGGGAATGATGTTGAGGATACCGAACATCAAGCCAAGCACGATACCGTACTGCACGCCTACGATGGCAAATCCGATGGCATAGAGAACACCCTGAATCAGGGCGATGACCACCTGGCCGCGAAAGAACGCAACCATGATGCCGACAAATTCCGACCCGAGATACAGCACATCTTTCCGGGTATCCGGCTTGAGGAATGGAAGCATGGTCTCAAACCGGTCGCGCGACAGGGTGGGAATAAAAAGAAGGAATGTAAGGTAGACCGGTAAGACCGCCCACCCGAGGAGACCGGCAATCGACCGGAACATCTCGGCGCCCGCGGAAATCATCTGTGCGCTGATCGCGGCCGCGCTGTTCGCGATATCTCCGCCCCGCGCGGTGAGAAGGTCGCGGACCCGTTCGGTCATCTGGTACTGGTTCCACAGGTCCATGACCCCGGGAAAATGGGTTCGGATCATGTCAACAAGCACGGTCATCAAACCCGGGATGCTGCGGATCATACCCGCCACCTGCTCTTTGACAATTCCCCCCAGGAACCAGCCGAACAGCCCGATGGGAATCAGCAGGCTGATAAAAACCAGCGCCACACAGAGCCAGCGAATGCGGATCAGGCGGAACAGCCAGTTAAAGTACGGTTTCAGCATCAGGGCGAGAATACCCGCTACGGCCAGCGGCAGAAAAACATCGGCGAAAAAGGTGAAGAAGCGGACGAGCAGAATGGAGGAATAGACCACAACGCCGACGATAAACAGGAGACAGACCAGGGTGATGGCGGTTGTGATCACCGAACGCTGACGATGGCTGAATGATGCAAGAAATGATGAGTCGTCGGTCATAGTTTACCTCGTTTAAAAGCGGTCTTTGCGGCGGCGCAGCTCCGCAAACACATCTACGTCATCGGCGCCTGACATATCGAGTCTATTCCTCAATTCAACGGAACCGGTACGGAGAAAGGGATTGGTTTCAAGCTCCTCGGACATGGTGGAGGGTACGGTCGGCAGATCCTGATTTTCAAGCGAGTCGATGCGGGCGGAGCGTTCCGCGAGCGCACGGTTACCCGGCTCGACGGTCAGGGCAAAGTCGATATTGTCGCGGGTGTAGTCGTGACCGGGGTAGATGCGGACGGTACCGGGCAAAGCGGCCAGCGCCGCCAATGAGGAAACCATCATGCGGGGCGGATGACCGAAAAGTCTCCCGCAGCCGCAGGCGAACAGGCAGTCGCCGGTGAAAACGGCATCCGCATCGGGCAGATGATAGGCCGTATGGGGGACGGCATGACCGGGCGTCTCCATCGGAACAACCCGCAATCCGGCGAGGCGCTCGTTGTCCCGGATCGTGCGATCCGTGAGGCCGGACTGCAGCCCGGGCGGTCCGAGCACCGGGACATGGAGCGTCTCCGCGATTTCCCGCGCCCCCATGATGTGATCGGCGTGATCATGAGTGATCAGGACGGCCTCAACGGTCAACTCTCTCGCCAGCACCAGGGAAAGGACGGGAGCGGACTCGCCGGCATCGATCACCAGCGCCTTGCCGGCTTTCTCGACGATATAGATGTAATTATCATCAAGCGCTTCCCGGATATGGATGATCGTGTCCGACATGAAATATTTCCCAAACGATGCATCCCAGCCTACGTGAACGCGAGACGCCTGCCAAGACCGGGCTGAAAACCGGAGGATTGCGCCGTCAGCGCCAATTCACTACCGTATCCCCACTTCCAACGCCCCGGTAGCTCAGTTGGATAGAGCAGCGGACTTCTAATCCGCAGGTCGCGCGTTCGAATCGCGCCCGGGGCACCATTCTGAACAATACCGCCCTACGCGGTTCGAACGCGCGAAGCGCGTTTGACTCGAAGGCTCCGCCCAACGGAGCCGAGAGGGATGCAGGCGAAGCCTGCAGTCCCGCCATGCGGGACGAGCCCCGTCCCCGGGGCGAGCCAATCGCGCCCGGGGCACCATTCTGAATAATACCGCCCTACGCGGTTCGAACGCGCGAAGCGCGTTTGACTCGAAGGCTCCGCCCAACGGAGCCGAGAGGGATGCAGGCAAAGCCTGCAGTCCCGCCATGCGGGACGAGCCCCGTCCCCGGGGCGAGCCAATCGCACCCGGGGCACCATTCTGAATAATGCCGCCCTACGCGGTTCGAACGCGCGAAGCGCGTTTGACTCGAAGGCTCCGCTCAACGGAGCCGAGAGGGATGCAGGCGAAGCATGCAGTCCCGCCATGCGGGACGAGCCCCGTCCCCGGGGCGAGCCAATCGCGCCCGGGGCACCATTCTGAACAATACCGCCCTACGCGGTTCGAACGCGCGAAGCGCGTTTGACTCGAAGGCTCCGTTCAACGGAGCCGAGAGGGATGCAGGTGCAGACTGCAGTCCCGCCATGCGGGACGAGCCCCGTCCCCGGGGCGAGCCAATCGCGCCCGGGGAACCATTCTTTATCAGCCCTGTCCCCGTTTCTTCGTTCTGCGGTCCAGGGCGCTTCGAACTGCGGCGCCGATGACCTCGCGTGTATAGGGCTTGGACACATAGGCATGAGCGCCGAGGGCGATGGCGATTTTCACGCTTTCGGTTTGTGAATAACCGCTGACGATCAGGCAGGCCTGGTCGGGCCATTGATCGCGAATGCGCCGATAGGTCTCCAGCCCGTCCCAACCATCTCCGAGGATCATGTCCAACAGCACAAGGTCGTACGGCTGTTGCCCGAGGCTCTCCACCGCTTCCGGTCCGCTGGCCACCGCTTCGACTCGATACCCGATGCTTTCCAGGATTCGCCGGGCAAGCTTCTGCTGTGCCGGATCGTCATCCACCACGAGGATGGATTCATTGCCGGTAACGTCTGCGGGCGGTGATGCACTGTGATCTTTCTCGCCGTCGATGGAGGGAAAGTAGATACGCATGCAGGTTCCGCGACTCGGTGAGGATTCCACATCGATATATCCCTGCATGTCTTTCACGATTCCGTAGACAATGGCCAGCCCCAGCCCGCTGCCGCTTCGTCCCATCTCTTTCCGGGTGAAAAAGGGTTCAAAGATATGCTCGATGTCCGCGGCGGCAATTCCGCTTCCGCTGTCTTCAATTTCACAAACGACATATCGTCCGCCGGGAATTTCCTCGAATCCTTTGCGCGGAGATTCAATCCTGATCGCATAGGTACGAATGGCAAGGCCGCCTTCGTCCGGCATGGCTTCCATGGCATTGTTGGTCAAATTCATGATCACCTGGGAGAGGTGGGACGCGGAAGCCGAGATGCATGGCAGGTTCTCGCCCAGCTCCTGCCGGACATGGAGACCGGGCTGGTCTTTCCGTTTCTGAAGGAAATCCGGCGATGTCAGATGCTGAAGAATGATTTCGTTGATATCCACCCGCTCGTGCTTGTAATTCCCGCGCCGGGAGAGAGAGAGCAGATCCTTGATAATTGTGGCCGCCCGCTTGGCTGACTCGCCCATGGAACGAACATCGGGCGCCAGAGGATGGTCGCGTCCGAGCTCCTCCAGAATTAGATCGGGATAGGCGACAACCGGACCGAGAATGTTATTCAAGTCGTGGGCAACACCTCCAGCCAGCACACCGATGGCTTCCAGTCGCTTCGCCCGCCCGAGCTGATCACGAAGTCGGTTTTCCCGTTCACGGGACTGTTGGAGTGCGGATTTCTCATCCTGTAATTCCCGAACACTGCTCATGAGTCGCGATTGCGCATGCTGCAGCTCCCGTTCGCGCTCCTGGATTCCTTCCAGCATGTCGTTGAATGTGTCGGTCAGTTGCCCGAGTTCATCGTCGGAATATTTCGGCGCACGCTGAGAAAAGTCCTTCTGGTGCCGCACGTGGCGGGCGGTTTGATTCAAGGCCTTGATGGGCCGTGATAACTGTCGCCAGAATTGACGAACCAAAACAAACGAGACGAGAAAACAGACCAACACAACCAGTCCCAACAGGAGAGCGGATTGCCTCAGGTATACCCCCATGTCGCTGGTATCCGCGTGAAGCTGAATCATCGCTATGGTTTCGCCATCGAGAACAATCGGAGCGGTGTAGATAAATTTAACCCCTTCGATATACCATCCCGGTTCCGCCGGTTGATGAAGGAGGTTCAGATCTTTTTTCCGCCCGTTTCGGAGATAGGAGGCAAAGACATCACCGTCGCGTACAATATAGGCGGCTTTGATATCCGGCTCACCGGCCAGACTCGCAAGGGTATTGGCC
>JAUIHQ010000272.1 GCA_030432155.1 bacterium | reverse complement strand
TGCCTTGGGATTTCGTCTGCCGATCCGATGCTTCCTTGTTAAGCTGCGCGGCGCCGTTGGCGGAGATCCGCATCAGACTCCATCGGGAGGCATCGTTGTAGTCCACACCTTCCCCGCCCCATCGCTTGTGAAACACAAACTTGTCGAGGAGAAGGCTGCGGTTCTCTACATGTTCGGCGTACTCGCCGACGACCCGCCGCACATCCTCCGGCATGGGAATGCGATTCACGATTTTTTCCTGATGAACCGGCGGGCGTAGGACAGCCATGCCATCGCTTCGGCGGTGCAGAGCTTCAGGTCGTGGCTTCCTGCCTCGGGGCCGGTGAGGTGGTTGATCATGTCTGCGCAGGTCGTGCAGTTGGCGGGCAGGCAGTTCACGGCGGGATCGGCGAGATGGGCGGCAATGCCGTCCCAGGCTTCCCGATGCCCCGAGTTCTTTTCATCCATGGCGTATGCCGCGGCGGCGAGCAACCCGTGATTCATGATCAACGGAGGGATTTTCTTGATGACCTCGCCGTCGTCCTTCCCGGCGATGGCGCCGCGACCGGCGCAGGCGAGTGCATTGCGGGCCCGGATCTGTTCAAGGTTCTGTTTCATGCCGGTTCTCCTTTGCCCGCAAGTTTCATCGTGCAGAAACCGAGACCGGTGGTGGATCCGCCCCCGAACTGGCACAGACGTTCGGTTTGCAGGTACGAGGTCAGCGTGCTGTCCGCGGATCCTCGGGGCAGGCGGGTGAGCGCGGCATAGAACAGGCATTCCGAGGGAATGGTTTCTTCGTTGAACAGCGCTCCCTTTTTCACCGTCCCGGTTTCGGAATCAATGGCGATATGCTGGTTGACCTGGCAACTGTTCATGACGAAGTGGGAGAAGTCGCCGTTGGACAGGATCACCAGCCGGTTCCGCGCGCCCTGCAGAACCGCGTCGTCAAGCGCTCCCAGCAGGATGTCCGTCCAGGCCGCGGGAACGTCTCCTTTGACGGTCAGGCAGTATTCCTCCAGCACGACGTTGCCGTTCATGGTTACGGCGGATCCGGCGAGACAGGCCATGTCATCCGGTTCCCCGGGAACGTCAAGATCCAGGCCGGCATCGCGGGCGAACCGTTGCAGGGCCAGCGGGCAGGTGACCAGTGCGTAGGAGCCCCTGGCCGAGCGCAGGGGAAAGGCGAGAAGGCGGGCTTCACCGAATGCGATCGAGCCGGCCTTGTCCGGTTCGCCGAACAGGTCCGTGACCTCCGCTTTCAGGCTCTCCGTCCGTTCCGCGGTATCCCGGAGAACGCCCTTGATGGCCGAACCGGGGATGATGGGAAAGCCGGTATGCCGTTCCCTCTGGATCGGCAGGTCAACGGCGCCTACCGAGCTTCCGGCCCCGACATGAAGCGGGGTGCGGGTGAACAAGTACAGGATGTTTGTTTCCATGATGATGCTTCCTTCAGGTTTGATGCGATTCGATTGTTGTATGCGCGGGCATCCACGGCCCGCAGAGGCCGAGGCCGAACCCCTTCTCTCCCATCAGGGAACTGCGGCGGTGGACGATGTTTGCCGCCTGCTCCCGGTCCGGTCCGTGCCAGTTCAGGAGATCGGCGAGGGCGGGGGCGTCGGGGCCTTCGAAGTAATAGACGGATCCTCCGGGTACCGCGAGGCGGGTCTGCTTGGCCCGGTTTCCGGCGATGTCCCAGCCGGAGAATGCAACCGCGCCGGGTATGACTGCCGCAATCAGTTTTACATCGAGGGTCCCGCCCTCGGTCAGTTGGCGGCGCCGGGCTTTGCCCGCACCGGGGCCGTTTCTCAGAAGGACCTTTCCGCTTGAGCTGTCCACCCAGGTCGGCAGCCATCCCCCGGGGTGATCGCCAATGGCAGGGTAAAGGGCAGGAGAGAGAAGTGTCCATTTGACCCGTGTGCCGCTCAGTGGCGGGCTGACCGGCATCAGAGCGGAGATGTCCTCATGGGCGATCCGTATCCCGCAGGGCCGCTGCTGGCCGCCCATGATCATGATTGACCCATCCTGAAACAGGCGGGTCATGCCGTCATGGTCGTCTCCGCGAGTCACCGGCATCGACGCCCATGTCCCGAGCTGGATGCCCTCGTGAAGGCGGAGATACTCCGCGGCGTATAGCCGTTCTTTGTCCTGGGTACCGGTTTCGGAGTTCATGCCGATGCCGGTGAACCATTCCCCGTCAAACAGATCCCGGTCGCTGAACCGTTGGCCTTCGCCGTCTGTCCCGGTTGCCCAGGCTTCAAGTCCGGAGCGGTCGATCCAGGGGCACGTCGCGGTTTTGGCGGGAGGGGTCAGTGCGCCGACAGGCCGGGTCAGGGGAGTGGGAAGGCTGTTCACACCCCGTGAAGGGGCGGGCAGCGGGGCCAGGGCGAGGACATTGCGATCCGGGGCGAGGTCGGCGGGAGCGGGGAACAGCCAGTCGTTCCGCCGCACCGGGAACGGGCCGGCGGTGGCGAGAGATCCAAACCGCCTTGCTCCGGGTTCGGACTTTCGCGCCTTGTGCACATGTTCCCAGTCGGCCGGTTCCCCGCCGTTGGCCCGGTACAGGGCGGCGTGCACCGCATCGAAGAACAGCGATGGCAGAGGCCAGTTGGCGCCATGGCCGCCGCCGGCATGGATCGGCCGGCCGTCACGGAAGAACAGCACATCCTGGGGGGTAATGGTATATGCGGGCATGGTTACTCCTCCATCTGTCTCGCGAGAAAAGCTTCCATCAGGAATAGATTGTAAAAATCCCGCAACGGCCGCTTCTGTTGTTTCAACTCTTCCATATATCTCCCGGCAGCCTCGATCAGCGGCGTGAGTTCGGATTTCTTTCGCAACTGATCGGCGGACCACTGGAATTCCGCCCGGAGCACCGGGAGGATGTCATCGGAAACGGTTGTTTCCGGCCCGAACGGCCGGAGCAGCTCCGCGATCCGGTACGGAAAGGATCCGGGAATAACCGGTTCGGCATCGTCGTGTTTGCGGAATAGCGGCTGGAACAGCCGCAGCATCGGGAAGCCGCTCGACAGCATCCCGGCATCCCACTCGATGTGTTCCCCGCTTCGCTTGAACAGGTTGATGCCCAATGCATGTTTGCCCGGGAGTCCCTTGGCCCGGTGTTCGGCGGATCGTGCGGCTTCGACCATATCCTGAAGGGGTTCCTTGTAGTGACCGATGGAAATCCCGCCGGACAAGCCCGCCAGCGGGCCGGGAACCAGGAGCGGCCAGGCGGGTTCGGCCGGAGATGGGTCGGCCAGTCGGATGAAGCCGGGAACGGTCGGTATGAACAGGCCCGGATACTGAGAGGGCAGCTCCTTGCTTCCCCGGAACGCTTCGTCCAGTCCCCTCGCGCAATCCACGGCATAGAGGGCGGGCACCATGGCCATCACATCGTCGCCGCCTGCATACATCAACTGGCCGCCGTGATATTCCACGATGCGGCGGACGGCATAGAGGCTGAAGTTGGAGAGGGCCTCGCTGAACTGCAGGTGATAGGAGGGCGAAACATGCCGGGGGGATTCCAGCCAGGCGGATGCACCGGGAGCCTTCTCCTCGAAGTATGCGCGGGCGGCGGTTGTCATCAGGTCCCCCGCGGGCGGGGCCTTGTCCCCGCTTACCCAGCGCCCCATGTCGTCGCCGTCCATGACGATCACCGAGAAATACCGGGGCTTGCCGGCCAGTGCATCGTCGATGGTTTCCCCGGCTTCCCTTGCCGCCGCGATTGCATCGGCGGGTTCGAACGACCGGAGTGCGCCCTTGAGGCCCATGCGGTCGGCGAGGTAGGCCTTGTGCCAGACCCGTTTGATCAGGGTTGCCGCGCCCGCGTGTTCGTTTTCCTTCCGGAAGAGATGGGCGATATCCTTTCGGTTCTTTACCTTCGTCCGCCAGGCCTCGTCCGTGACTTCCTCCTCGCGGCCTGAGTAGCTGTCCTTGACCGGTCCGTCTTCGCCCTGCCATGCGGCAAACGGTCGGACGCGGCGGCATGCATCATGGTGGTACGCTGCAAGCTGGTAATGTGCGCTCCATGCCCATCCGTCCTGGGCCGGATAGCAGCGGCGGTCGCGATGCGCTTCCGGGATGGCCCGGGCGGCTTTCCAGGCCTGCCGGATCGAACTCCCGGCGCCCCCGGGGATGGTGATCAACTCCCGGATCGCGGTTTCGGCATCCGACCAGGGCCATACCTGGTAGGTGACCTGCCAGGTGGATTCCACCTGGTGATTCCAGCGTGGCCGCATGCGGGCGTCGAGCTTAAGTAGTTCCCAGCAGGTTTCGGAAATTTCTTTCCAGGTTTCATGAATGGTTGATGCAAGCCGCCGGGGATCGTAGCCGGCCGGAACAACCGCGAGAAACTTGTTGGGGAGGGTGGGGGTCAGGATCAGCGAATGCTGCGAATCGAGTCCGAGAGAGTCCCACGCGTTTCCGCTTTCCGGGTGCCGGGCTTCCTTGAGCATGTCCCGGCAAAGGAAATCATACAGCGGATTGCCGCGGAGGGACGGAAAGACCAGGCAGTCCGGACCCAGTTCGCCAGCCAGCTCCTGCATGGCCCGGGCCATCAGCCAGGAAAGCAGGTAACTGCCGCTCCACAGGTCACGGGTGGTTCGTGCCTGGGCGATGAACTGCTGAACCGGTCCGAGCTGGAATAGAAGAAATGCGTTTTCACCATTGCCGGCCTGGGCGGCGGATTCCAGCGCCGACGTGACCGACAGATGATGCCAGATGGAGTGGTCGGGGATCCGGGTGTCGGCGGGTAGGTATGGAAGTGTTTCCGCGCCCCGGCCCTGTCCGCGATGATGGGACGCGGCAAACATCATCCACAGTCTCCAGGCCAGCCAGAACCGTTTCCGGGAATCCTTGACCTCTGCAAACGACGGCGTGACATCCGCGATCCATTCAACCGCATTCTCCTCTGCAGGGTAGCGAAAGTCCGCCGGTTCCCCTGAAAACGGATGAGTAAACCCCAGCCCGCCCAGTTTGCGTCCGGGTGCGCCGGAGGGGAAGATAAACCGGTCGGCGGCGGAGGTCTGCCAGTCCGATGCTTTTACTTCGGCCTGCAGGTCCGGATCGAGGCCGAACGCGGCGGCATGAACCGCGGCGCGTTCCACATGCCG
>JAUIHQ010000271.1 GCA_030432155.1 bacterium | reverse complement strand
CGATACTTCACCGGCCCGTGAAGTTCCGCTATGCGGTCATGCCACGTTGGCCACAGCTCACATTCTTTTTTCTGAAGGACTTTGTGAGGGTGATACCATCTCATTTCTGGCGGAGAAGGGCGGGTTGTCGGTATCACGAAACGCTTCCGGAAAGCTCGCCATGAATTTTCCTGCCTACGAGCTCCTGGAGACCGATGAACGTCCGGACTGGATCAACGAACTCGGTGAAACAACGCCGGTCCACGTGGTCAAGGTGAACGGATACGGGTGGCTGCTGGAATACCGGACAGCGAATGAAATCGCCGGACTGAACCCGAACTACGAACGCCTTGAGAATCCGGAAATCGGCTGGCTGGTGACCACCAGCCGGGACGAAGGCCGTGAGCAGGATTTCGTTACAAGGTTCTTTGCGCCGGCATACGGGATTCCCGAAGATCCGGTAACCGGGATCGCGCATTGCTGCCTCGGACCATATTGGCGAACCCGGCTCGGGAAAGATTCCATGCGAGGCAAACAGATCTCGGCTCGTACCGGTGTCGTGGATGTCCGTTGCCTGGGAGACGACCGCGTCGAGCTGCAGGGCGAGGCCGTCACCATCTTTCGTGGTCACATGCTCGTATAGAATCACATTGCCTGCATGAGAATTCCGCATTGCCGTATGAAGGCCGAGGGCCGGAACGAAAGCATTCAAAGTCTACCGAAGTGATTTCAAAGCCCGTTTATCGACCCAATTGTAGTGTCGCATAATATATATTATGTCTAATTATGCAGGCAGGAAACCACCAGCGATGGTATGGAAAGCGATTGTCGGGCGTGCGGAGAAACTAGTCCTGCGATGAGGACGGAACGGATGGACTTCGAACAAGCTGCTGATACAGCTCCCGGTATTCCCGCGCCGAACGATTCCACGAGAAGTCCTGTTGCATGGCCCGGTCCTGAAGCGTGCTCCACATCGCCGGGCGGCGGTATGCATCCACGGCTCGGTCAACGGCGTTCGTCAGCTCCGACGCCAGGTACCGCTGAAACGAGAAGCCGTACCCTTCATTGGGAAAGGCGTGAATGTCGATAACCGTATCCGCCAGCCCCCCGACCTGGTGGACCACCGGAATCGTGCCGTAGCGAAGACTATATAGCTGGTTCAGCCCGCACGGTTCAAATTTCGAGGGCATCAGGAAGATGTCGCAGCCGGCTTCGATCTGATGCGCAAGCCTTACATCGAAGCCGATTCGCACACTGACCCGGCCCGGCCACTGCCGGACCCATTTGCGGCATTGATCCTGGTATTTGTCCTGACCGCTGCCGAGCAGGACAAAACCGACATCCATCTGCATGATGGATTCCATCGCTTCGGCGAGAATATCCATGCCTTTTTGATCGGCCAACCGGGACACGATGCCGATCAACGGCGTCTCCGGGCTGATCTTCAACTTCATTCGCTCGATCAGATCCTGTTTGCACGTTCGCTTCCCGCTCAGATCCTTTCGAGAATAGGTGCGGGCGATCGCCTTGTCGGTGTCCGGATTCCAGATGTGGGTGTCGATGCCGTTCAGAATTCCCCGCATCCGCGCCTGGTGATCGGTCAACACGCCATGGAGGCCCTGTCCCCACGCTTCGGTTTGAATTTCCCGCGCGTAGGATTTGCTGACCGTCGTGATGTAGTCGGACGCCGTGATGCCGGCCTTCATGCAGTTGATGTCGCCGTAGTATTCCAGGCAATCGACGGAGAAACAGGAAAATGGAAGGTTGGTGTAGGAATATTCGTGGCCCGAGAAACGTCCCTGGTACGCGAGATTGTGAATCGTAAATACCGTCTTCTCCTTGCCATGCCTCCCCTCCCCCTTCATGCCGTGTTTGAGGTAGAGCGGAACGAGACCGGTTTGCCAGTCGTGACAATGGACGATATCGACATTCGCGCCGAGATGATCAAGCAGGGCAATCGCGGCTTTCTGGAAGAAGATGAATCGCTCGAAGTTATCCTCATAGTCTCGATGCGACAGGTTGTAGAGCTCCGACCGATCGAAGAATTCATCGCGGCGGATGAAATAGATCGGGGGGTCCCGCCGGGGCAGTGTCCATATTTCCGCACGAAAATTGTGGAATCCGACCGGAATCGAAAGAACGATGCCGGTATCCTCGGCATGGTACGGACCTTCCATGACCCTGCGATACATCGGCATGATCTGAAGGGTATCCACCCCCTGCTCCGAAAGGGCTTCCGGCAGGGCGGCGGCAACATCGGCAAGACCTCCGGTGGAGGCATAGGGCGTGATTTCGCTTGCTACAAAGGCTGCCTTCATGTTGATGATGCCGTAAGGACGGCGTCCTGTTATAATGGCACATTCCATAACATCTCTACGGAAAAAACTCACCGATTTTATTCTTTCGGACTCGTATCGGCCGATGAAGAGTCATGAAATCATCGGATCCATTCACGTAAAACGTCACACCCGGTCCGATGTACGGCACACCCTGAGGGAACTCGAAGCGGAAGGGGTCATCACCCGGATCCGCGGGAACCGATGGGCCCCGGCGCGGCCGCGTGAGGATCTCACCGGCACGATCCAGGTCACGTCCGGCGGCTTCGGGATTGTTGTGGCGGATGATGCGGATGGCACGGAGATGTTTGTGCCGCGCCGGCACATCGAGGGGGCCATGTCCGGCGACCGGGTCCGTCTGGCCCGGCTTGAACGGCGCCGCGGCGGCGGACGGGGCGATGGCGACAAGGAAGAAGTCCGGGTGACCGGCATCCTCGAGCGCAAACGCAAGGTGGCGGTTGGGATCGCCATGCTGGAGAAGGGCAACAAGTACGTCCTACCCAATGATCCCCGCATCCAGCAGTCCATCGGTATTTCCGGCTTCGCCGATGATGTCGGCCGCATCCGCTCCGGCGACCTCGTCGTTGTCGCCTTCGACCCTCCCCCACCCTCCGGCGAACGTCAAACCGGCCGGATCGTGGAAAACCTTGGCGATCCCGAAGAGCCGCACGTGGATATGCTGGCGGTACTCAAGGATCACAACCTGGCCACGGAGTTTTCCAGCGCCGCGAAACGGATGGCGGACCGAGTGAAGCCGGATATCCTGCCGGAAGATTTGACCGGCCGCGAAGACCTGCGGGCCATGACCATCTTCACCATCGATCCGGAAGACGCCAAAGACTACGACGATGCGATCTCTCTGGAATCGCGGCCTGCGGGCTGGATGCTGGGTGTTCATATCGCCGATGTGTCGCACTACGTGAAGCGTGGCAACTCGGTCGACAAAGAAGCAAGATCCCGCGGGAACAGTGTCTATATGGTGGACCGATTTCTTCCCATGCTGCCCAAGGACCTTACCCAGAAGGTCTGCAGCCTGCGGGCGGATGAGGATAAGCTGGCGTATACCGTCTGGATCGAACTGGACAAGACGGGACATGTCACGGGTACATCCTCGACCCGTTCGGTGATACGCTCATGCGCCTGTTTAAGCTACGACCAGGTGCAGGCGTTGATCGAAGGTAAGGACACCCATGGTATCCATCCGTCTCTTGTGCCCACCATCCATGAGCTGGACCGGCTCGCGCGCCGGATCCGGGCCCGTCGGATCAGCTCCGGTGCGATAGAGCTGTCGGTGCCGGAAGTGACCTGCAAACTCGACGACGAAGGCAATCCGGTCGAGATTGTCCGTCGCCGCTCGCCGGAAGCCTATCACCTGATCGAGGAGTGCATGCTGCTGGCGAATTGTGCGGTGGCGGAGAGAATTCGTTCGTCCGGTCATCCCGGCATCTACCGCATCCATCCCGAACCGACCGAGGAGCAGTGGGCGCAGATGGCGGAGGATCTCGCCCAGGTCGGTCTCCATGAGCATCCGTCATCCCGCGAAGACATCAACCAAATCTGCGAGGCCGCGCAGGACACTCCCCGAGAATACTCGGTGAACATTGCCATGCTGCGGAATTTTCAACGGGCGATGTACTCACCCGGTTGTGCACCACATTTCGGCCTGGCGTTTGATTGCTACACACATTTTACGTCACCGATCCGGCGGTATGCCGACCTCGTCACCCACCGGGTGCTCGATGCGCTCGATCAGGGCAAGCGGCCGAGATACGACCGGGGCGAGCTCGATGATATCTGCTTCCATTGCTCCTCCATGGAGAAAGAGGCGGAGATGGCGGAAAACGAGAGTCTGCAGATCAAACGTCTGCAGTACTTTCAGATCCTGCTCGGCCGGGGCGAAATCGGCCCGTTTGCGGGCATCATCCTGTCCATCAACCGCCGCGGACTTCTGATCGAACTGACCGAATCCCTTCAACGCGGCTTCCTGCCGTTCGCAGCCATTCAGGGGGAATACATCACTGCCGATACCGAAAAGGGTCGCGCCTACGGCCGGAACAATCGGCACATGTTCAGCACCGGCGACGTGATCAACGTCGAAATCACAAAGGTGGACATGAGCCGCCGGCAAGTTGATTTCCACCTTCCGGATGCCGGTAGCGAGCGGGAACGAACACGCGGCAAGCGGAAGAAGTAGAGAGATTAAATCAGGCACCTGCTACATGGACTGCGTTCACCGGGGCCGGCGACTCTCCCGCTTCTCTCAACACAACCAAACGGGAGGGCGAGCGGCTCGCGAGCCGTAAGGGGCCGAGATGCCGGGGCGAAGCGATTACAATGAGGATGATGATTACGATTATGATTTTCGGAATATACGGATGGATGACCTGTCGGTGCTGTGGACAAAGAATCTCCTCATGCTGCACGCAATTCGGTCGCCGGGGCCGGCGACCCTCCCTCTTATCTCAACACAGCCAAACGGGAGGGCGAGCGGCTCGCGAGCCGTGTTTCCGGGACAAGATGATTTGTGTCCCGATGATTTCAGCTCACTTCAAATGGATTGATGATACGCAGGTCGCCGAACCGGGTGTTTGAACTGAGGTCTTCCGTATACAGGATACCGCAATCCGACTCCAGGGCCGCGGCCACGATCATGGCATCCCACCAGGATAGCGCGTGGCGTTCATAAATACGTCGAGCTGATTCCAGGAGAGGCCAGCTCAGGGCAACCGGATGCCAGGCGCTCAAACTGGCAACATCGTCCCATGCCTGATCATCAGG
>JAUIHQ010000270.1 GCA_030432155.1 bacterium | reverse complement strand
TCGTGAAAACGGTTCGCGCGACGTACGACGCTTCAGCCTTGAGGCGGGGCGTCGAACTGTCGAGGTACTTGAGGACCTGAAGCGAATAGGCCGGGTCGTTGGTTCCGGTGTAACCTGGGTTGTAGTCACCCTCGCTGGACAGATTGAAGCCAATGACGCGAACGATGCTGGTCAGCGAACCGATCGAGAAGTCGCCGTTCAGGCCGGGCAGGGACATGCCCATGCTGGTCCCGCCACGCACCGACGTACCAAACCCCATGGCGATCAGAATCGTCGCCGCGACGGCTCCGCGAATGTAGTTCTTTCCGATCATTGCGTCAGGGATCCGTGTTGCTCACCGAGTTGCCCGGCATGTCGTATTCCCATGCTGTGGTGTCGGCTTTGCCGGTGAGATTTGTGTAGTCGATCGACCATTCAATGGTGTTGTAGACCAGGGTCACGATGTCAAACTGCCGACCGCCCAGAGAATCGCCGGCCGGGTCGAGCGAGCTGGGACGCCATTGCCGCATCGACTCGATCTGGCAATTCGTGAGGTTGATGCGGTATGCGCAGTTTACGACCTTGAAGCCGTCGGGCGAGGGATCGCAAATCTCGAGCATGGCGGTAAACGTTGTATTGCTGCCCATCAGACGCATGAGTTGCGGCGATGTCACATCGGATGGAACGATCAGTTCCATGCGGGCTTCGAGGGGAAGGCTGAGATTCACGCCGCCTTTCCCGGGAATCGCATCGCCCTGGATGATTTCCTGAAAGCCTGCAACCTCAAGGCGGTCAGGGTCGGCTGTGCCCGCGACGCCGGGAATCGTCAGGTAGACGCCGCGCTCACTCGCGCCGAATTGCGCAAGTGCGACGCCGACAAGGCACAGGAAAAGCCCCGGCAACAGTGTCCTTAGCAACCCCCTCATGATGTTCGTCATTATAAATTTGGCACGGCCGTATTCAAGCGCGAAAGTGGGCTATATGGCTTGCAGTCATAGCTCCGTTACGATAAACTTATATAAATGGGAGTCGGGATCTCAAGGAGGGGTGCCGTTCTAGCATGTCTTGTTGCTCTGTCGGCGCAGGCGTGGGCGCAGTCTATTCCCGAGCGTTGGGCGTATCCGTCAGGCCGCTTATACGGAGCGAAACAACCCGCTGAGTTCGGCGCAAACGATCACGCCATACCGCTTCCGGTCTCACGCCGCGATCCACCGGAAAGCCTCACGGACCAGACAGCATACCTGCCATACACCGGCGTTGTCTCCGGCCCGGACAATGACGGGGACGGTCTTCCGGATGACATCGATCCGGATGATGACAACGACGGCATGCTCGATGACTATGAGGTCGACAACGGCCTCGATCCCTTCACGAACGACGCCTTTGAGGATGAAGATCTGGATGGATTCCTGAACCTCGAGGAAGCGGTTGCCGGTACCAGGGCCAATGACGCCGCATCCAGATTGTTCGTTCAGATGGACTTCTCGGCCGGCGTTACAAATATTGCTTGGAATATCATCACCGGCCGGACGTATGTCCTTCGTCGGCAACTTAATCTGACCGGCAGTGGAACAGCCCTCGGGACCTACATCTCTCAATCCAACGGTTTCATGAGCGTTCCCGTTGATGTCTCCTCAGACCGGCGCTTCTACCACGTCCGCGTGTCGAAGACCGAGTAACCGGCTTCGGCCTCCGCGACGAATCCATCTACCTCATCAGTTCGCGAAAGTCCGGCGGCGACGGCAGAAAACCCACCGGCGGTTTGATATGACTGTCGAGATAGAAATCGCGGCCGGCGAGATAGTGAAGTCGCGGATGGTCGAGGGTGTTGAGTTGTGCCGGCGGGTTGTCGAGAAGCAGACTGAACGATGTGTCTTCTCGCGTGAGCAGCGCCTCGATGCCCGGCACGCCGACCGCGCGCAATGACGCGGCGACGTCCGGCAATGCGAGCCACTGTGCATCGGCCGCCTTCCGCTGCTCGTGCGTGAACGCCTCCCGGGCGCTGAGCAGAAGCAGATCGCCGGAACTCCCCTCGAACGCGTGAATCACCGGGAATACGTCATGCAACGTGCATGCGGCCAGCTTGATCATGTCCCGCGACGCGGAATACGTCTGCAGCCACTGGAGAAGGATACCATGAGGCGAGAGGCGCCGGTCGACGAGCTGATAGAAGTCGCGTGTAAACAACGCGTCGGCTCCTGCCATCCACGGGTTGCTCGGCTCGGATATGATAATGTCCCATGACGGGCCGGGCATCCGCAACAAGGACAGGGCATCTTCGCGGTGGATGGTCACCCGGGGATCGTCGGCAAGGTGATGATTGAATCTGTCAAAGTATGGCAAGGCACGAATCACCGTCCCGGAGATTTCGGCGATGTCGATCGACTCGATTCCGGGATACCGTGTCAATTCCCCCGCGGTGACTCCGGTTCCGAGACCGATGATAAGAGCCCGCTTGGCCTGCGGGCTCCAAAGCGCGGGTAGGTGGGCCGATAACTTCAGCGTGACGGCGTCGGCTCTTGTATTGGAGTCGGACTTGCCGTTCACAACGATGGTGCGGCTTTGCGCATCATCAGCTTCGAGCGTTCCCTCAATCACCGCCACGGTGGCGTCCGGACCATCGTCACGAAAGAGTACGGTCCACGGACGCGATATGTACGCCTGAAATGCCTGCGCGCCATCATACGAAGCCGGGATCGGCGTGTGGCGGCGAAACGTTCCCAGGACGAACCGGTCGGGATCAAAGCCGGGCAGCGTACATGCCATGCCGATGGTGATCACGGCGAGTACACCGCCTGCAACCATTCGCGTCCGCGCGTGCAGTGACACCACAATGGCGGCGACGGCGGCAAGAAGGGCCGCCGCGAGATACACCTGGGCCAGATCCAGCCGGTGAAAAAGGAGATGGCCTCCGACCAGGCTCCCGAGAACGGCGCCCAATCCGTTCCACGCGAAGAGCCGTCCGCTGTCGCGGCCTACGCGTTGCAGAACACGGCTCAATTCATGAAAGGCGATCGGGATCGTTGCCCCCATGAGTCCGACCGGCAGGATGAGGAAGAGCGAAATTCCAATCCACACGGTTGTGTGATAGAGGGCGAACCCCAGCATGGTATTCTGAAACCCGGTACGCAGAACGTGGGCGACATATGGCCACTCATCGAGCGAGGGAAACAGAACCAGAAGGATCGCGGCAATCAGGATCTGCGTACGACCGAGCAGGGCTCCGGGAATATGTTGCAATCGCGCGACAACGCCGCTGCCCGCCGCAATGGCAAGAATGAATGCCGCAATGATAAGGCTGAAGGCGTACGAGGAGCTTCCGAGGCTGAACGCGGTGAGGCGGACGAAAACATTTTCCAGTGCCGCGACATACCAGCCGCTCAGGCACGCGACGGCAAGCAATGCCGGGGGAGAGTATCGCGGCGGCCCGGAGGGAGCTGCGGATTCAGCGACGGCGACGGGAGACATTCGCCGCATGCCGGCGATTGCGAACACACCTGCTGCGGTCAAATTGAGTACGGCGGCAACGCGGCACGTGCTCGGCAGGCCGATCGCCTCGATCAATACGAACCCGGCCAAAAGCGCACCGACGACCGCACCGAGAGTGTTCATCGCGTACACGATGGAGTGTACACGCGTCGCTTCGCTGACCGATGGCGAGAATGCTCGGGTCAGAAATGGAACCGTCGCCCCCATGCATATTGTCGGAGGACCGACAAGCACCGTGGCTGAAACCAGACCTGTGAGCGGCCGGCGCAACGGCAAAGCTGCAGGCCATGACAGGGCCCATGCATCGACGGCGGCGAACAGAATCGGAAACATCAGACCCCAGATCCCGATCACGGCTTCGAGTACCGCGTAGACGAGAAGGTGACGGCGAACGATCAGTGTGGCTTTGCCGCAGACGTAGTACCCGAGCGCGAGTCCCCCGAGGAAAACGGAGAGGGTGAGAGAAACACCCTCAAGGTCGTTGCCGATGAGACGACCAAGATACTTCTGCCAGACGACCTGATACATAAGCCCCGCAGCGCCGGTCGCCATCACAAGAAGGGCCGCACCGTAAAACTTGAGTTTCGAGAGTCGATCCGAGGACATTACGGCTTGAGGCTACCCATGCAACGGATGGGTTGCGATCACCATTTTTCGTTCAGTATTTGACGGGATTGCCTGTATCCGGCGCCTGCAAACGGGAGGCGGCATCTTCAAGCACGTCATGCATGAGTGTGCCGGGCATGAATCGCTTGCGATCCACGTTCCACGCCAGTTTGAATACCGGGGCATCACATGTGTTCAACTGTTCCCGGATCTCCTCCGTGACCGGTGCGTAGTAGCCCGCGTTCAGGATCATGTGTGAGGCGTCGGCGGAGACCCGCGGCATGTCGTTCCATATTTGCCGGCACTCGGGGTCGCTGCGGAGGACCTGCTCAAACAGGTAGTGCGAGATGAAGTAGGGATAGATCCGCAAGATCCTGGTGACGAAGGGCGACATCCAGTACCGGGCGGACTCGATGCTGCGGTTCAACCGAAGGGCGAGAAGCGATTCGAGCCCCTTCGTGACGGTGGACTCCCGCATGAATGAGTGATCGGTGAAGTAGCGGGCATAGGCATTCATCCACTTCTCGATCAGCCGGTTCCCTTGCGCCGCCGCGATGAACCATGTCGACAGCAGCCGATCCGGGGCGGGCCGATGGAATACAAAAAAGCCCGCGCCGCTGTTTGCCGGCAGCCAGGCATCTATCGGCTTCCTGCATAACGAAGTCGCATCCGCCCACACACCGCCATATGCATGCAGAAGCTGTAATCGAAGCAGGTTGGCGATCTTTTTCTGGTTCAGGGATGCGAGCTTATGTGGGGGGATGCGATAGCGGATGTATTGGCGGACCGTATCTGCATCGAGGATGTGAATGGTCCACCCGGGATGATGCTTCTTCCACGAGTCCATGCATGTTTGCACGATGTTGGGCGCTCGATCATACCCTTCGTGCCAGTACATCCATAGCGTCTTTGGCATCATCCCCGGGGACTGCCTCCGTCGGCAACGATCCTGCCCTCCGCGTTCCGGATGGCTTTACCTCCGGCCGCGAGGGTGGCGGCGCCGGGGTAGTGCCGGGCCT
>JAUIHQ010000269.1 GCA_030432155.1 bacterium | reverse complement strand
CCTCCCGGTAGGCGTTGACCGCTTCCTGGTATTCGCCACGGCCCATGTAAAGATCGCCGAGGGTCATGTAGGCGTTGGGGTTGGTCGGCTCGGAGAGGAGACAGGCCCGGATATGGCGGAAAGCGTCATCCACCCTGCCTTCTTCCCTGGCGATGCGGGCGAGACGCCGATGGGCCATGGAAAGTTGCGCATTACGCTTCACCGCCTGCTCAAATGCCTTTTTCGCCCCGGGTAAATCGCCCTTGTGTCCGAGGAGATTCCCGAGGGTCAGCCAGGCGTTCGGGAGGTCGTCGTCCCGCTCCAGGGCCTGGTGACAAGCCTGTATGGCCTCCTCCACCCTTCCCTGTTCGTAGTGAACGAAGGATAGCAGGAGGTAGGCTTTGGCGAGATCGGGATCCCGCTTGATTGCGGCCTGCAGCTCCTCGCCTGCACCATCAATGTCGCCCCGGTCGTAACGGATCCGCGCCCGCAGCATCAACGCATCGGCATTACCGGGATCGCGTTTGAGGATCTCCTCCACCTCCTTGAGGGCGCGTTCGTAGTCGCCGGACTTGTACTGGGCGCCGGCATAGCCGAGATGCGACTCGGTAGCCGCTCCGGCCCGCCGGATTCTGGGGATCCATTCCTCCATGCTGCGCCGGGATTCCCCGGTTACAGGGACCGTTCCTTGAAGAAGTCCCAGATCAGGCTTGATGCATCAATATCGCGATTGACCTTGCCCATGACCCATTCCGGCAGGGGTGACTTTCCGCCCGGCCAGGTATGCCCGCCCTCTTCGAGGGTCCACAGCACTACGTTGGGTTTGTTCTCGGGACCGAAGGCCTGTTTCCTGGCCTGGCCCACCGTGCGGGTGGCGGACGGCTGTTCACCCAGCTTGTCCCGCCTCACCCAGTAGCGGATGCTCTGGGCCACGCTCGGACGTGCTACGCGGTCGTTGCGGGGCGATTTGCTTCCCACGCCGCCTTCGTAATTCGAAAAGGGATCGGCGGTGCCGTGGAACGAGATGACCGGTACGGCGCGCGATGCATTGCAGTCATCCGGATCAACCGTCATCGTTGCCCCGACCGGGGCGATGGCGGCCAGGCGCTGCGAGAGTTCCGCATCGCAGGCCAGCCGGTAGCAGAGCATGCCGCCCTGGGAAAAACCCGCGGCATAGATACGCTTCGTATCGACCTTGAAGTATTTCTCCACGCTGTTCAGGAGGGCTTTCACGTAGCCGATGTCATCCACGTTTTTCGATGTGGCGTAGGTTTCGGACAACAGGATGTTCCAGGACAGCCGCCGCGCGGTGGCCCCGGAGCCCGCGGGATACACCACAATGAAACCTTGCCGGTCGGCAAGATCATTGAACCCGGTCATCGTGACAAACGCCTCGGGATTGCCGCCGCCGCCGTGAAAGGCCAGGACCACCGGCATCGCGGTTTTGCCGTCGTAAGACGGCGGGGTATGCACGAGGTAATAACGGTCCGCACCGTCGACCCGGATATCCTGGCGGTAATCGCCGGGGCGGGTGATCTGGCCGGATCGATCCACCTGCACGTCATCCACGGATTTCGGTTGGATGCCCGACGAACGCCGTCCGCCCATGCCGTTGGATCGGCAGGATGTAAAGACGACGATAACCAGCACCAGCGCCAGCAGGGGAACCGACCATTCAATTTGAAACCATTTGCCACTCATAAGACTTCCTTTCGGTAGCGGTATACGCTAGTCGGAGCTTTCGGGTCGATCAATGTTAATATGCGCATCGGCCGCGGCGCCGATGGCATACCGGCAGACGGCATGTACCGTCTCCATGCCCCGTTTGATCCGGGCGGTCATGTCCTCCACAAGCTCATCATCGAGCTCGAAATCGAGTTTCTTTTCCCAGGTGAACAACTGGAACTGTTGAAGATAAGGAACCCAGGTTTCGCGGGTCTGGTCCACGAGATGAACCGGTCGTTGGGTCAGGCCTTCCAGATGCCGTTTCATAGCGCCGGTTTCGGTCAACGGCTTTCGGGTGAAGAGTTTCCCGCTGTGCCAGGGGGTGTCGGGGTGATCGGACAGGAAGGCCTGACCGGCAAACATGCCCTCCTCCCCGAGCAGCGCGAGAATGCGTCGCAACCAGTCGTTGCCATCCCGGGTAAAGGAGAGGCATTCGAGGTCGAAGGCGGCGCGAATCAGACCCGCCGGAGGGTTTCGCGGCGAATCGGCAGACGGATCCATGATCACAAAGTCAACGCCGGGATAGGCATCGGTCAGGTAGGCAGTCATGCCTTCAGCCCGGTGCGCGAGCAGGATGACCGTGCCCGACGGTTCGTCGCCCAGCATGGTCATGAAATCCTCCGCGAGCTCGAGACAGGCATCGGCCGGTTTCCGGATGCGTTTCTTGCGCCACAGCCCGGTCTGGCGAAACGCCTCGCGGCCATAGAACCGGTCGATCATCGACTCAACAAACGGTCCGCGGTCATCCCGGTCGTGGTGATGGCCGGCCGCGGGAGGTTGTGCGTGGGTCAGGATCGCGGCTTGGTCGGTATCGGCTTCGAAGGGAATATCGCCCAACCTGTCGGAACCCAGCCAGACTTCGCACCCGCCCCGCGGATTGTCTTCATACCGCCACCCCGCGGCACGGCGGGTCGCGATTTCCGGACCGAAGGGATTCGCCGCGCCGACGAACAGGCCGTAGGGCGTGGAACACATGGTCCGCCCGCCGTAGTTGAAATGATTGCCGAACCCGTTGCGGGTGACGTTGAACCAGGCGACCCCGTCCCTCGACCGCCACAGGTCAAATCCCCCGAGCTTGTCGAGAATCAGCTTCGTGCGTTCGTCGTCCAACATCCGCCGAACATGCTCCGGCCATTTCCGCCGGGGCAGATATTCGAGCAGTCCGCTGGTGGAAAACGTCGCCACATACAGCCACCCGTCATGCCGGCACATACGCCAGATGTAGGTGTTGAAGGCCTTGTCGAAACCGGCGGCGAGTCCGCTGACCGGCAGGATGAGTTCGCCGTTCACGTAGCGCGGATCCCCCACCGGCATGTCCCAACTGTCGTCCGGGTAGACACGGAGAAGTTCCGCCGCCGCGGGGCCCAAACCGTAGCGGGCGTCGTATCCGCCATCGATGATCGATGCGCCGATGTAAAGGGCTCCGTTGAATTCACACAGGCTGCCGATCGCCTCATTGTACGGCCCCCGCCCCGCGCCCCCGGTAATGACCGGGGTCCAGCGGTACGGGGCTTCGCCCTCGGCATCGGTTTTCCATAGCTGGAATCCGTGGCGGTGGAGTGTCCCGGCATAGAGGTGGTTGTCGAATACCTCCATCTCGAACACCGTCTCGTTGTAGGGATCGCCAAAATTGATTTCGTTGACCTGCCGCCACGGCTTGTCCACCGGATCCTCGGTTTCCAGCACCATGGCCATGCCGGCCGAGCTGCCGATCCCCGCCTTGCCGGTAGTGGCGCAGAAGAGCCGGCCCTTGAACTCAAGAAAAGGACGGAACGAGGTGAACTGGCTGGCATCGAGTCCCTTGAACGGAAGTTCCTCAAAAGTCTCGCCGTCAAACGTCCGGTACAGGAGAGGTCCGGGTCCGCCTTTGGGCGAGTTGGTGATGGTATACAAGGCCGGCGCCGACTCGCCTTTGCGCTGGTGGATGACCATGTTGCGGGTGCCCATGAAGCGCGGAACCTGGATGCCGTCCTTGTTCGGCGGCATCATCTCCGACACCAGGACGCGTTTCCAATGATTGGTCACCGGATCGTACTGCCAGATCTCTCCCCGGCCGGTGGGGCCGATATACGGGTAGCGCGTGGGCGGCCGCACTGGGAACGGGCTCCACTCCTTGATCACGTCCTTGCGGAAATGGAGAAAGGTCAGAATGCAGCGGGTAGTCCCGACATACAGCTTGCCGTTGAACCAGCTCATGCAGTGGGGATACGAATTGTTCCCGTCCCCGAACCCGCCGTCCGCAACCCGCCGGAACTGCCCCGGCTGAAGCCCCGGCCCCGCTGTACTTTCGCTGATCATGGTCCGCGGAGCATAGTCGGAGAGGGAGATGCATTCAATAAGGATGAGGGCGGAAGTATGAAGGATGAACTTTCGGATTCTAATCCTACCATACACGCGAGTTGCCCAAAGCGCGTTAAGCGCACCGCCTTTTCATCCTTCCGAATTCATACTTCCGCCATTGCACCCATCCCTATACCTGTACACCTCTCCCCGGTAGTTGCGAAGGAGGAGGTCGTTTCCTTCTCTTCCGGCGACGTAGTCGGGGGCGATGGGGACCTTGCCGCCTCCTCCGGGGGCGTCGATCATGTACTGGGGGACGGCGTAGCCGGTGGTGTGGCCGTGAAGGGAGCGGATCAGGTCGATACCGGTCTGCACCGGGGTCCGGAAACGGGATGAGCCGGCGATGGCATCGCACTGGTGCAGGTAATACGGCTTGACCCGGCAAACCAGTTGTCGGTTCACCAGCTCTTTCATTACCACGGGATCATCGTTGACCCCCTTCAGCAGCACCATCTGACCGGCCAGCGGAATGCCGGCATCAGCCAGTCTTTCGCAGGCTTCCCGGCAGGTATCCGTCAACTCCCGCGGATGTACAAAGTGCAGACTCATGTAGAGCGGATGATAGTTTTTCAACATCTCCGTCAGTTCACGGGTGATGCGCTGCGGCAGCACCGCCGGGATCTTGGTGCCGATGCGGACGATCTCCACATGGGGAATTTCGCGCAAGGCTTTCAAGAGTCCTTCCAGCCGGTCATCGGCCATGATCAAGGGATCGCCTCCGGATAAAAGAACATCGCGGATCTCCGGGTGATTCCGGATGTAATCGAGGGCAGCCGCCCAGGTGGTTCGATCGGGCAGGTACTCACCTTTGCCCACCATTCTGCCCCGGGTACAATACCGGCAATAGGTTGCGCAGAAGTCGGTCACCAGGAGCAGCGCCTTGTCGGGATAGGTGTGGACGAGGCCCGGCACCGGCATATGGTCATCCTCACCCAGGGGGTCGTCCCGTTCCCCCGGCTCGGTCATGAACTCGCCGAGGGTGGGGATTTTGGTTTTTCGAATCGGATCGCCGGGATCCGCGGGATCGATCAGCGACAGATAATAGGGCGTGATGCTCAACGGCATC
>JAUIHQ010000268.1 GCA_030432155.1 bacterium | reverse complement strand
GTCGGCCATACATCCGTTTCCTCCGGCCCATCGTCTGCCCGGTTATGTGGTCCAGCGATCCACGGATCCGGAAAGCGGAGTGAGCTCCTTTCAATTCATCCTTCCCGCCCAGGGACAGCCGGGGTTCATCTATCAGCCGGCGATGTGGGCGGAGTTTCATACCCGGCCGGAGAACTCGGTGTTGTACCTGGACTACCGGGCGATGGAGGCGGCCGCCCGCATGGTGCAGCGGAAAGGAAACTGGATGATCCCGCATGCGCCGGCCAGCTCCTGGTGGTATGCGATCTCGACCAACGAGACGCCCCAGGTGGGGGCGGTGTATATGAACATGCAGCTCCTGGCCAATGACCCGGCGCCGGACGGGTTCAACTTTGACGCCATCCTCAACCGGGGTGCCGACCTTGATGCCGTCCGGCGGATGGCGGAGAAAGTCGTGGGCGAAGGCCGTTACGTTTTGCTCGGGGAGTATGACGATCCGCCGGCCTACAACTCTCACATGAGTTACCTCTATGGTCCCCAGCCGAATGCGTGGGCGGATGACCTGCATGGCCAGCTTTACATTGGCTACGGGGTCAAGGGCCTCGATTCCAATATCAACTGGGTGGATGGGCTGGATGCCAGCGGCCAGACTGCCGGTGAGCAGAAGAATGTGCCCCAGCCGTTGCGGCTCCGGCTGGGCCTGTGGGATGCACTGTTCTGGGGCGGGGTCACGCCGTGGTTTCAGCCCTATCCCGGCAGTGAGCTGGACCCTGCGGAAACGGTACGGTTGATGACGCTGGTGCGAACCTTCCGCAGTCATGCCGACCTCCAGGGACTGATCAAATCCCCCCGGCGGCTTCCCCCGGAGCGGCTTCTTCAGGAGGGATTCGCGGTTCACCATTTTGACGGTTCGGATGAGGCCTACTTCCAGACCGCGGACAGTCCGGGAGCCGACAAGCAGATGTATCTACTGAAGACCGGGGGATATACCCACCCCCTCGGAGATCCGGACTACTACGTAAACCTGCCGCCGGCTCCGGCACAGGGACCATCCGGGGATTTGTTTATCGCTCCCTACACCCCGGGGACCCATTGGATCAGTATCGGCATCGACGGCGACATCTGGCCGACCCCGGTGCGGAGAGAAGGAGACCGGGTGGTGATTCGTCCGCGCCTTCGGGCCGCGGTCTATGGCAAAACGCCCGCGCCGGGGGAAACCATTGCCTTCGTTCAATACCGGAACCTTATGGAGATCCGGCGTGCGGATCCATCAACCCTCGTCGTGAACGTGGGCAAACCCTTCACGGAGAACCTTACGGTTGAGTTGGAATGGCGAAGGCCGGGGGAGACGCCTCGAAGCCGTGTTGTCTCGCGACCGGTGAGGAACAGACAGGCGGTGTTTGATCTCCAGGCGCTGTTCGGATTCGAGGATGTACGACCCAATGACACGGCGATGATCCGACTGTTCCGTGAACATGTTCTGGATGAATGGCATGTGATTCCCCTGTTGTGTGATGAACAGGTCATCGACTCCCCGGATGCATGGGCAGCAATGTCATCGACGTCCGCCCGGACCGTTTCACAGCCCTTCCGCATCATGGAAAACAAACGGATCGAGCCGGGCCAATCGTTCTCCACCGAGGACCGTTACCGGCATGCGGTCCTGGAAGTTCGAGCCCGGATCGGGGCGGCGGGCGAGGGGAGGGCCTGGATCGGTTTTATGGAGATGCCCGATACCGGATGGGCGTATGACCGTTTCGACCCGGCCCAAGCCCGGGATGTCCTCGCCTGGAAACACAATGCCGATCCCGATGCCCCGAGACTGGAGGCGGTATTTGATAATGGTTCCGGACTTCCGGAACGAAGCGGGGGAATTCGGATCCAAACCGAACCATCCGGCAATGTTTTCATGGCGTCGACGCACTGGGGCGATTATCTGTGGCCTTACGGGAATACCCGCATCGACGCCTTGGATCCTGCGGACACCCACACCTATCGCATTGAGTGGCAGCGCCTGTGGCAACGCTGGTATATCGACGGCGAGCTGGTATACGAACGACAGCAGGTCCTGAACGAACCGCTTCCGGTGACGATTCAGAACAACGGCACCGCCCCCCTCGAAATCGAGTGGATGCAGCTCACGCCGTGAGCAACAGTCCGCAGACCCTCCCACATGTGAAACCATACTCCACGGTCCGGGAGGGACGGCGGCCTCGCCGTCCGCTCACGCTCCGCGAAAGAAACTCTCGAACAGCTCCTGCGGTGTTCCGTTGAATTCCATCCGTTGCAGGTCTGCGGCGACGTTGATCTCACCCTGATTACCGCCGTTAAAGTAGACCAGCGTTTTGCCCTCAAAATAGCAGAGCTCCACGTCGGAGGCGTTTGTCTCGGCCACGCCGGGGAAGTTCTTTTCGTCGGTGATGTGGTTACCGTCGAACGTCACGAACGGACGTCCGTCGGGCGCGTCTTCCCAGGTGATGAGGTCGCGTGAGCGCGTGATGCGCGTTTCGTAGCGGCTCTTCCCAAGCGATTCAAGGTAGAGGGTGTAGAACCACCCGTTTTCGAAATACAGAGCGGGACCACCGACATATTTGTCATGCCCATAGATCGCATTCGGTATCCGTTCCCAGCTTTTCAGGTCATTCGAGCGGCAGTATTTGAACGTAAACTTCGGCCACTGGGGATCGTCGGTTTCGTATAGCAGGACAAAACCGCCGGCGGGGTGGGGGCAAAGGCCGAAATTGAAGATGCTCTCGTTGTTCTCCGCGTGGAGCACCGTCTCGGGTTCCGACCAGTTTACGAGATCGTCCGACCAGGTCATCGACACCTCCTTGATCTGCCAGAACGGGTGATCATGGGGATGACGTCCTGCGAAGACGTAGCAGCGTCCTTCCGTCACGAACGCGAGCCCGAAGTAATGATCGCGCAGGGGAGTCGATACAATTTCCCCGGTCGCCACGTCACGAATACGGATCTCGTCCTCATGATACTGTCGACCGAAACAGGGTTCGGGATAGAAGTCCCACCACTTCGGCGAGTTCTCCAACAGGTAGAGCCGGTCGTTCATCACGAACGGCGTCACCTCGGAACCGGGTTGACGTATGAGATGCCGGTTGGTGAGTCCGCTTTGCCACACCGTTGTCGATTCATTCATGCCCATGCGCCTCCAGGTAGGTGAAATCATTAAAGATAACGCGCGTAAGCTACGCGTCTTGGCGGTGCAATGTCAAGGAAATGTCGATGCAAGTCCAGGGCGGACACGCAACGGCAACGGCGATGGAATAAATCATTTCGATGGGTGTTGACTCAGGTCGCCGCGAAACGTATGGTTATGCTAACGCGCGTTAGCCAATTCGAATCCACAGACAATTTCCGTACAGCTCAAGTTCGTTGAAAGGATCACGGTTCCCCATGAAATATGTCACTCTTTCCATCCTTCTGGTGTCTCTTCATGTGCCGATCCTTTCGGTTCAGGCGGACACTGCGCTGGAGTATTTCACGCCGCCGATCCGCGGGGTTGAGGCCTCGTCGGTCAGCGATCCGGCCTTTGCGAATCCGGAGAACGTGACGGACTGGAACTGGCTGAGCCGCTGGCAACCGGACGCGGAGGGTACCGGCGCCTGGATCCGTATCAACTTCCAGGGCGAGGTCCCGGTCGGGGGCGTGTATCTGGTCGATGAGGCCAACGCCCGTGGTACCGTGGAGGCGGTAAGGTTCGAGTTCTCCGACGGTACGGCCGTGGATTACGCGTTTCCGGTCGGCCACGATCCCAACATGCCGCAGGCCGGACTGCTGCAATGGGGCACACTGGACAGCAGCCTGATGGCGCGGCCGGACAAGGGTTCGCATTTCGCGCGCTTCGAGAAGCCGCACAATGCGACATCGATGAAGGTCATCATCACCCAGACACGCGACAACGGCCTCACGAAGGGTCTGGCCGAGGTACGGCCGGTGGTCATCGCGGAAGATGATGCCCAGCCCCTGGCTGACGAAGCCGCGCAGACCTGGGCGACCGTATACGGCTACGCGATGAAAACCAACCTCCCCGGCGAGGCGTTCCGCTTCGATAATGACGAGTTCACCCTGACCGTATCCGAGAAGACCGGCCTGATCACCGAGTTCATGAGCAAGGTTCCCACGACAATCGACCTGCTCGCGAGCCGTCCGCGAAATCATGACTATCTCACGGGCTGGAAGATCGCCGGACCGTACGAGCAGGAAGGCCTGGACTCGTTGGCGCTGCTGGATCATCCGTTTGCACCGGAAACTGCCGATACCGACGCGGAATGGCAGGACTACAAGGGAGACCGGGACGGCCTGTTGCGGCTCGACGACAAATTCAAGTGGCCAACCAAGAAGGTGGTCTATCTCAAAACACGCGTCCACTCGCCAGTCCGCCAGGACCTCGTGCTCAAGCTCCGCGGCGATGACGGCATCAAGGCGTGGGTGAACGGAGAAGATGTGTACCGCAACAACATTCAGCGCTTCGTGTTCCCGTATACCTACAAAGGCGAGTCGCTGGTCAACGGCGGCTCGGTCGATGTCACGCTCGACGAAGGATGGAACGATCTCATGGTCAAGGTGACGCAGGAAGTCTATGAGTGGCGGCTGACCGCGCGGTTTCAGCATCCCGACGGATCCCCGGTCCAAGGCCTCGAGGTCGAAGGACAGGACATTGCGCCGAACGCGGTGCTGGCCAACGCGCCGACCAAGGGCGGAACGCTGTTTCTGCGCAACCTCGACCGCGGATGGGAAGACCGGTTCAACGTGTTGAAGGCTTACAGCCTGAAGGACAGGCTCGATGACAACGGCGAACCGTTCCGCGAGCTGGTCTGCCTGATCGCGCCGGAGGAGAAGCCGGTGGCATTCGCCAAGGTTCGCTACCGGATCTTCGAGAACCGGATCGAGCAGCACATCGATTTCCGCTATCTGGTGAACGACTGGTGCCGCTACCAGATGGGTTTCTACATGCCGCTGGATTATGCCCAGTGGCCGCTGCACCGCGATTCGGGGTGGGGGCTGGACGACTTGGGCTTCGAGACCAGCTCCGAGCAGTACATCCGCATGCACGGTCACGCCTACGACATCAACTGGGAACAGGGGAACTGGAATACCCTCGCCATGCCCCTCGGCATGTTCCAGCGGGA
>JAUIHQ010000267.1 GCA_030432155.1 bacterium | reverse complement strand
ATTCATCATGACCAACCGTTATCCCGGAAAAGCCCGGGTGGTTATCGGGGGGCTCAACCCGGATTATCGCTACGATATCTCGTTGTTTGCGCGTCGTGCTCCGTTGTTCGACGGTTTTGACTATCAAGGGCGATATACGATTCGCGGGGGTGGCGCGGAGAACAGTTTCGAGATTCAGGGCGGCTCGAATACGCTGCCCGTCGAGGTTCTCGGGATGAAGCCGGACAGCCGGCGTCAGATCACGATCGAGGTTGAGGAAGGCGAATTTCCACAAGGGAAGGTCTTTGCCGCCCTGAACTTCCTGACCATGCGCGAGGTGATTGCGCCCGGGCCGTTCATGATTGATTTTAATGCCTCCACCGATCCGGTCTATGATGAAGGGGAGGCATGGAACACGATCAACAATTCCACCAGCCCGGTTCCGTATGCCCTGGTGGATATCAACGGGGACGGATCTCTTGGCTATACGTTGACCATCACCGACGGGTTCCCGACCAACGGCTTTCGTACCAATGGGGATGTTCCGGGCGGCGTGTCCCAGGAAGCCGAGGGGTCCCTTTATTCGTTGGGGAGTGGTGATGCCGCGCAGATCGTGATCGGCGGGCTGGATACGAATGAGCAATACGACATCACCTTCCTCGCCGGCCGCAATCCCCCGTTTGCCGGTTTTAACTACGTCGGCGAATACGTGCTGACCGGTGCCGGCGCCCCGGTGACCCGTATTGTCGATGCCGCAGCGAACACGCGGTTTACCACCGTGGCCGCGATCACGCCGGATGCATCGGGAAACATTACGCTGGATGTGCAGCCCGTGCCGGATGCAGATATCGAATTCACTGTGTTGAACATGCTGCGCATCTATCAGCGCGGGGTGGAAGGCGGAGGCGAGGCGGACATCGGTGCGGATCCCGATGGCGACGACCAATCAAACCTTTATGAATATGCCCGGCGGCTGGATCCAACCCTCGTCGATAGCGATCCGCTGTTCCTGTCGGATGCAGCGGCGGGCGATGGTGTTGTCTCCATGGTTTACCCGCAATACCTGCCTGCCCGGGATGCCGGATATCAGCTTCTGATGGCCACGAACCTTACCCATGGTGACTGGCTTCCCGCGGCCGGGGTTGTGGAGACGGTGGTTGCCGACGACGGAACCAACCGCCTGGTCCGGGCCGGTGCAGCCGGAGACGATCCGGCGGGCTACTACCGGCTGAATGTCTTCTTTTCCCCCTGATTGCGGCGCGTCATGAGGCGGCAGAGCCTGGGGTTTACGTAAAGTCGCGGCCAAGGTTTCTGTTTGAAACATGTTGGGGTAGGAATGGAGGTATGCACAGGCAGCCTACATTCGAAGGTGCGGGGACAAGGATCACTCAACGCAGCGGTTTCACCCTGATTGAATTGCTGGTGGTGATCGCCATCATCGGGCTGCTCGCCGCTCTTCTGCTCCCGGCCATGCGCTCGGCCCGACGCAGCGCCCTGACCACGGCCTCTCTGAGCAACCTGAAGCAGATTCACCTCATCACCTACAACTACATCGAGCAGACCAAGGGCACGTACCCGATCTCGATCGAAAATTCCGATTATTTCTGGCGGCGCCAGGTGTGGGAGTATCAGTTCGGCGAATTCGAGGGCGGCCCGGTTGCGGTCATGGACGCCATGCAGAATTCATCTTACAGCAAGGTCATGTGGTGTCCGTTGATGGTCAAAGATTACGGGCAGGAGCAGCATCCCGGCGGTCGCGGAAGTTATGCCCTGAACAAGTTCTTCAGCCCGGCCAGTTGGGGTGGGGGCCGTCGCTATGACACCGATGCCTACCTCGTAGGCAAGACGGAGCCGTATATCATGGCCGGAACCGTGCTCGAGGGAACGCCTGAGTTTGGCACCTTTGAACACATTGAATCCGCCCGGTTTCCCTATGACACAGCGTGGATGAATATTGCCTATGAATACGGCAGCGGCGGGGATCGAGGTCTGGGGCTCTATATCGATGGACATGCCGCCACCTTCTCGCGGGAGGACGGGGTGGCCATGGATGCCGACATCAGGGATCAGACTCAATTGAACTAAGCGTATGAGGACGTTGTAAAATGGCAGGCGTGCTGGAGCGAACCATGATAAATCGATTTCTGAAGCTGTGGGTGCGGGCATGTCTCGTATCGGTTGTGCTCGCAACTGCAGCACAGGCGGGAACGAATGGAACCCTGATGGTCCTGGGATCATCTGTGGCCAAAGGGTTCAGCGCCGAAGGCAGCTATACCAATGGGTCGTATGAATTCGGCTGGGCGGGCCGCATGACCCCGGTCTGGGAGGCTTATGGCTGGACGGTTACCAACGCTTCGATCGGCGGAGACACCACGGCAAAAGTCCGCGACCGGTTTGCGTCGGATGTTATACCCGTCTCGCCTGATGTCGTGTTCATTGCGCTATCGATGGGGAGTGAGAATCTCGCCGGCGAGCCGGAACCTTACGGTGTCTACGAGACCTATCGTTCCGGTATGACCAATCTTCTCGCGATGTGCGCTGCGCAGGGATACACCGTGGTGGCCGGACTCAATTACGCCCGGGAAGGATTTGGCGCGAGCCAGTACGAAGCCCTTCTCGACATGAACCTGTTGATTAACGAGTGGGGCATTCCCAGCGTGAATTTTCTCGGCGCCCTGCAGGATCGCTCCGGGCAGCCGGTCGGTCCGTTTACCGATGATGACGGCATCCACCCCAACGCCGAGGGACATGCCGAGTTTTCCTATGCAGTGGTTCCGTCCATGATGAACGCCCTTGCCCTTGGCAAGACCAACGTTCCAACCCTGGCCGGATCGTCCGGATACGCAACCCTGACCGCCCAGGAAGAGCCTGAGCCGCTGGTGTTCACTCCGTCCCGGACCGTCCATTCCTTCACCAAAACATTCAAGGTCCGCACATCCGCCACCGGTACGGTTGCCGCCGTACGCTCCGCCTATGCCAAGCCCCTGGTGCGGATCGATTTCAGCTCGGATAACGATGCAGCCGGCCGGGCCACCGCCAGCCCGGATGCCTACGGGAACCACTGGAACAGCATGCGGGGAGGATCGCCGATCAGCGCCGGCGTCACCACCGGCAACCTTGTGGCCGTGGATGGAAGCACGACCGCGATCGGCATTGAAATCACCGATCAGTTTACCGGCAGCAACGGGCGCGGATTCGCCGGCGGTTTAACCAATACCTCTCTGATCCTTCCCTCCCTCCTCGGCGCGCTGGCCGTGGATACTGCAACCGAGGACTATTTCTACGACAGCGGAACCGCGGGATTCAAAGTCACCGGGCTCGACACCAACAAAACATACAATTTCAGGATGTTCGGTTCCCGTGAACAGTCGTCGGAAACCCGCGAGACGCGCTATGTGGTGACCGGCGGAAACGGGGTGTTCACCAATACCCTGGTTACCTCCGGCGAGAATATTGCAAGTGATGGTGTGTATGACGGGAACAATGACACCGTTGCCTCGTTCCTTAACGTGACACCGGATGCGGGCGGAGAGGTTGTCATCGACCTGTCCATCGTCCAGGGCGGCTTCTGCTACATCGCGTTCCTCGAAATCGCCGAGGTTGTGGACCTTTCCGCGCCGGACCGGTTCCTCATCGACTTCGGGCCCAACAATGACGCCCAGGGCATCGGCACCGTCAATCCCGATGTGAACGGGAACTACTGGAACAGTTGGCGGGAGGGTGCGAGCAATACCAACATCACCACCGCCGCCGCCAAGTCAAACCTCGTGACCACGGTCAATGAAGCCACCGAGGTGGATCTCAAGGTAGTCAGCAATTTCACCGGCGCCAACAGCGGGGGCATCGATCCGCCCGACACATCCCTGCTCGGTGACCTCGCGATTGATACCGCTACCGGCGACTATTTCTTCGACACCGCATCCGGCGCCTTTGCCGTTACCGGGCTCGATCCCGACGCCCGGTACAACCTGAAACTTTTCGGTTCACGGACCACCACGTCGACCCGCGAGACGGAATACGTCGTGTACCATGCCGGCGGCGCAACCACCAACCGGTTCCTCACATCCGGCAACAACATCGGAACCGACGGTGCATTCGACGGAAACGACAACACCGTCATCCATCTGCAAAACCTTCAGCCATACGCCGGCGATGGCTCAATCACGGTGGAAGTCAATGCGGTTCAGGGTGGTTTCGCTTATTTGAATGTCATGGAGATCGATGAGGCGCCCCCGGTGTCATACGGAACGATTGATGTCCGTGACGGTGCGATCGCCTACGTTTCCGCCTACGGGCCGGTGATTACGTCGGCGGTGGACGGCGATGACGGATCATGGCATGACATCACATTGACGCATTATTACGGGATCGAGCAGACCCTGCTCTTTGTTGACGGCGCGCTCGCCGGCGAAGTGGATGAGCGGCTGGTCCCCGACCGTTTCGTTCTCGGCTCCCCCTCGTATGCGGTCGGCCGCACGGCTGCCGCGTATCCTGCGGATTTCCAGGACTACGGCATCTATGTTGCCGCGTGGACCGAGGACGAAGCGCTGGCTCAGCATAACGGGTACCTTCAGCAGGCAAGCCTGGCGTTGCTCGCCCCGTTGAACGATGCGTCGTTCAGCCAGGGCGGCATCGCCACCAACATCGCCCGCAGCCTCGCCGCGCTGACGGTTCACGCCACCAACCTGTCCGCCACGGCCGGTGTCACGCCGCCCGGTAATCTCATCGCCCGCTCCTATGACGACAGTTCAATCATCCTCGGCTGGACCGACAACAGCTCCTCCGAATCGGGTTATGTGGTCCAGTACCGCACCCCGGGTTCCGGCCTGTGGAGCAATCTTACCACGCTCGCGGCCAATGCGACCTCCCACACCCACACCGGCCTCTCGGTCGGCGACACGTTCGACTACCGGGTTGCCACGGATGAAGGCAGTGAATACAGCGCGTTCTCCGGCGTAGCCACCGGGTACGTCGATGCCGATGCCGAGTCGCTGGCTGAATGGTCAGCCCGGTATTTCGCCGGTCAGCCGCGAACCTACCTCATCGACTTCAACACCGATGACGTAGATCCTGACCCGACCTACACCAACGGGATATGGAACACCATCGACGACCTCAGCGGCGGCACGGTTTACGCTCTGGTCGATACCAACAAC
>JAUIHQ010000266.1 GCA_030432155.1 bacterium | reverse complement strand
GTCGGCAACAACAATACATCCATTATCGAGGTCGCCTCCGGTGGCAGCCTGATGGTCGGCGGCATTGCGGAAATCGGTAATGCCGGTACAGATGGAATCGGCAAGCTCATTGTGAATGGTGGCAGTGTATCTGTCGGCGATGATCTTGAATTCGGTAAGTTTGGAACAACACGCCAGGGCATCGGCGAACTCAATTCCGGCAGCATAACCGTCGCCGGCGATACCGCTTTGGGAGGATTCAATGCCGCGTCGGGCACACTGACCATTAACAACGGAACCTACACGGCAACCAACGGCTTCTGCTATATCGGCAGAACAACGGGTTCAGGAACGCTCAACATAAACAACGGAATCATGAATCTGCAGACGAACGCCGCCAGCGTTTTTAATGCCTTGCGGATCGGAACATCAGGCGGGAACGGTACGGTGAACGTCTACGGCGGGGAAATCCGTGCAGGTGGTGTCATTATGGATCAGGCGGTCGCAGATGTCGGCACCGCGATCATCAATCTCTACGGCGGTACCCTGCAGATTGAAGGTGCATTTCCCGCTGCAGTTCAGCCGCTTGACGACGCGAAAATATTCTTCGATGAAGGGGTTTTCAAATGGAAAGGGAACCTGCTGAGTACCTTCACCAATTTTGTGGCCTCCGGCTTCATCACCTGGACCAACGGCGGCAACGTCATGCTCACGGAAAACTGGGATTTTAACTGGACCAACGGATCCAGCATCCTCTATGCGGACTTCAATGATGCCCATGTCGGGTACACCACGGTGTGGGCGATCGATACGACAGCGGGATCATCCGGTTACGATGCATTTTCAAACCAGAACGCCCTCACGCAAGGACCGCTGGGTGACGACGACAATGACGGTCTCTTGAATTTCGGCGAGTACGGCCTGAACGGTAACCCGACCAATGCGGCGGATTTCGGCCGGTTCGCCGTCTCGACCGATGGTTCGTTTTTCACCTACGTACATTCCAGGCTGGCAAATGACACCACGGTCGTTTACCGGGTTCTCGATCGCACAAACCTCTTGGGCGGAGCGGTGAACACCAACCTATGGGATTCCCAGACATTCGGTTCGACAACGGGTGACTATCAGACGGTCAGCAATCATTACAGCACCGTCGGGAAATCCGGAATGTTCATCACAATACAGGTTGAACAAAACTAACGCCAGGTTCTCTTCAGACATGTTCGTATCCATTCGGGTTGCCGGCGCCGCAACCGGGAACCATCATGCCACAACGTCCCAACATACTGTTCATCATAGCCGATGATGCCTCGCATTATAGCGCATACGGACACACCTTCGTACACACCCCGTGTTTCGACCGGGTCGCCCAGGACGGCATCCTCTTCGCCAATGCCTTTACGACGAATCCGAAATGCGCACCCTCCCGGGCCAGCATCCTCACCGGCAAGCACACCTGGCAGAATCGGGAGGCGTGCCTGCATCAGAACTACTGGCCCAAGGATCTGCCGGTCTTCCCGGATGTACTGGAGAATGCCGGCTATCACGTCGGATTCACGGGCAAAGCATGGGCGCCGGGCGACTGGAAACGTTGCGGCCGCACGCGCAATCCTGTCGGCAACGAATACAACACGCGGACCTTGACGCCCCCCAAGGGATCGATGATTTCGACGCGGGACTACGGGGCATGCTTTGATGATTTTCTGGATGACCGGCCCAAGGGGACCCCCTTCTTCTTTTGGTGCGGCGGACACGAGCCTCACCGCCATTACACGCCGGGCGAAGGAATGCGTTACGGGAAGCGGCTCGAAGATGTGACCGAAATACCTCCCTACTGGCCCCAGGAAGATGTCATCCGCCGCGACATGCTAGACTACGCATTCGAGACAGAGTGGTTCGACAGGCAGGCGGCCATCATCCTGGCCCGGCTCGAGGCCGCCGGGGAGCTCGACAACACCCTCGTCATCTACACCTCCGACAACGGCGCGCCGTTCCCCCGCGTCAAAGGACAGATGTACGACGACGACTTCAGGCTGCCGCTCGCTTTGATGTGGCGGAATCGAACACAGGGCGGTCGCAGGATTGATGACCTCGTCAGCTTCACGGACTTCTCGCTGACATTCCTTGAAGCTGCCGAGGTACCGGAACGCGAGCGGGATGTCTTCGCCGAAGCGTCACCGGGAAAGAGCCTGCAAGATATCCTTGATGCCGGGGGAAGCGGAACGGTTACACAAAACCGCACCCGGGCGTACATGGGCCGGGAACGGCATGACCTGGGGCGGGAGGGCGACCTGGGCTATCCGGTTCGCTGCGTGCGAACGCCCCGGTTCCTGTACGTGCGAAACTTCGCTCCGGAACGCTGGCCGGCCGGAAACCCCGAAACCGGCTATACCAACTGCGATAGCTCACCCACCAAGACACGCATCCTCGGACTCAAGGAACAGGGAGAAGAATACTACTGGAAGCTGTCGTTCGGCAAGAGGCCGGCGGAGGAGTTGTACGACGTGGTGGCGGACCCCCACTGCATGAAGAATCTGGCCGGAAAGCCGGAATTCGCCGTCACCCAAATCGAGCTGTGGCGGGACTTGAATGCGGAACTTAAACGGTCCGGTGACCCGCGCATCGCCGATAAGGGGGATGTGTTTGAGGGCTGTGAATACGTCGGCGAGGCATGGCATTCATGGGCGCACTATGTGGCGGGAGACTGGAAACCCCAGAACTACTGAGGTCCGCTCACAGGAGAGCCAAATCGTCAATCGCGAGTGGAATATACCCTCAAACGAATGCATACCCAAAGGATCCTACTTCTATCCGGATCGAGCATCATCGCTTACCGCGAATAGTACGCACCCGGAGTGGTTCTCACCCAACCAAGTCACACAATGTTTACAGTAGTCACGTTTTGTGAATCGTGACCATTTGTTCGTTGCCATTGATTGCCGCATAATTTCTGTAAGACATGTTCGACAAGGGTCACAAATTGCAGATCGCGTGCCACATAAGACGATTTCTATTCGATGTCCGGCAGCGCTGGTCATGTGCGGTGATGATCTGGGCCGCCGTCGCCCTACTTGCCCTATGCGGCTGCACCAGAGAGAAAGACCCCAACCGCACGCTACGAATCCAGTGGAAAGCCGGGCAGTCCCCGGTGGAGATCACGCCCGGTCGCCATGCATCCATTCGCTCAACCTCTCCAACGAAAGATAAAGAGGTACGCTTGGATGATTATGGCGAAAAGGCCTTTTGGTTTGCCATCGGCGGCTCCGCTGAACTAGGCAAGTTGGAACTGCTGGACGCGTTGCCGGTCTATGTTCAAGCCGCCGGTCATGATCAGGTTGTCACGGTGGATATCCGATGGTCAGCGGATGGACTCAAATCGGTCCTGCTGGTGAACGGTCAGGCCGAGGCGGTTTTTGACTTCGAGAACGAATTCGGGATGTGTCGTATGGACCGGCCGTATACAGAAGACTTGCCATGGTCTGGCCATGGCAAAAAATGGAACGAGGCCATCCTCAAAGATTTTGAGGGACTAAAAGCAGGGCCGGCCCGATGAACCGAAGCCCCTGCATCGGATTCACCCTGATCGAATTGCTGGTGGTCATCGCCATCACAGCAATTTTAGCGGGCATCCTTCTCCCGGTCGTCAATGAGGCCCGCTTGAAGTCGCTAGGCGTCCATTCACGGAACAACCTTAAAACAGTGTATACATTCCACGTTCTTTATTCTGCTGATAACGACGGCCTGATTATGCCGGGCGACAAGGCCCCCAGAACCACTGCTTTATACGGCTGGCAGGTCGCCTGGCATCATATTCTTCGACTGGAAGGGTACATCGAGGACTCTTGGAACGAACCTTTGGTGCTTGCTGAATATTCGCGTTTTTATGGCAATATTCCCAATCGCCAGAAGTCCAACATGGCGCGAAATTGCTGGGTCGGCGAAGGATCTCTCGGTGAGGAAAGATTTAGCCAGCTCGAATCACCCTCAAGAACCATGCTGCTGTCCGAAGGCTATCGAATGAGCGAAACAAGCTTTTCCGTGCGCATTTACAATCGGGTGGACCAAGCCCTGGACCCCACCTATCTTGGCGGAAAAACCTATGTGGGCTTTACGGACGGACATGCGGAAGTCAAGTGGCAGTCCGAGGTGCCTACGCTCTCTTGGCTGGATGACAGTGCCCGGCTCTTCTGGAGAGGAAGGTCCGCGTGGTAACTATTTCAGCCGACGGAAACCACGTAGGGGTCTTCTGGCTGGCCCTTAGCGATTCCGGTGAATTCCGCGGAACCAGGCTGCTGGATGCGCTACCGGCTTATGTTCGGACCACCGCGATCGAGCAGGCATTCAGCGCGGATATCCAATGGTCAACGGATGGTCTGAAATCAGTGCTGCTGGTGAACGGCGGGGCCGAAGCGGTGTATGACTTTGGAAACGAGTTCGGAATGTGCCGCATGGAAAGACCCGTACACAGCGACTTCCCGTGGTTACACCGGGCTCGCAAATGGAATGATGCCATCGTGAATGATTTTCATGGCTTAAACGCAGGGCCGGCGCTATGATTCAACGACCGCGCATCGGATTCACGCTGATCGAATTACTGGTGGTCATCGCCATCCTGGGAATTCTGATGAGCATCACGCTCCCGGTGATCACTCAAGTCCGCCTGAAGGCCATGGGCGTCCATTCCATAAACAATTTGAAAACCGTGTATACGTTTATTGTTATGTATGCCGGAGATAATGACGATCTGATTATCGCGGGTAACGGTAGCACTTCGCCAAGAACCACCGCGCTGTATGGGTGGTATGCTTCCTGGCATCAGATTTTAAAGTTGGAAGGATATATTGAAGACGAATGGGCGCGCCCTTTGAGAATTGAAGAGTATGCCCACAATTACAGCCATATTCCCAATCTCCAGGAATCCAACATGGCTCGAAACTGTCGCGTTGGTGAAGGATCTGACGGCGTAGAAAAATTTATCCACCTCGAAGCCCCCTCCAGAACCATGCTGCTATCCGAGGGCTATCGAAATGGGGAAAACACATTTTCCATCCGCATTTATAATCGGGTAGCCCATGCGCTGGACCCTGACTACCTGGGCGGAAAGACCTATGTGGGGTTCGCGGATGGACACGCCGAACTCAAATGGCAGTCCGAGGTGCCCAC
>JAUIHQ010000265.1 GCA_030432155.1 bacterium | reverse complement strand
CGTACCTTCATGACGGCGGAAACGATAACGGTTTTCTCGCCTTCCGGAAACCGCCAATCCTTGTGCTTGCCTACCGGCCCGGGCTTTCCTAGGTTCCGGTCCATGCAGGTTTCCATCGTCATCCCGGTCTATAACGAGGAAGACAACATCTCGCCGATGGCCGAGGAGCTGGCCGCTCTTACCGGCCGTCTCGAATCCTTTGAAGCCCTGCTGGTTGATGATGGGAGCTCGGACCGGACCTGGGAACGGATCCTTGAGGCCGCATCGCATCACGCCTGCATCCGCGGCGTCCGCAGCGTGCAAAACCGGGGCCAGACTGCGGCGATGCTGCTGGGACTCCGGGAAGCCAAAGGCGAGGTCGTGGTGACCATGGACGGCGACCTACAGAACAACCCTGCCGATATTCCGTCCCTCGTCGCGGAGGTGGGAACCTATGACGTGGTCTGCGGGTACCGGGCCAAACGAAGGGACTCATGGTCGCGCCGGGTCGGTTCGAAAATCGGCAACAGCATCCGTAACAAGGTAACGCAGGATGGACTGCGCGATACCGGATGCAGCCTCAAGGCATTCAAGCGGGCGTGCATCCACGATCTTCCGCCGGTAACCGGAGCCCACCGTTTCATGGGCGCCTATTTCAAACTCCATGGCCGGACGATGCACCAGGTGCCGGTCGATCACCGGCCGCGCCAGTTCGGAACATCCAAATACACGAACCTGAAACGCCTCCCCAAAACCGCCTTCGACCTGATCGGCTTCCTCTGGTACCGCAGCCGAATGATCCATCCGGCCACGGATGTCGAACGCACCTGAGTCGATCCGTGAAGTGGGTCGGAACGCTCAACGATCCATGGCTTTTCCTTTGCTACATCTGCTCCCGACGGCGACGAGTTTCAAGGGCAAGCGGGAGCTTGCCCCTCCGGACATTGATCAAGCATGAGCGGGATGCGTACAGAAGAATGGTTCTCGACATCCCGGATTTTTCATTCTTCCCCCGCCGATGCGATTACACATAGGTCAGGATGGAGACCACGGCGGAAATCAGGAAGAGTGCGGAGGTGGATTTCACGACGGCGCGGGTTGCGGCCTGCGGCACTTCCGTGACCGCGCCCTCGATCTTCAGGCCCTCGCAACAGCAGATCGCCCCCATCAACATGCCGGGCAGCAGGGTCTTCACAAACACATTGATGACATCAGCAGGACTGATCGCGGCGAAGATGCTGTCGAGGAATGTCCAGGGACTCCCCACGTTCGCCCCGAGCGCGAGACCGCTCAAGAAACCGGCGGCAAACGACACAACAATGAAAACGATCGTGAGACAGAAAATCGAAATCGCCGCGCCGAGTACCCGGGGCAGCACCAGGTACAGAAATGGATCGATGCCCTGCGCATCCAGCACCTCGATCTCCCGGTTCACCCGCATATTCGCCATCTCAGTGGCGATCGCGGTTCCGCTACGTCCGATCACGACGAAGTTGGTTATCAACGGCCCCACTTCGCGGATAATGATTGTCACCAACACCGGCCCCAGCAGCGCGGATTGCCCCAGCGCCCCGATCCACACCTGCACCTGGACCACGATCGACACGCCGACCGCGATGGCGATCAACGACACAAAGCGAGTCGCCTCGTAACCCGTGAACAGGATCTGACGAGCCAGCACATTGCGGACGGTCGGCGGCCATTGCTTCGGCCGGAAGACCGATGTTACAACCGCACAGATCGCGCCGGACAGGAAGCAGATGCCCCTGAATCGACGTATGGTTGCCGCGCCGAGTCGGCCTACTACATTCATGTCTTTATCCTACCTGTTTCTTTCGTTTGCATCTACCGTTATCCGTACGAATCACGTAAGGTGGCGACATTGAGTGCAAAGGGAACCATGACCGGAAAAGGTGCGACGGGCGGTAAGCCGTCCCACGCCTTCCTGTGCCGTCCCGAGTGTTGTTCGGACCTGGCCGATGAGCTGACGGATGCGGGAGCACGGGTGACCGGCTCCACCCCGACCGGCATCGTAACCGCCAACCTGGACGCGGAACCAGGCCCCTTCGTATTCGAACGTCAACGATTGTCACGACCGTCCTTTCTTTCCAATTGCGAGCTGCAGCCGGTCACTTCCGAGCAGGCGGCAGCCATACTCGAGCCGGTGCTGGCGTCGGATTTGCTATGGACCACCCACGTTTACACGTCTCCCACGCCCCGCGCACCGCGATTGTCCGCACGGGCGGAAGGAATTGCAGCCGCGATGATCCGCATGGCCCGGAAACAGCGCCGCGATATCGAGAAAAGGTTCCGTCCGCCCCAGCGGCTCCGGCGGGAGGACGGACTGGTCGTCCAGTTCTGTCTCGACGATGACGGCCTTTGGACGGCCTGCACGCCGCTTGGCGACATGGCATGTCAGGTTCCCGGCGGTATCTTTCGCATGAAGTTCGATGACCTCGCGCCGTCCCGATCCTACCTCAAGATTGAAGAGGCCTTTGTGCGGATGACGTGCGAACCCGTGGAGAGGGAAACCGCGATCGATCTCGGGGCAGCGCCCGGCGGATGGTCCTATGCATTTCTGAAACGGGACTGCCGGGTGACGGCGGTGGATCACGGACCGATGAAACTGGACGGCGAGGTTACTGCACATCTGACCCACCTGATGGCCAACGGCATTACCTATCAGCCGGACAAACCGGTGGACTGGCTGGCCGCCGATATGCTGATTCCGCCCGGCGTCGCCCTCGGCCTGTTGCGCCGGTGGTTTGACGGGAACTGGATGCGCCGGGCCGTGGTGAACGTCAAGCTCCCTCAGCAGCAATGCTGGCCGGCGATCAAACCGGTCCTGATCTTCTTGCGCGGTATACGGGGCTGGAACATCCATGTTCGTCAACTGTATCATGACCGGCGTGAAGTGACGGTCATGGCGGTCCGGACCGGACAGGAGGCGTTGTGAGAATAGACCCGGAGAAACGATTCGGGAAACGGGCGTGTCCGGGCTGCGCCACAGAGGTCGATGCCAACCAGAACCGCTGCCCGATCTGCGGCTACGAGTTCCCCCATCCCACCGGCCCGCGCACATGGGTACCGGTGATGGCGCTGCTGATGATCTTCCTGATCATCCTGCTCTGGGTTCTTTAGGGCGGTTTCAAAAAAGTCGTAGCCGCTCATCTCGTACTCGTGCACATACTCGTACACGCGATCCCCCGATCCGTGTGTATAAGTACGTGTACGAGTAAGGTCGAAGTCGCCAATAAAAAGGATACGGATATATTTAAACCGCCCTAGGCCTGCGCCGGCGATTTCAGAATCGCACCGATCACGATACCTGCGGCAATCGTCTCGGCGATGCACCCAAGCATCCATCCCCAGGCGAGGGAAAGCGGGATCGGCATCCAGCAGTACGAGCCGAAGCCCATGGAAACGCCGGTGGCGATGCCGTAGAGAAGGCCATAGCGGAATCCTGAACACACATTCTTATCCTTCGCGAGCTGCGCATAGATCAGGACAAACGCGGTGGAGACAATCAACATAATCAGGTAGCCGAGGCCCATCTTCACCTCCTCCATCGGACGCCACAAGGATTCGGTCTCGGCATAGATGGGGGCCAGAATAAGCCCGTGAATGACGAAATCCATGATTGACCACAGAACAAACACCGCGATCACCGCGAGTATACATTTCTTGTTCATCGTTGCCTCCCCTTCTGCAATGGGAAAATGCTCGCGCAATTCCCCGCAAAAGAAAAGAAAACAATCGGAATCTCCGGCGGCGGGATTCCGCGGTCCACCGGAATCGGGATGCATGAAACGGAGCGGTTCTCACCATCCCTGGTCCGGCCGGCTTTTCTCATCCACCGGCCCGGAAATACTGTTCCGTTCCCTGCGCCTCGATGGCGCTGCCGAGGCGATCGAGGGCGTGGACGTAGGCCGCGGTTCGCATATCGATTTTCCGTTCGCTGCTGATGTCGTGAACATTCCGAAACTCGCGGGCCATGATTTCTTCGAGCCGGCTGTGGACATCCTCCAACTTCCAATAGAACCCCTGGCGGTTCTGCGTCCATTCAAAGTAACTCACCACCACGCCGCCGGCATTTGCGAGGATGTCGGGAATAACCATGATACCGTTGTCCTTGAGTATGCCGTCGGCCCGGCTGGTGACGGGGCCGTTGGCGACTTCGACGATGTGCCGGGCCTTGATGTCGGCGGCATTGGACTCCGTAATCTGATTCTCCATGGCCGCGGGGATCAGAAGGTCGACATCGAGCGCCAGCAATTCTTCATTGGTAATGTTGCGGGCATCGACTGCTTCGCAGACCGATCCGTCACAATACATCGCCTTGACTTCACGGGACTCGCTCTTCACGCGGATCATGCTCGGTACGTCGAATCCTTCGGAGCTGTAGACGCCGCCTTTCGAGTCGCTGACCGCCACAACCTTATAGCCATCCTTGTGGAGCAACCGTGCCACAGCCTGCCCGGCATTTCCAAAACCCTGAACCGCCACCGTGATTTGTTTCGGTTCCCACTCCTTGATCCGCTCAAGCTGCTTGATGCAATTGTACGCACCGCGGCCGGTGGCGTCGGCACGGCCCAAACTTCCGCCGAGGGGGATGGGCTTGCCGGTGATCACGTCCGGGGTATGCCGACGGGCGATCCGTGAATACTCATCCATCATCCAGCCCATGATCATGGCATTGGTATACATGTCGGGGGCGGGGATATCGGTATCGGGTCCCACGAAATCGGCGATCTGGCGCATGAATCCCCGGCTGAGCCTCTCCAGCTCGAGCTTGCTGAGTTCCTTGGCATTCACGCAAACCCCGCCCTTGGCGCCGCCGTAGGGAATGCCGACCACTGCGCACTTGAACGTCATCCAGAACGCCAGCGCCTTGACCTCATCAATACTCACGTCGGGATGAAACCGGATTCCTCCCTTGGTGGGACCCCGGGTGTCATCATGCCGGACGCGATACCCGTGATAGATCGAGAGGGAACCGTCATCACGCCGAACCGGTATCGATACCTCCAGCGTGGCTTTCGGGTGCTTGAGAACGCTGAGGACTTCATCATCCACGCGTGTGTGATCCGCTACCTGTTCGAGGCGCCGGATGGCATCGTCGAAGAGAGCCTGCTGTTGTTTCGGCATGTTCCGTCTCCTTTCC
>JAUIHQ010000264.1 GCA_030432155.1 bacterium | reverse complement strand
CCGGATTCCCTCCGCCTTTTCCAGAATGCCGATATCCTTGGCTGCAACATCAAGGATGATGTCGACCTCCCCGTTCCGCAGCGCCGTGGTCCGGGCGGTTTCGTCGGGGATCGGGCGGAAGGTCACCCGGTCGAGATACGGAAGATCCGGATCGAAATATCCATCATGCCGGGCAAGCACCAGCTTCTGATCTTTTTTCCACTCCACGAGCCGGAACGGACCGCTCCCGCCATCCGCCCGGTCGAGGCCCTCGCTTTCGACCAGGGTCCGATCCACGACGGCGCTCATCGGATGAGCCAGGTATGTGAGGAACGGAGCAAACGGTTCGTTCAGCACGATCTCCACGGTGTGTGAATCCGGTGTCCGGATGGTGTCGACCGACTCAAACTGGAAAGCCCGGGCGCCATCCTGCCGGATTCGTTCCAGCGAGTACTTCACATCATCCGCGGTCACCAGCCGACCGGATGCGTGGAAAAACGCGTTGGTCCTCAGCGTGAACCGGTAGGTCATGTGATCATCGGACAGAGACCAGGATTCCGCCAACCCCGGCTCAACCTCGCCGTAGGCCTCGGCGTAGCGCAGGAGCGTATCGTACATGTTCTCAATCAACCGCATGGACGCGGCGTCATTGACGGTGTGAGGATCCAGCGACTTGCCGTCGCTCTGAAGGGCCACGATGATCTCATTTGTCCGTGCGATCGCCGGCCCGGCGAAGCCCGTACCGGAACCGTCCGGACCGCCGCCCGAACAGGACGCCAGCATCAACCCTCCGAGAACGACGCCGATGGCGCACATCATGCGACGAGTCATCCCCAACCCCGTTCTTTTTCGATCGGCCAGATCGGCTGTTCCGGGAATCCCTTCAACGGCCCCATTTCATCCCGGTCGCGTTTGAAGGTGGCCTGGCTTTGCATGTAGTGAACGGCCAGGTTGGCAACCGCCTCCAGGGAGTCAATATGGGTACGCTCATAGCCGTGTGACGAATCGAGAGCAAAGCTGACCATGGCAGTCCGAATATCATTGCCGGACTCGATGGCCGACGCGGCATCGCATCGGTAATTCACATACACATCGCGGGAGCAGGCAATGTGATGTTTGGCGCACATCTGGAGAAGTTTCTGGGTCAGGTGGTAATCAAACGGCCCGCTGGCGTCCATCAGGGGTATGGTGACCCCATTTTCGCTGCAATTCTGGCCGGGGCCGTTGATCGCGTTGTCGATCGCCACCATTTCCGCCACATCATTGTGAAGAATACCCGATGCGCCGGTCCCCACTTCTTCAAAGATCGAGAAGACCAGCAGACAATGCAGCGGCAGCTCCAGCTTCGACTCCTTCACCGCCTTGGCTGCGGTCAGCAGGGCCGCGACTCCGGCTTTGTCATCGAGATGCCGCGACTTGATGTAGCCGCTCTCGAGGATGACCGGCTCGGCATTGACGCCGACATAGTCGCCGATATAAATCCGAAGCGCCTGCAGATCCTCAACACAGGCACTCTTCGCATCCACCCGCACCTCCACGTTCTTCCATGAGACCGGCTGGGTATCGACCTCTTCATCGAAAATATGGCCCGACGATTTCAGGGGAAGGATGGTACCGGAATAGGTGAAATCGCCGGTGAGAATGGTCACCCGGGCGCCTTCGGCAAACCGGCTGGACCAGTTCCCGATCGGGGCAATCTCCAACCGCCCGTTCGGTTTCAGGTTTTTGACCATCGCGCCCAACGTGTCGAGATGGGCCACGATCGCCCGCTCGGGATCGGCCTTGCCCTCGAGCCGGGCCTTGATCGCTCCCCGCCGGGTTAACTCGAAGGGTATGCCGATCGACTCGAGCTCCGAACCGACCATGTGAACGACCTGGTCGGTGTAACCGGACGGGCTGGGTATCTCCAGCATCCGGATCAACACATCCTTCATGTATTCCAGATCAAGGTGCCAGTCTGTGCTCACGTATGATGTCTCCTCGGGTGCTGGACCCGGGCACGCTGCTCGGGAGCCGTGTTGGGGAAAAGCATGTCGATGAATCGCTCGGCGGTGGGCTGGGGTTCATGGTTGGCCAGTCCCGGCCGTTCGTTCGCCTCGATGATCACATAGTTGTCGCCCTCGGTATCGGGGGTGATGAAATCGAGTCCGGTCACGGGAATATCCAGCACCTGGGCCGCCCTCACCGCGGCCTTCCGGATGGAATCCCCGAGTTTGTCGGTCACATCGTGAATCGTTCCGCCGGTATGCAGGTTGGCGGTTTTCCGCACCTGCAACTGCTCGCCCTCCGGAAGCGTATCGTCCAGATCATGCCCGGCCAGCTCAACGCAGCGCTGGGTTTCGCTGTCGAGGGGAATCCGGCTTTCTCCGCCGGTGGCGGCCATGCGGCGGCGGCTTTGCTTTTCGATGAGGCGGCGGATGGTGTGCCGGCCGGTGCCGACGACGACCGGCGGGCGCCGAACCGCGGCCGCCACCACCTCGAAATCAATCACGATGACCCGAAGATCCATCCCCTCGACCAGTTTCTCCACCAGCACCTGGTCGCTATACGTCCGGGCGGCGAGAATCGCTTCCTTCAGATCGCCGGCGGTGCGTACATCCACCGAGATGCCGTGTCCCTGTTCGCCCTGCGCCGGCTTCACCACGACCCGCTTGTGCTCGGCGAGGAATGCATATGCCTTTTCTTCCGATGTGGCTTCGATCTGGTCGGGAATCTTCAAACCGGCCGCCGCGAGCAGGCGGGTGGTCACCCGCTTGTCGTCGCACCGGCTCATCGCAATCGCCGTGGTCAGTTCGGTCAGCGATTCACGGCACACGATATACCGCCCGCCGAACGACAGGCTGAAATAGCCGTGTTCGGCATCGATGATATCCACGGTGATGCCCCGGCGCCGCGCCTCGTTGACGATGATCTCGGCGTAAGGGTTCAGCTTGTCGATCTCGCTCGCCGGCGCCATGTAGAGGGGTTCGTTAAACGGGTTTTTGCGTTTGACGCAAAACACCGGCACCCGGACAAACCCCATACGCTCATACAGGCCGATTGCCTCCTCGTTGTCATACATGACCGAGAGGTCCATATGCTTGCGGCCCCGTTCACGAAACACCCGGGCCACCGCTTCCACAAGGGCCCGACCGATGCCGGGATAGGGCGCCTGGGGGGACACCGCGAGGCACCAGAAACTCGACCCGCCCTCGGGGTCCTTGAACGCATCAACATGGTCGATACCGGTCGCGGTGCCCAGCACCTCGCCGTTCCGGTCATCCACGGCAACAAAATGAAGAACCGCGGGATCGTCCTTCTTTTCGAGGATGAAGTCATTCTCCGCCGTCATCATGTTGTGGACGGAATAAATCAGGTTCATCCCCTCGGCATCCCGCCTGCTTTCCGCCCGGCGGATCGTGTAACCCGCGGTGGCCGGAGCATCGATGGTACGTCCCAGATCGAGCCGGTAGGTGTGCGACGGGTCAAGAAAGAGCTGGTGCGGGCTCAATGACAACACAACATGGGGATCGCGGATGTAGAAGCCGATGTCCCGCTTGTTCTCATGCTCCTCGGACAGCACCTCGGCCAGCAGACCCGGATCCTGGTAGGTGTGGGCGAACAGCAGTCGCCCCCACCCCATCTCCAGCACGACATCCCGCGGGGTTTCGCTCATGCCGTCGAAGGCCTCGTCGGCCGGGCCCCAATGCTTCAGCGTGGGGGTGTCGTACCGTTCAATACCATTTGCTTCCGGCGGCGGCTTTTCCTGTTCGGCCATGACAATCCTTTCGGCGGTCATATCCCCTGCTGCTGGAGCCAGAATTCAAGCAGGGCAACCTGCCACAGCTTGGAGCCGCGCAGCGGCGTGATATGCGCTTCGGGCTCGGCCAGCAGCTTATCCACGTATGCGCGGTTGAACAGGGTCCGGTCGCGGGCCTCGGGGGCGTTTACGATATCCCGGACAAAGTCGAGATACTCGCCGCGGAGATACTTCAGCGCGGGAACCGGAAAATATCCCTTGGGCCGGTCGATCACCGCCGCGGGAATGACCCGGCGGGCCGCTTCCTTGAGAATGTATTTCCCTTCATCACGAATCTTCAGGGCGGCGGGAATGCGGGCTCCGAGCTCGACGATTTCGTGATCGAGAAACGGCACGCGGGCTTCGAGTCCCCACGACATGGTGGTGTTATCGACCCGCTTGACCGGGTCGTCCACCAGCATCGTGGTGGCGTCGATACGAAGGGCCTTGTCGACCGCGGCATCGGCCCCGGGGGATGCAAAACGTTCGGCGATAAAGGCCCGGCTGAAGTCATCCGAAACCAGGGCCGGGTCCACCGCCTCCGCGAATTCCTCATGGGTGCGGTCGCAGAACACCCGGGCGTAATCCGCCGCCGGATCCGCGCTTTGGGTCATCGGCGGATACCAGTGATATCCCCCGAAGATCTCATCCGCCCCCTGGCCCGACTGCACAACCTTGATGTGCTTCGCGACTTCCTCCGACAGGAGATAAAAACCGATCACATCATGGCTGACCATGGGTTCCGACATCCCGGCCACGCAGGTCTTGAGCGAAGGAAGGGTGCGCGAAGCATCCACGCGGATTTTGTGATGGTTGGTGTCGTATTCCTTCGCGATGACATCGGAGTACTTGAATTCATCGCCCTCTTCATCGCCGATGGTTTCAAAGCCAATGGAGAACGTATTCAGACCGTGCTGGCCCGCTTCCGCCAGCAGGCCGACCACCATGCTGGAATCAACCCCGCCGGACAACAGCACCCCCACCGGGACATCCGCAACCAGCCGGCGCTTCACGCTGGTCCGCATCGTTTCCAGCGTCAGCTCGCGCCAGTCATTCTCGTTCATCCTGTCATCACCGGACCGGGGATTGAAGTCGACCGACCAGTAGACGCCGGTTTCCCGGCGGCCTTCGGGATCGATCATCATCCACGAGGCCTGGGGGAGCTTTTTCACACCCTGGAGAATCGTGCGCGGCGGGGGAACCACGGAATGGAAATGCATGTAGTAATGCAGGGCTTCCGGGTCGATGGAGGTGTCCACCCCGCCGCCGGCAAGAAGCGCCTGCATGTTCGACGCAAAACGCAGACAACGGTCGCCCTCGGTGTAATAGAGCGGCTTGATGCCAAGACGGTCCCGGGCCATGAACACCCGTCCGGTGTCCCTCTCCCAGAT
>JAUIHQ010000263.1 GCA_030432155.1 bacterium | reverse complement strand
GGTGAAATTCTCGGCCGAGAAGTCCTCGACCCAGCGGTCGCCCAGCCGGATATCTTCGAAGGTGACGTTTTCAATGACCGAGTCCGGCCCGCCGCCGGTCACCTTGAATGGATGCCCGTTGTCGCTCAGCGCAGTGATATTCTTCAACAAAACATTCCGGAACGAACAGGGGTGCTCCGGCAGGTACATTTTCACGATCGGTTGATTGGCTCCCGGATTCTCAATGCGCAGATTGCGGATGGTGACACCGTCGACCCAGTTACCTTCCCCGAGCCCGCGCTGGTCGATCATTACCCCTTTCCACGTGCTTCTGTTGTATATCGAGTCACCATCCTCGGTGATGCTGTTGCCGGGGGTTATCTGGGACCCGTTCGCCGAAAAGATCATATCGGCGCCGAAGGTATCATCGCGCCAGTAGACCCAACGGCGGAAGCGCACCTTATCCGCCGTGCTGGCGATGTAATGTCCATCGTCCTGGGCATGAAAGAAGACATCCTCGGCGATACCGCTGCCAAAAAAGTGGAGACCGTCGGTGTTCTGCCGCCAGCTATGGCATTTGATGTTGCGAACAACGGTCGGACGTTCCGGGTCTTTGCTGCCGGCCATCCAGGTGTGGTGCGGACTGTCGATGAACGTGATTCCTTCGAGGCTTGTATCCGCGCCAAAGAGATGCATGAGCTTGTCGGCGGTCTTCTGCTCGACCTCGTGCCAGCCGATCCTGCGGCCGGAGATGACACCCAGGCCGAAAATTTTCGCTCCGTCGGCAATGTTGTCGTGTCCCTCGCCAAATCCGCCATCCACCCAGGCATCGCCGGGAATGTAATAGCGCTTGCCGGGTCGAAGAGGCAGCGCCTTCTTGCCCAGGTCGTGAACGCCCGGCATGAAGTAAAAGGTGTCCCAGTCGCCATCCACCGGAGGCGGGGTCCCCGGCTGCACCTTGAATACCCCCGGGGCATCGGGCTGGGGCTTGTCGGCCAGGAACGGCGAGGCGAAGACTGTCATCATTTCGTCGGTCTGTCCGTTGATCTCGATTGCCACGTTCACCGGAACCTGCCTGTCGAGGGTTGTTGCCTCTTCGGCAAACCGCGGTTCGATGCGAAAACGGACGGAGCGCCGGTCTTCGCTGATGACCGGCATGAGGCCGCGTGATAGCGGGCGGATTACACAGGTTTCAATATCGCCCGGAGTCAGCTTGGTAATCTCCACGGTCACCGGCACATTCATCTCGAAGGTGCACCAAGATGCGGAAAGGCCGGTCACGGACTCATAAATCCCGCGGGAATAGATCCCCGCCCGGGTCTTCTCAGGTCCAACTGTCTCCATTGTGAAGAGCGGGTGCCACGTCCGACCGTCGTTGACCCGGGTCGAAAAGCGCGTGGAAGGCTCAATGCCGGGAATGGCGGAGTATGTGCGGATGCCCTGAGCGTCTACGCCCGATGAATCCGATTCATTCAGGCAGGCACTCAGCGTGAGCATGACAAACAGGCAACCGGCAGCCCGAATCACAGCGAGCATGATAGAATCTCCTTGTCATAGCGCATACATGTCACAATAGCTGCTCGCATCCTGTTGCCGCAAGGCATCGACAACCACACATTGTGACCATGCGGTACAATATGTGACGCCCTGTTCGCCTTGTCTCTCGTCGCCTTCAAATTGCTTTGATCCTATAAATGAACCGGATGCGAGTGAGGCGAACGTCACGGCTAAACGAAAACGGAACATGCTGGCGACACCGGTTCTCGCCCTCCGCCCGATGCCGAATCATCCCCGGATGACTCACCCCGCGTATGAACGGATTGTCGCCGACAAAGCCCCCGCCTTGACCTTAGAGGGATTTACCTTCCGGCAATTCCGCAACAGAGTCAGGCAGCGCTGCTTCCCACCCGGCCCTCAACCGATCCGCCATCTCTTCCTGTTTCGCCGCGCATTCAGGTAGTCCAGCAAGATTGTTTTGCTCCCAGGGATCTGACCCAAGGTCATAGAGTTCCACAAATTGGGCCGGGGCATCAGGATTTTCTTTTTCGTTGAAATAGATCCACTCCGTATATCGGTGGGTAGCGGTTCTAACGGATTGCCCCAGATAGTCGCCCTGCCGACAGACGGTAAATGCGGTCTTTTTCCACTCCCGTTCCGGCTTCTCAATGACCGGGAGCATCGAGATCCCTTCCAGCCTTTCATGGGGCAGCGGAATGTCCAACATATCGCACAGCGTCGGATAAAGATCGACGAGCTCAACGATCGCATCCGTTCGATCCCCATTCGTGACGCCGGGGATCCGAATGATCAACGGCACCCGGGTCGATTGTTCAAACAGGCTGATTTTACTCCACATTCCATGTTCCCCCAGGTGGAATCCGTGATCGGCCGTAAAAATCACAATCGTGTTGTCGGCCAGGCCGGTTTCCTCAAGTGTATCAAGGATAAGACCAATCTGATCATCAATAAAACTCGCGCAGGCATAGTATCCATGGATGGCATTTCGCTGAGCCTCTTCGGTGGGTTCACGAATTTTAAAGATATCCCAGTTCATGCCGAATCGTTTCGCCACCGGGGGTATGTTCCGATCCTGTTCCTCCGGGGCACTGGTCAAACTGAGGGTACTCGGATCGTAGAGATCGAAATACTTCTGCGGGGCCCGCAACGGTGTATGCGGCCGACTGCTGCCGTAGGTGATGAAAAACTGTTCACCGCTTTCGCTGTGTTCTCGAATCAGATCAGCGACCACGCGTGCCTTCACCCCGTCCGGATTCCGCTCTTCAATGTCGCCGCTGTCCCCCACGACTTCCGCGCTCAAGTCCTGAAAGACCTTGCGGCCTTCGTGCCATCGCTCGGTACCTTTTGGCGCGTCCGCCCAGATTTCCTCGCGAAGTTTCATCGCCTCGATCATCCTCGCATCCCATTCCGGATCCGGCGTATATACCCAATCTTTGGGCGGGTTTTGAGGGGTTCCCGGAGGCTGTTTATACTTCAGAATACGACCTTCATATCCTGCGGGCGGGTTACCGTACACACCGTCAAAGGCATTGACCTGCTTCACAGCGTTCCAATTATGGTGAAACAGCTTTCCGACCATAAAGGTGTTGATCGGGTGGCCCCGCAGGGTTTCGCCGATGGTCGTGGCCCAGGCGGGAATCACCTGGTCGAACTCCTCCCGGTTGTCGTAGATGTTATTCGTTTGGGTCCGCAATCCGGTGTTGAAAGAGCCGCGCGACGGATTGCAGACAGGATTCTGATTGTAGGCCCTGGTAAAAAGGATGCTTTGCCTTGCAAGGTCGTCCAAACGGGGTGTTAATACCTCCTCGTTCCCGTAGGCCCCGATGGCCTCAGCCGACCAATCTTCCGGGCACAGAAATAGAATATTCATGCTCGACATGTCCGGTAGTTGGTTCTGCGCCACCGCCGACCCGATGCAACCCACCAGGGCAATGGCCATTGTGATTCTTGAGATGGTGATCATCGTATTATGCTCCTGCAGCTATGCGCTATTCTCTTTGATGCTTGCCGGGCCTCGTAGCCGCCGGTCATGCCCGGTTGCTTCAGCTCCACCCTGCCAAGAGGATCACGACAGACACCGGATGTCCGGCATCGACACACAGGTTGGCAGATCCTCCTCGAACACAACCATCAACCTAGTCATTCACATGCCATGACCTCAAGACCTCGAAGACCACACAATGTGACGAGGCTGTACACTATGTGACCCACTAATCATTTGACCGACCATGGTCGGTTGTGTAATTTATGAGGGTATTGAACGACTTTCTACAAGGCGACTGATGTGAGTAAACGAAAAAAGAACATGCTTGTGATGCCGGTGTCTACTCTTCGCCCGCTACCCAATCTACCCCGAATCACCGATCTGGCGCATGAGCGGATTGCCGTCGACGAGGTCTACCGCTGGGATGCCCGGCATACCATCGGCGCCCCGCATGCCATTCTCCAATACACGGTGCGCGGCGAAGGCCGCATGGACTACCGCAACCGAACCTACCGCCTGACGCCGGGCTCGGCCTTCTTTGTGTACAACATGGATCCCGACATGTCGTACTACAGCCTGGCCGACAGCAAAGAAGAATGGGAAATTCTCTGGTGCAACATCAGTCCCGGCGAGACCCTGGCCGCGGATATGATCGATCGAAACGGTCCCGTCTACCGCCTGTCGCCGGATTCATGGTTTCTGGGCCAAGTACGGCATCACCTCCACAGCGGCCAGGATTTCGTTCAACTCAGCCTTGCCGACAACATGAAGCTGTTATACGGACTCCTGATCGAGCTGACGGAAAGTTCAACGCGCATCATTTCGGAAGATGCATCGGGACAGCTTATGCACGCGTTCTGCGAGTTCGTACACTCCCACATGAGCAGCCCCATAACCGTCGCGAGTGCGGCGAAGCACCTGAAGGTTTCACGCGAACATCTGACTCGTACATGCCAGGAGCAACTGCACATCTCACCCGGCTCCTATATCAACCAGACGAAAATTCGCGAAGCCATGAGACTGCTTGATGATCCGCAACACATCGTCAAGGAGGTCGCCTTCATGCTGGGGTACAGTCATGCCAGCCATTTTGCACGAATCTTTCGGCGAATGGTTGGCGTTTCCCCGCAGGAATTCCGTAGCGCGCCGCAACGCTACACGATCAGCACGCTGGTTGGTGAAGAGTAACTCTCGATATCACAAATCGTTTACTATCGTCACGACTGGTCGCCTGTCATGGGCTGCATGGAATCGCGATTGCGTGTAGATTAACAAACAAATGATACGGTTCTAACGACTGGCAGCGTTGAACAAACGTGTATGAAACACGCCCGGATGCGACCGGGTTCGCGCCTCAGACAGGAAATCGCTGATGAGAGACATCATGACGCGTGGAGTACAGGCAATATGTTTCGGGTGCCTTCTACCGGCGTCCATGTACGTTGAGGCGGCGACAAATCGATGGAACAGCGCCGTCAACGGCGACTGGACAATCCCGACAAGCTGGAGCCATGGCTCTATTCCTGCTGCATCCGAAGACGTTTGGCATACCGCTAGAGGAAATGCGATTTTGGTCAAGGCGGCAGCCGAGGCGAATACATTACTCGTGGGCCACGATGACACATCCAGGGTATACGACAATTTGGGCCCACGATACGACGGAGGGGCAGCAAGGTA
>JAUIHQ010000262.1 GCA_030432155.1 bacterium | reverse complement strand
CCGGTGGTAACGTCTCCGGCGGAAAATCGGCCGGATCCGGCGCGATAGGTTGTTGGTGTCATGCCGGTAATCTTTCGGAACTGACGGGTGAAGTAGTTGCTGTCGGAAAATCCCGAGGCAAACGCGATATCGGTGATGGAATCATCCGTTTCCCGAAGTGCTTTCATGGAGCCGGCAATTCGCTTCCGGATCAGGTATTCAATCGGCGCGTGTCCGGTTGCGTCTTCGAAGGTTCGTAAAAAGGTGCTGCGGGACATGCCGGCGAGGCTTGCAAGCTCATGAATCGTCCAAGGGTGATCGTACTCACGCTCGATTCGCCCCAGCACGTCGCCGATCCGCAACAACGCCCGGCCGGAGTCGGTCCGGTTTCGCCCGTATTGCCGGGAAAGAAAAATAATGAGTTCGATGAGTTTTGCCAGCGACGCCGCACCCCGGCCCGGCGCCCGTCCCTGACTTTCCGCGACGATTCCGTCGGCGATCGCCAGGGCCCGGGCCAGCTCCACCGGTCCGAGACGTAACCGGCTCGCAAACTGGTGGCGGCGGCGATAGCGGGGCTCCAGGAGGAATAATGCATTGTAGCCCGGTATGTCGCGGAACTCGCTGACCGGGAGTGAAAGTTTGGAGGGGTCGTACATGACGTTGACCAACTCCAGTCGATCCAGGTCGTGGAAGTAATGACGGTGACGGCTTTGTAGTATGTAGACATCCCCCGCACCGACCGGAACCTCCCAGTTCTCGATATGCTGAATGGCCGAGCCGGCCGCAACCATCACCAGCTCATTGAAGTCATGATCATGTTCGACCCGGGTCAGATCGAAGGGATGGGAAGGGCCGGCGCCGGTGGAGGACGTAACCCGTACGGCGGTTACCGGGTATCCTCCGGGTTGAAAATAGTGCCGGCCACGCGCCTTGATGGTCATGAAACGATTGTGCTAAAGAATGGGCCGATGATCAAGGTAATTGCCGCGAATTCTTGATCCAATGATTGCCTTACTCAACCCGAAGGAGATGGAAGATGACAACCTGGTTCCCCGACGTCCCCCGCAAGATCAAGTATGAAGGCCCTGCCTCGGACAATCCCCTCGCGTTCCGGCATTATAAAGCATCCAAAAAGGTCGCAGGAAAGACCATGGAGCAGCATTTGAAGTTTGCCGCATGCTACTGGCATAACTTCAAGGGAACCGGCGCGGATCCGTTCGGCGGTCCGACCCTGTTCCGTTCGTGGAATGAAGGTTCGAATCCCATGGATGTCGCCTTTCAAACCCTCGAAGCCGCCTTTGAATTCTTCACCAAGATCGGGGTGAAATATTGGTGCTTCCACGACCGGGATATTGCGCCCGAAGGATCCACCATCCGGGAAACGAACAAGAACCTCCAACAGATTGTGGATCGCGCGGAGCAATATCAGAAATCCACCGGGGTCAAGCTTCTGTGGGGGACCGCCAATCTGTTCAGTCACCCGCGTTATATGAACGGCGCGTCGACCAATCCCGACCCGCTGGTCTTCGCGCATGCCGCCGCCCAGGTACGGCGGGCGATCGACGCCACGGTTCAGCTCAAGGGAACCGGGTATGTGTTCTGGGGCGGGCGTGAGGGATACACCGCATTGATCAATACCGACATGAAGCAGGAGCGGGAGCAGTTTGCCGCCATGCTCCACATGGCCATCGACTACGCGAAGAAGGCCGGCTTCAAGGGCAAGTTCTTTATCGAACCCAAGCCCAAGGAGCCGTCGACCCACCAGTATGATTTCGATGCCGCAACCTGTCTCGGTTTTCTGCGGGAATTCGGATTGATGGATCACTTCCAGTTGAACATCGAGGCCAATCACGCAACCCTCGCCACCCACTCGTTTGAACATGACCTTCAGGTTGCCTCGGATGCCGGCATGCTCGGCAGCATCGATGTGAATCGCGGTGATCAGACCGTCGGTTGGGATACCGATCAGTTCCCGACGAACCTGTATGATGCGGTTGCGGCCATGCTGATTGTGCTGAAGCAAAAGGGACTGAAGTTTGGCGGACTGAACTTTGATGCCAAGGTTCGCCGGAATTCCGTTGATGCCGTCGATCTCTTCCACGCCCACATAGGGGGGATGGATACCTTCGCCCGGGCGCTTGAAATCGCGGATCACATGATCCGGGACAAAGCGTTGAGCAATCCGCTGAAGGAACGGTATGCCGGCTATACCCGCGGCATGGGCCGCAAGATTCTGACCGGCAAGGCCACGCTTCCTCAGCTCGAGACCTGGGCGGCGAAGCAGGGCGAGCCGGAACATCGCAGCGGCCGACAGGAAATGTTGGAGAATATCGTGAATCGCTATATCTTCGGGTGATTGCCTCGCGGGAAAGGTGACGATATGACGGAAGCATTAAGCGGCCATGAAGTGCTGGCGATCGATGCCGGTACCCAGGGTGTCTCCATCATACTATGGTGCCCGGCATCGAAGCGGGTGCTGGGGACGGGCGAAGCAAAGTATGCCTATGACTATATTCCCGGCCTGCCGGAAGGTCGACTGGAGCAGTATCCCCATTATTGGTCCGATGCTATTGCCGCCGCCATGGAAAAGCTCCGCCAGGATGTCCGGAACCGGCTCGGTCTGACGATCAAGACGGTTGCCGGCATCGGGGTGACCGGTCACATGCATTGCATGGTCCGGCGCGACGGGGGCAACGGCGCCAAGCCTTTCGGATGCGACATGTGGAATGATCCTCGCGGCGGTCCGGAAAGCCGAGAGCTCAGCGGGCTGTTTCACGAACACATGCCGGCACGGTGGACGGTTTGTCACATCCTGGCATCCATGCGCGCGGATCCGGAAAGCTGGAAGCGTGTCGACGGGGTGACGGTGACATCGGGCTCGATCGTGCATGATCTGACCGGGGAATGGGTTCTGGGGCCGGGGGACGCCTCGGGCATGATGGGCAACCTGGATGCTGACGGTCAGTTCGACCGGAACAAGGCGAATATCGTGGACCGCGCAGCCGGCCATGCTGCCGCACCCCTGCATTCAATGTTGCCGCGCGTGGTGCCGGCCGGCGACGTCGCCGGACGTCTGAATTCGAACGGTGCAACATTGCTCGGAGGGCTTCCGGAGGGCATTCCGGTTGCCGCGCCGGAAGGAGATCAGCAATCGGTGCTGGTCGGGGCAGCGGTCGATGAGCTGGAACTGGCTCTTTCCGCCGGCACCTCATTTACCGGCAACCTTCCGGTTTCCGCACACATCATGGCGGAAAGCGAAGCCTTTAATGTCCTGCACACGCCGGATGCCAAAACCATGCTGATGGTATGCGCGCGAAATGGAACGGTGGGTTTCGCGCAATACGTCGAAGGACTTGTACGCCTCACCGGGGAATCCTTCGGCGAGATTGCGGACCGGCTGACGGATCTTGCCCGCGACGTTCCGGTTGATGCCTACGGAACGGTCCTTCTTCCATTTTTCCAGGGGGAAAATGTCGCAGAACTGCCGGATGCTCGGGCTTCCCTGCATCATGCCGGTCTCGACATCCTTTCCAATCCCGGCCTGATGGCACGACTGCTGCTCGAAGGCCCCTGCATGACCATGCGGTATGGCCTGGAACTGGTGAAAAACCGGGCCGGACAGATCCGAAATGTCCAGTTGACCGGCGGCGCCCTGAAGTCCAAAGGCGGGTATGCTCCCCAGCTCTATGCCGATATTCTCGGTGTTCCCGTCGTGGCCCGGCACGGCGATGAAGAAGGTACGGCCAAGGGAGCCGCGATTCTGGCCGCCTACATGGTGGAATGCCAGGAGGGCCGCACGCCGGAGTCCCTGGCCGCTTTTGCCCGTACCCAGGTCAGCGGGGAAGAAAAGGTATGGGAACCGTCACCGGCGGCGGATTCGTATTCAGAACGATACCGCCTTTTTGAAACGCATGTGCGCGATATGCAATCCCGCCGTGCATAGTTCGAAGAAACGCAACGATCTTGTCAAAGAGCAGAGACTGCAGGTAGGCTCTACCTCTCATAACCGCATGCCGCAACAACGAACGCAGTGGAGGATGAACGCGATGGGACGACCGGTAACTTTATTCACAGGACAATGGGCCGACCTTCCGATCAAGGAACTGGCCCCGCTCGTCGCCTCGATGGGGTATGACGGGGTGGAGCTGGCCTGCTGGGGCGATCACTTTGACGTGGCCGGGGCCGCGGAGGACGACGGGTACTGCGAGCAGCTCTGGCAACTTCTTCAAGACCACAACCTCACCTGTTTCGCCGTGTCCAACCACCTGGTTGGCCAGGCGGTCTGCGACCGGATTGATGAACGTCACAAATCGATTCTGCCGGAGCGGGTATGGGGTGACGGAGATCCTGAAGGCGTCCGGAAACGGGCGGCGGAGGAAATGATTCGGACTGCGAAGGCAGCCCGCCGTTTCTTCAATGCCAAACCCGGCGGCGCCGGAGATTTCCCGGCGGTGGTCAACGGATTTACAGGCTCCAGCATCTGGCATGCACTGTATGCGTTCCCGCCGACCGATCAGGCGTATCTGGAAAAAGGTTTCGCGGATTTCGGTGGGCGATGGAAACCCATCCTCGATGCCTTTGATCGGGAGAACATCAACTTCGGTCTTGAAGTCCATCCGACCGAAATCGCGTTCGATATCGTATCCGCGGAACGTGCGATCAAGGCGGTGGGGGGCCATAAGCGATTCGGATTCAACTATGATCCTTCGCACCTCGGATACCAGGGTGTGGATTATGTGAAGTTCATCCGCACCTTTTCCGACCGCATCTATCATGTTCACATGAAGGATGTCTGGTGGGATCACGGCGATGGCACGGTCGGGGTGTTCGGCGGACATACGGATTTCGGCGATGCCCGCAGGTTCTGGGATTTCCGGTCGCTCGGTCATGGCGATATCAACTTTGAAGAGATTATCGTGGCCTTGAACGACATCGGGTACCAGGGACCGCTTTCGATCGAGTGGGAAGACATTCGTATGGATCGTATCCATGGTGCGACGGAAGCCTGCGAATACACTCGAAACATCGACTTCAAACCCAGCGGCGCCGCGTTTGACGCTGCATTTTCCAAAGAGTAAGGAGGCGGACATGGGACGTAAACTTCGCATGGGCATGGTCGGCGGCGGCCGCGATGCATTTATCGGTGCCGTACACCGGATGGCAGCCGGTCTGGACGGGCAGATTGAACTGGTCGCGGGATGCTTTTCTTCGAATCCGGAAAAAAGCCGTTTATCCGGCGAGG
>JAUIHQ010000261.1 GCA_030432155.1 bacterium | reverse complement strand
TCCAAAGCACTGTCCGCAGTTCCGGAGGCATTTACTTTTCCTCTTGTGTCACCAGGTATATAGGCAACAAAAGACTCACCCCCGCTGCTGAGGTAATCCCTGGAGATGGGCCGCCACTGACCGTTACCGACTGCAGGGACTGCACTGAATTGCTTTAGGGAGCCTCCCCCGCCAGCTACGCTTGCAGCCTGCACACCGTCGTATACCGCGACATCGACAAACACATACTCCATGCCGACGTTCAGTATCCACGCTTCGAACTCTGCACCCGCGTAAGCCCGGAACTGAACACGCCTCAGGAGAGGTTCCGGTATCCCGAACCTCACGCTTGGCTCTCCACCGACGTAGATGCGGCCTTTGGCAAAGCCGAAGTCCGGCTCATACGCCGCCTCCAAACCCACCTTACCAGTGAGTTCCACCTCGGAGAATGCGAATTCCGGGATAAGGGCGAAAACGACATCTCCCTCAACACCAGGAATGACATAGATGATGATTGTAACCGTGCTCAGGGCGTCCGAAAGGCCGGGAATATGTCCAAGGGTCGTAGACAGGCCGGGACCCAACAGATCGGGAAGGCCAACCCTTCCAAGCTCAAGCTTGGCCTCGATCTCTCCGTGTCCGAACACCTCCCTGAAGACGATGCCCTCGGAAACCGTTGCCGCGCCGCGTGCGCCTGCTTCAACCTTGCCCGAGATTTCCATGTTACCCACATAGAGTTTCATCTTCGGATAACGCGTCAGCCCTGGTATCGTCGGGCGGCGGCCACGCTTGCCCTTATCCCCGGAGGCCCCCACGCCGAGTGCCGCCTCCCAGTCGCCATCCGTGACCGTGTAGTCGAAACTTGCGTTGGCTGCTATTTCGGCGCCGAATTCCCCAATCACAGGAAGGTCTAAGACGGCCTTAAATCCCGGCTCCGGGACCGAGAAATCTGCGCTGATGTGCACCTCGTCATCAGTTGGGTCGACAATAAACGGCAATAACGTCAAGGCTGAGGGCATAGGAATCACACGTACGGGGAGCCTGTAGGCGGCAGAAGAGGCCCCAACGGATGTAATGGCCACCACCTCAAGTCGATTCACGTCTGTTCGGAAGGAAGGCTGGAACACCGTCCCCATGTCAATGCCGATTTCATAATCCGGTCCGGCTCCCGACTGCTCATCCAGTAACACCCCATTCGCATAGAACTTAACCGATCCGGGCGATGTTCCGTTCCAGTCAACGGTGGCGGTGTAAGCCTTTTGCACGGAAATCCCATCAATGAAAATGCCGCGGTATTTCTCACGGACATCGGTCACTATGGGTCCGGATCCAGAGTACAGGTAGATATCTGGAAGAGTGATAATTGTTGCGCCAGGCGGAAGTTCTACAGGTGCTATATATGATGCGTAGCCGCCTTTGCTGATGGTGATGTGATTGTCGGAAGCCAGACTGGCACTGGGTATTGAGAACACCCCTTGTGCGTCCGTGATGTCGTTCTCGCCGGCAAGGCTTACGGCAACACCGGAGACCGGCGAACGGTTCTGGCCATCCAGGACCCGTCCTTGAACAGTCGCAGTAAGTTGTAGATCAACAGCGAAGACTGGCGATAGCGCCGAGTCCGATCCAGCTGGCGCAGACACAGCAGACAGGCAAAATATAGTACATATAGAGATCGCACGCACATTTCGCCATCCTCTATGTATTATCATGCTATCAACTCCTGAAATTAAACCTAGGCTGCCCAAGCCTATTATTCATACAAAATATCAATGATTATTTAAATAAAAATCAGACTAGCTCGTATGCCTGGCAACTGAAAGAACTTCTGCGCCATCTCTGGAACTATCGACGAACCGGATGGGCGCAGAAGTTCTTCAAGCAGTGGTACGCCAAAGCCATGCGATCCAAGCTGGAGCCGATCAAGAAGGCCGCGCGCAAACTGGCGCGCCATGTGACCGGACTCCTCGCGTACTGCAAGCACCCCCTAACCAACGCCGTCGCGGAAGGTCTCAACAGCAAGATCATGGCCGTGAAACGGTTGGTCGGAGGGTTTCGAAACACGGAGAACTTCAAGACCGCGATCTATTTCTACTGCGGAGGGCTAGACCTTTACCCACGCTAATCCGTGATGGACCTAAATTTAAGGTACGACTCCATGCAGCGGCGGTAGGTTCCGATGCTGCTGATGATCATGCGACCTCAGATATCTGAGACCGCCTAGACTGGAGCGTAGCCGCCCCGCATCGTATTAATTTCTTTGCAATCGCATCCATCCTCTCATCATCTGGCGGTACAAATATCACGACTCCCTCCCTACCCCGCGTCAGAAGCACACGATAGGTATTCCGCCGAAATTGCTCGGGGTCACGGACGAGCGAATTTTTCCGGCCTTTTTTGATCTTCCACCCATCATCCCACCAGACATCATTGCCCCAGCAGACGATAGGGAGGTCGAGCTCGAGACCCTGGCAGTGAAACTCTTGGGCTGGTTTATCGAGCTGGCAGCAGGATTTCTTGTGGTCGGGCTCGGCGTTGAACCATTTCGCGGTTTCGAAAAACCGGTCAAAGCGGTTATCCACGCCATGCTCTTGCAGGTTCCGGGCTTTGGAACTGGCAAGAAGTCCATAGCGACGGTTCTTTTCACCCTCAAATCGCATGCGGGCATATTCTTTGGCCCAGTTCAGTTCACGGGTTAGGAGAATCGGGTACGAGGCGGCGCGCAGATCCATGGCGATGTCCTGCAGTTCTCCCTCCAACCTGCCAGGTTCGTCCAATAATCCATTCACCCATTCATGCAGCTTCTCGGCAGCGTGGCTTCGTAGCGTCATGTCCAGATCGAGACGATCACCCTCTGAAACCGCGATCCCTTTGAACACATAATTGGCCGTAATCGAGGGCGGAGCGTGAATGGTCCATTCCCCGGGCTTGCCGGAGTCTGCGATTGCATCAATCCAGCCCTCGATTCCCGACTCCTCGCCGGTATGAATTTCCTGACCGGTTCCGATAAGGGCGAGAATTACGCAGCCTTCCGGCATGCGCTGAGTCAGACGGATGAGCAGTTCAGGCTCCGACTGATTAACCTTGATCCCCTTCTTTCCGTAAAAATTCTCCACTTTCCCGGCTGTCCAGGCGCGTTGAGCTTCGTCAAATATGATGAAACGTTCGTGCGGCAGCACCGCCTTAGTATTCACGGCATATTCACGGATATACCGATGCATATCCTGAACAAAGGTTCGATTCTTCAGCGCATCCTGTAATACCGCGACCAGAGGACCGTTACCTGAAAGGAAACTGGCGGGATTAAGGTGCTGTCGATCATCCGGCAACCACTCGTTCAAGCGCTCATTGTGAACAGCCTGCAAGCCCACCAGCGTTTTACCCGCGCAGGGAACTCCCTTCAGCAGGATCAGTTTTCGCGACTGATTAACTCGCGCCTCTTCACAAAGTTCGATGATATGATCGACGGTCTGTGGAATACCCGCACTTTGGGCTCTGCGAATAAAGGGCAGCGGCTGCCGCTCGAAAAGCAACCGGGCCGCCTGCACAATTCCGGGGAGAGGCTCGTATCGCCCCTTTAACCAGGGCTCCAAGGCCAGCTTCGGCGGATTCGATGCGTATTTCTTTGCGAGTTTGAGGACAAGGGACGCGAATTGACCGGGGGTTGTCAGGATGACCCCGTCCGTTTCGATTCTGGTGGGCCTACCGAGGTAGAGCAAAATTGGGATCACCGGGATACCGTGACACTCCGAATGGTATTCACGCAGATCCCTCGCGTAGGCTGCGACCTGGTCAATATCACCGAGGTGAACGCGTTGCTTGTTTTTGAATTCAACGACCAGAACCGCCGCATCCTGCAGCAGAATAACGTCCGGTCTGCGGCCACCCTCTCGCGGCAATTCATATTCAAGGATCGATCCGTGATGAGCCGCGGGCGGATGATCTTTGATCACCACGTTTCCATCTTCTTGAAGAATATCAATAGACTTACCCCAGGCCGCAAGCTGCCCGGCATCCGCATCAGGATATCGGCGCTGAAGGGTCGAAAGCACAATAGCCCCATCGGTCGTCACCAGCGTCGCCAGTAGCGATGACCACCCTGCACGATCATGTGCATAATCCTCATCCATTACAGCAAATCCCCGGATACCAGAATGCCACAACCGGTTATCAGTACGCAACCTGCAATGAAACCAAAAGGTAACTTGAAGTATGACGCTATTTGTCGCGGGTCGGGGCTCATGGGGGCGAGGAAGCAGAGGGTTAGGACCGGTTTCCGATATTTATTGTAATCACACTACTGCTACCAAAAACATAGGGTCCGTACCTTAACGTTAAATATAGTCAGCAATAGAACTCGACCGGCATAGATCATAATTGCTGCAGCCAACATCACAGAGCGACAACCATTCCCATCCACCCTCAACCACTACGCCTCACTCCTCTTCCGCGGCAATGGCCAGGACTGGATTTCGGCGTTTTCCTTCCGCGGTGTATCCGGGGTTCCTTGACGGTGGGGGTCGGCGGCGGTGGTATGGGGTTGGTGGGGTGTTCGGGGGGGATGGGGTGTGGGGGTTGGTTCGTTGCGTTTTTGTTCTGGAGCGGTTCATGTTCCCCGCCATTCTCCGGGCAAGCGGGAGCTTGCCCCTCCGGGCGTGGTCGGCGGCAATGGCTCCCTATCCTGATTCTCAATGGTAGCGCCGCGGGGCTGAGTCATGGGGAGGAATTTGATTGCCTGGTTCGCGCTCGACTCACAGCTTCTTTCGTCTCGTAATCTTACTCGTAATCCTGATCGTAATCGCTAGACCCTGAGCGGAAGCTGTATTGACACCTGAGGGCAAGCGGGAGCTTGCCCCTCCGGGCGTGGCTGGCAGCAATGGCTCCCCTATCCTGATTCGCAATGGTGGCGCCGCGGGTTTGGATCATGGGGAGGGATCTGATTGCCTGGTTCGTGCTCGCTCCGCAGCTTCTTTCGTCTCGTAATCTTAATCGTAATCCTGATCGTAATCGCTCGACCCTGAGTGGAAGCTGTATCGACACCTGAGGGCACGCGGGAGCTTGCACCCAGACTGTTGAAAAACATATCACCGGACTGAATCGCGCACACATACAAGTTGATGGAGCCCCGGCGGCGTTTCGCCGCAGCGCCAGGCGCGAAGGCGGATGCTCTCTCCGGGGATGACGATCATTTTCATGGCGGTCTAAATATACCCGTATCCTTTTTATTGGCGACTTCGACCTTACTCGTACAC
>JAUIHQ010000260.1 GCA_030432155.1 bacterium | reverse complement strand
AAGGGATTCGAAATCGGCTCCGGCTTCGAGGGCACACGCCTACCCGGGAGCAAGCACAACGATATGTTTGTGGCCAAGGAGGGCCGCCTGGGTACCGTGACCAACAACAGCGGCGGCATTCAGGGCGGGATCTCGAACGGTGAACCGGTGGTGTTCCGGATTGCGTTCAAACCCCCGGCAACCATCAGCAAGGCTCAGCGGACATCGGACTTCGACGGCAAGGATGTAACCCTCGAAGCCAAAGGCCGCCACGATCCCTGCGTCGTTCCCCGCGCCGTCCCCATCGTCGAAACCATGACCGCCCTCGTCCTCGTCGATGCCGCCCTCCGCCAGCATGCACGAAGCATGCTTTCGGAAGGATGAGGCAGGAAGGCGGAAGTAGGAAAGGAAGGACGCGAGGTCCCTAGAACGTTGAGCGTTACCACGTTGAGCGTTGAACGTTCCGACCCGCCCCGGCGGGTCGGTGAAGTGTATCCGGTTGCGCGTGTGTCGCGTACGAGTGGGCGGGTTGTCGAAGATCAGGAACCCACCCCGTCTCCGCTGTCGCGGAGCCACCCCTCCATCGGAGGGGATCGGGTGGTTGTCGTTCGACGTTGAACATTTCCACCCGCGCTATTCCTTCACCAACAACGCTTCCGCGCCGACCTTGGTGGAGGGAATCACTACGGCGGGTTCGATGACCTTGATGGATTTCCACCGGTCGCCGGCAAACCGCCACATAAATCCTCCGCCCAGCAGCACGATATAGACGATGAGCCAGGCCCACAGGATCAACAGGCTGTCGGGATAGATCCGGTGGATGATGAACACACCCGGCACCATGATGCCCCAGGCGGCCACCGTGTGAAACCACATCACGAAGCGGGTGTCGCCGGCGCCTTTCAACGCCCCGGACAGGATCAGGTTGACCGCATCAAACGCTCCCCATGCGGCCAGCATCACCAGCAGCCATCGTCCCGCCGCCATCAGCTCATCGACAGTATACCCTCCCCCGTCCCGGTCGGTGAACAGGCCGTACAGTTGACGCGGAAAAAGGATGAACAACAGTCCGGCGGCGAGAACGTAATATACGCCGAGTTTCGTCGAAACCCATCCGGAACGGGCGGCGATGTCGGGCTGTCCCGCCCCCTGGTACTGACCAACCAGGGTGGTCGCGGCGATGCTGATGCCGATCAGAGGCAGGAAGGCCACCATGTTGATACTCAGGGCAATATTGCTGACCGCGAGCTCGAGCGGGCCGATACGCCCGGTAAACATCACAAATACCGAGAACGCGCCGATATCGAGGGCGAGATGCAAACCCGAGGGGAGGCCGAAGCGGATCAATCGCTTTGTGAGCGCCGGATCAAAACGAAGATTGTCCCGGGTCCGATAGACGGCATGCAGCCGGGGACCCAGGTACAGACTGAACATGATGGCCGGCGGTACAAGCCCGGCGATGATCGTGGCAATGGCCGCGCCTCGTATCCCCATCTCGGGAAAGCCCCAGGCGCCGAAAATCAGCGCGTAATCCAAAACCGCATTCACGATATTCCCGGCGATCGTCGCATACATATTGGTCCGGGTATCGCCCCGGCCGGTAAAGAAACTCCCGATGGCGGAACCGAGCGTCACCACAATCCCCCCCGCCATCAACAGGGTGAAGTAGCTCATCTCCTCCGCCATGACATCGGGACTGTGGCCTCCGAGGGTGATCAGCCAGCAGCCGGGCGGAATCAGGACCAGAAGAATCGGCCAGGTAATGAAGGACAGCCAGACCCCCTGCATCATCGACCGGCTGCATCCTTCGGCATCCCCCGACCCTTGATACTGGGCGACAAAGGTATTCGCATAGCCGGTCAAGGCCATGAAACCGCAGATGAAGGTGAAGGCCAGAATCCCCGCGGGTAATGCGGCCTGAATCGATACCGGGCTGTGCCAGGCGAGGAACATACGGTCGATGAACTGCATGACCGTGAATGACCCCATGCTGACGACCAGGGGCCACGCCAGCCGGATCACTTCCCGGTACCCGCCGGGTGTACTCGATGTATCGGCGCTCATGAGTCCCCGACGATCCTGCGGATATATCCCGACATTGCGCGAAGGAAGTCCGGAAGTTCCGGGTCGCGGGCTCCCATGCCGAGAATCGCGTCACCGGAATGGATGTCCTCGACCAGCAACGGTTTCAAATTACGGTAGGAATCCACGTAGACTGCCGACAATCCATCTTTGCACAATCGGTCGACGAAGGCATCAGACTCAAGGGTCCTCGATGTCGTCCCCCCGGCGTAATAGACCGGCAGGATGTAGAGCCGGTCGCCCTCCCCCATACAGTCGGCCCAGGCCCCGGCAAGGTCATCCTGCATAAGCGCCAGCGGTCCATAGCCATGGGGTCGCCAAATACCGAGCACACGCCCGGAGGTTTCCCGGACGGCTTTCCAGGATGCCGCGATCTTGGCCGGGTTATGGGCGTAGTCATCGATGACGGTTATGCCGCCGGCTCTCCCGACCACCTCCAGCCTGCGCTTAACCCCGGCAAACGATGCTGCACCGTCGGCGATCCCCTGCTCCGGACAACCGGCAGCCCGGCAGGCATGCATGGCGAGATGGAGGTTTTCGGCATTGTGACGACCGGGAACGGGACAACGTATTGCCTTGCCGCCCCATGGGATCCGCCAACCGTCACCCGGCGAGAAGGAAACGTCAGGAGACGGTAGCAGCGCTTTGCAACCCAGCAGCTCGGCAACATCCGGACGTACCAGCAGGTCCCCCGAGACCTGCGTGGAAAAACGGCGGAAAAGATCCACGGCCTCATCCAGTTCGAAATGATCTTTGGAGATATTCGTGATCACAGCCGTGTGCGGTTGATACCGCATGAGGGAGCCGTCGCTCTCATCCGCCTCAAAGACACACCGGTCGCCGGCGCCGGCCCGAACATTCCCCACATTGTCCTCGCGCACCCATTCCACGACGGCGCCGCCATTGATCACCAACGGATCCCAACCGCAGGCCGCCATGATGTGACCGATCATCGCAGTCACCGTGGTTTTACCGGAGGTTCCGGCCACGGCCAGCGCTTGCCGGGCTTTCACGAGTTCGGCCAGCAGCTCGGAGCGATGGCGAACCGGTATACCCATTTCTTCCGCCCGGACCCATTCCGGATTCTGCGGCTCAATGGCCGTGCTGATCACCACCGCCCTGACATCGGAGGTGAGGCCGGAACCGTCCTGGGGATACAGCCGGACACCGGCCCGGGTCAGCCGTTCCAGCGCATCGACCCGGATCCCCTGATCAATGTATCGGTCCGATCCGGTCACCATCGCCCCGCCGATCCGCAGCGCGTGAGCCAACGCACTCATGCCGACGCCTGCTACACCAACAATATGAAAATGCTGACCGGAGATGGATGAAGGTTGCATGGAACGTCAGACTATCCCGTTTCCCGGGCCGATCGGCAAGCGAAACGGGCTATACGTCCACACACAGCGCCCCATCCGAATGCAAAGCGGATCAGAAACTCCAGGTAACGGGGATCCCGCCGGAAAAAGTGGAGGACACATTGCCGTGAGGCCCACCAGATATCCTTCACCAGCGACCCTCCCCTCAACTCCTGCATATTTTCATCGCTTGTCATCCGGTGCCGACCGAAAAGAAGTCCGCGCGACCAACCTCGCTTGAGAAAGTATGTGCGGCGGACACGTTCCGGTTCGACTTCGTGATCCACCAGCATGGCCGCACAATACCGTATGTGCCGCCCTTCATGGAGAAGCCGGTGAAAGATCATCGTGTCTTCGCCGCCGCCGATTCCGAGGCCGCGGCGGTTGTACCGGTTGTCAAAACGCAATGCCGAATCACCTCGGAAGACAGACATACGAAACCCAATATTACCGCCCCAAAGCGGATGGGTACGCGAGCGGACAGGAAAATCTTCCTGCCCATAGTCCAGGTGACCAAGGCCGGAAAGCAGGCCGGGCGTGAGCCAGGCCGGGCGGTCACCCGGAAGCACCAGCCGTATCCGGCCGCCGACACAGTCCGCACCTTCGTCCCGCAGACCCGCGACGGCATGGCGAATCAATCCGGGATCCGGCATCTCATCATCGTCGATCATCACCAAGTATTCCGCATCGCCCGCCTCACGAATCAACCGGTTCCGGGCCCGGGTGATGCCTGGTTCCGGTTCGTACACATAGCGCAACGGGTATGCGTGAAGCGATGCTTCCCGGGCAATGACCTCACAGGTGGCGTCTGTGCTGGCATTATCGACAATCAGAATGGTGAACGGCTCCCCGATGTCCTGACCGGCCATAGCGGCCAGCAACCCGGGCAATCGTTCACAACGGTTGTAGGTGCAGCATCCGAACACAATCATCGCGCCACGATGATCTGATCGGCTCGGTGAAACCACTTCGTTTTTTCTTGTTCCCGTCAAAAGCGCAATGTAAACGTTTACAGATGAGGCAACCTATCATACTTTACCCCGCACCAGCAAAGCGAAGCGCAACGAACGCACTTATGGTGCGTGCTCGGGCACGATACCGGCTTGTTACTGTTTTCGCTGTCGTATGCTTCTGCCTGCCCGGCCGATCGGATGAGCCCGAACGAGCGAAAGAGTCCAACGCGCCAGCCAGCCTTGAGGCGGATGCTACCTGGCCGTGGAATATCACCGCACAGGATCATACGTATCTTGAGCAATTGCTGCGGGATACCTGGGACTACATCGATACGTTCATCTCCGACGAAACCGGACTGCCCTACGACTCCAACGTATCGCGCGATAAAACCAACACCACCAATGTAGGACTCTATCTCGCCGCGGTCAGCGTGGCCTGTGAACTTGGCTACGTTACGGAGGATCATGCCATCGGCCGGGTCACGGCGATTCTCGATTCACTGGATCGATTTGATCACTGGCACCGTCTCTACAACAACTGGTTGTCGGCGGATGGAGCACCCCTTGAGGCCTACCCCGGCCCCAACAACATCTCCGATTACAACAAGCTGCCGGCGGGATTGATGGCGGTGCGCCAGGCTTTTCCGTCGCTGGCGGAAAGGTGCACGGCATTTCTCGATGAAATACCATGGGAGCTATTTCACGAAAACGACTCGGAGCGGATCTATTTCGAATTCGATGTTGCGGCGCAGAAGATGATGAACCCGATCCATTTCTTTCGCGGCGAGGACAAGATTCTCGGACACCTCCTGATGATCGGCTCCGGCAAGGTGCCGGCATCCACCTGGGACGCGCAC
>JAUIHQ010000011.1 GCA_030432155.1 bacterium | reverse complement strand
ATCCCCGGATTGCTCAGCAGCGGTGGTACCGTAGCACAACGCTCGTTCACCGCCTAACTATTCGAGGACCACCGTGGCAGACGACGACCGATGGAGCGAACCCGGCTCGATCCTGCGGCACGCCCTGAGCTGGAAACTCGCCCTCGAGGCCGAAGGGAAGCGCCCCCGCACCGTCGGCGGCTACCTCGACACCATCGAGCTGTTCGACCGCTGGCAGCGCGAGAACGGCGGATCGACCCAGCTCGGAGCCCTGTACATCGGGGGCTTTCTCAACGACAACATCCGCCTCGGCATCGGCGGGGCCACGATCATCGACAAAGCGGAGACCCAGAGCGATCAGCTCGAAAATCTTTCAGCCACCGACTTCTGGTACGCAGGGGCTCACGCCGGCTATGTCTTTGCCCCGCACAATGTGGTGAACCTGGAGATCGAGCTGCTGGCCGGCGGCGGCAGTCTTGATATCAACCGGGTGGATCGCAACGGCAACGAGAATTCCAACCTGATCGTGCTGGAACCGGGCGTGAACCTCCGTTTCAACATCAGCCAGACCGTAACCCTGGGCGTATCGGGAAGCTACCGGTGGATCGATAATGTGGATGTCGAAGGGCTGGAGTCCGGAGACCTGGCCGGAGCGGCGGCGGGGATTTATCTCGAATTCACGGAATTCTGATCAATCGACGGCCTGAAGAACGTCGGTGTAATTCAACGCATCGAAAATATCGTTGGCCACGTCCTCGCCTTCCACGGACGCAACGTGGCCATCAAAATAGAGTACGTTCCGAAAGCCGGATCCGTGGTTATCATCTTCACCGATGTCCGGCATGTTCCCCGGAGTCGCACTGCCATCCTCTTCCGCATTGGCTTCATCAGTCATGACCGGTGCGACCGAGGGATTCTCGAGGCTGGTGTCATGAAAGCCCACGATATACATGTAACTGATGTTTCCAACATCCAGCATGTCCCCATTCAGATTGATGGCGCTGGCGATGGTTACCGGCTGAAGACCCTCCCCATCCACCCGGTCGCTCGGGCATACCCAAACCGCGGGTTCCGTCATCATGCCTTCATCATTCAGAATCACGGCCGTAGCGAGTGTGCTGTCCTGATCATTCATGGCACCGTCCGAGGCATCGACTTCCGGTGACGGGTTGTTGTTGAATGCCGCCCCCGGATACCAACCGTCGTGATTATCCGCGTATTGAATCATGGCCAGGCCGAGCTGGCGGATATTGTTCTTACACGCGATACGACGACCGCGCTCCAACGCGACGGACACCGCAGGGAACAACAGGGCGGCCAGCAGGCCGATGATACCGATCACGACAAGCAGTTCGATCAACGTAAAACCGCGACGCCCGGGGGCGCAGATTTTCCTGTGCATGGTAGAATGCAAATCCAACTCCTTGTGGAGAATTGTTTTCCCTTAGTCCTTGGGAATGAAGGCGCGCCAGCGACGGCCGCTGTTCTCATTGTCCCAGGTTGTACTGCCCCCGCCGACCGGACCATCATTAAATACAAAGTTAACGCTGTCAGAATAGTTGGTCGGAATCGGAAATGCAATCTGCCAGACCGTACCGCCGATGTTCGTCATCGGGCGGTTGGCGGCGTCAAGGTACTGCTCGCCGGTTCCCCGTCCGACATAGGCATTCACGGCAACCGACGTTTCCAGAACGCCGCCGGCCGCGTCGTAGGTGAGGGTGAACAACTCACCATTGGTCGGCGCCTCAGGCGTCCAGGTTGCACGAAGATCACCCCGGTACATTTGGTAGTTATCCAGAGGGTTCCCCGCAACACTGTCATTGTATCCGTAGAACGGCGACTCATCCTTGTTGCGGAACTTAAAGGGCAGAGATCCGACCGGACCGGCAGGCACTGCAATGTCGATCATCCAGGTACCGTCGCCAATGAAGCTCATCGGGGTCTGTCCCCAGGAATTAAGATCTCCGGAGTACTGCAACTCCCTCTTGCCGGCAAGCACACGGCTGTGCTGGGTGAAGTAAATGGTCACAGTCGCGCCGGTGAGCGGTACCGGGTTGGGCGACCACTGAGCAGAGAAGAAGGGCTGCGCCGGACCCGCGGTCGCGGCGAACATTTCCGACCCGCTGACATTGCCGGCCGTCGCCTGCCACACACCCGATGCGCCACCCGACGTTGCCCTGGTGCCGAAATCATCAAACCCGTACATCAGACCGGTTGAAATCAACATGCCGTGCAGCGATTCATTGAACTGATTGGTGAAGATCGCCACCGCCTGTCCGTTGGAGAACGTGGTTTGAACCATCACCGGGCTGTTCGACGGAGGAGGCAGCGGCAACAGGGTGTTGTCCCATACGAAGGGCTCAAGAACCACATTCGTGGTGTTGTTGCCCTGGATGTAATACACCAGATCAGACGCGGGACTTTCCAACGATTCCGACGTACCGCCTTTGAAGATATAAAACTTATACGAGAAGCTCTTGGGTGAACGCCGGGATAGCCAGCCGGTACCGTTGTAGGGATCGGTACTGAAGTCGCCTCCGACCAGCGAATTCGGGAATCCGGGAACCAGTGTGGAGTCCGTACCGTTGGTGGTACCGGCCCATTCCCGGGAATAAATACCGTCTCCGGGTGCGAGATCGCCATTCGTGCCGTTGTCAAACAACTCGATGCCGCCGGTTTCGCCATCGAAATCTCCGCCCAGCGTCGGATGAGCATTGAACCCGCGCAGGGGGTCGGTGCCCTGGACGAACACACGATCGACGCCGGCGAGGTTGCGGTTGTTGAGATCGAGCTGAAAGAGGATGGTGGTCCGTTGGCGGACGCCGGCATCCCCGCGGTTGCTGTCGCTGTAGACAAGATTGTATCCGTTGGTCGGCTCGCCGGGATCGCGGAACGGTGCGGCGACGGCGCCGAGATAATCGGTCACCACCTGGCTGGAGCCATTGGTGACCAGGGTGAGTACGCGGGTTGCATTGTCGAAATTGTTCAGCCGGATCGCTTCGTAGGTATTGGTACCGGTGGAAAGAAGCTGTCCGCTGAACTTGTAGTTCAGGCTGGCCGGGGTACCGGGCACGAACGAGACGGTCACCGCATGCTGGGTGGCATTCAGGGGGCTCAACGGGGTGTTGGTGGCCGGGGGATAGTCAAACTGAAGCGATCCAAGATCCCCGTTCAGGAAGAAGTTGGTGGCCCGGGGATTGGCCGAAGCTTTTCCGAATCCGGAGTTGATGTTCAACACGAAGGTGACATCGAGAAACTCACTGATCGCATTCGCGGCTGGGAACAGACAGGCGTGAGAGATTTTGGAATTGCCGGTCGGGTCTTCGATATCGTTGGCAACCACTTGAATGAGGGAGCCGGTTCCGGCAATGGGGGATGCCATGTTCAGCAGGAACGAACGGGCGTCGACAAAATCAACCGAGTCAGGGGCCACGCCGCCCACCAGCCAATTTGCCTCGTTGGTGGCCATGTCCTCGACCACATCCTCATTAAACCGGGCGTAGACGACCTGGGCGCCGGCCCCGGCGGATACCGTGGTCAGATACGGGGAAACGGTATCCCCGGTGCCGACATCGGGGAAGCCGTCGCTGTCGTTGTCGACCTGAAGTTCGATGTAGGTATCGGTGGTCCACAATCCGTTGGTGTAATTTGCATTGGGGCTCACCTGGGGCGGAATGATGTCCTGAGCGCTGAATGCCGATGTGTCGCTGTTGTTGTGAATGACCGCGAAAACCTTGAGAAAGGCATCCCGGGGCACGACCTCGCCGGCCAGCACTTCGCCGAAGCGGGTGTCGTTGGTCGGGTACAGGACCGACCAGGGTATACGGGCCTCAATGCCCTTGAGCGTGCAATCCGTACCGTCGGCCTTCACCACCATGTCCACCGGTGTGCCCGCCGGGGTGCTGCCGTTGCCGTTGTCGAACAGGGCTTCGACATTGTTGCTGTCCGGCGCGGCGACGCCGTCATACAGAACGCGGACGATGCTGTTGAAAAAGCCTTCGCTGGCGATCATCACATCGAGACCGAAATCATCCGCGGTCAGGATGGAGGATTTCCGCCATGCAACATCATTGAACCCGATGTAGGAGGGCGAAACACCGGTCCAGTTCGTGGTCGAGGTGGCGCCGGTGGTCTGCTCGGCATCGATATCCACCATGATCGCCAGCTTGTCGTTTACTTCCGCGCCCTGCAGGGCGAAATACATGTAGGTCTCGTCCCAGGTGACGAACAAATTGGTGATGTAGGTGCCGGGACCGAAGGAACGGGGGCTGATCGTGTCCACCCCGACGAGTTCGACATCGTCATACTCATTCGGAACGCCATCCAGGGTGATCGTGTTGGGCGGCGCGGCAAAGGCGCTGATGGAAAAGAATGAAATAAGGCCGGCTAGACAGACAAACGTTTTACTTCTCATAGTAAAGCCCTCTACTTTGTGGGACCATCCTAGCATGAATCTACAGTGAATCTATCCATTTTGTAAAAAAACTTTTCGAGATAAGGCCAAACGCCTTGGGGACACGGGGTTGGCGTTGATTTGAACGTCGGGCCTGCTGTATGGTCGATTTTGTTTATGAAAACAGGAACACGGAACAACTTACATTCCATGATCGGGGACAGGGCTCCCGCCGGCCTGGATGGATATTCGGCGGCTGGACCGACCCTTGGAACGTTTCGCCGGCACAGATCCGCAACACCAAGCTTCTTTCGGTGCGGGAGGAGCAACATTGCGTTGCTCGGACTCCTGACGCTTGTGGTCCCGCAATCCATTCTGCGTGCGCAGGTTGAGCCCGCTCCGACCGCACCGGCGGCGGCGAGGGACGCCGGCATTCCGGAGTGTTTTGAAGGCCGGATCCGGATTTCGGCCCTGATTTCATCCCGTGAGCGGGTGAAGGTCGGCATCGTGGATACGGAAACCGGGAAGAATTATCTCCTCGCCCCCGGTCAGTCGGCAGGCTCGGTGGAGGTGGTCTCGGCCGATTACGCAACGGAAACGGTCGTTCTGCGCATGAATGATCAAATCTGCTCGTTGAGCCTCGCCGAGGATCCGGATGCGGTACGGGACATCCCTCCGGAACCGACGGCAGGCACGGAAACGATTCTGTACCGGGGTGCGTCCATCGAGAAATTTCTGCAGGAGTTCCCTGATGCTGTCGAAGACGGCCTGATCCGCATTCCGCTTGAGCCTCCGGAATTGCCGGTAGAAGGCAAAGGCCCGACAATCGAGGCTTTTCTGGCCGAGAATCCGGAGTGGAAGGCCATGGCGGATATGGTCGTCACCGGCCGCGGGCCGGGCATTGAAAAATTCCTTTCCGAGAATCCCGACGCCATGCCCTCGGAACCGATACCGGAGGGCAGCCTCGGGCCGGGCATCGAAAACGCATTGCGGTCCAATCCGGATGCCGTGCTCACGAACCTACCCACGCTGACCCCGCCTGAAGCGCCATGACCGGGAACAACCAGGCCACGTCGGCCCGATCCTGCGTCCTGACCATCGCCGCGGTCAATTATCTCCATTTTGTCCGGGTTCTGATGGACAGTGCCGCCCGTCACCTGCCTGCCGCGGACCGGTTTCTCGGCCTGTGTGACCGGCTTGAAGGTGAGGACCTTTCCGCGGAGCGATTCTCGATCCTCGAACCGGACGAGCTTGATATCCCGGACAGGGAATCGTTTTTGTTCCGCTACACGCTTCTCGAATTGAGCACGGCGATCAAACCGTTCCTGATCGAAAAGCTGATGACGGATCACGGGTATGACAAAGTGATCTATCTTGACCCGGATATCCGGCTCTATGACCGCTTTGACGGCGTACTGGACCGGCTCGACACCTCCGATCTCGTCCTGACGCCCCACATTACGGCACCGATCGATGACGGGAAACGGCCGTCGGAGCTCGACCTGCTGGTATGCGGAACCTACAACCTGGGCTTCTGCGCGTTCCGGAAAACACCGGACACCCTCGCCTTTCTGAAGTGGTGGCAGAGCAAGCTGCTGTTCGATTGCATCGTGGACAAGGAGCGGGGGCTTTTTGTCGATCAGAAATGGATGGAGTTTGCGCCGTCGCTGTTGCCGAAGGTGCATGTGGAGCGCCATCCCGGCTGGAACGCCGCGTATTGGAACCTTCCCTCGCGGACCGTCCGGGAGGATGCGGGCAGGGTTACGGTCAACGATCAGCCCCTCATGTTTTATCATTTTTCCGGCTTCAACCCGGTCACCAACGTGTTCAGCAAGCACCAGGACCGGTACAGTATGGAGAACGTACCCCGGACGGTGCGACGTCTGGCCGAGGCCTACGGGCGTGATGTCATGGCCGCAGGGTTTGAAAGCTTGTCCAAACGACCGAACGCATTCGCCGCCTTTCCGGACGGGACCCGCATTCCGGACGGAGCAAGACGGATCTACCGGGAAAATATCGGCGAGCTGCTTCCCCGCATGCCGGATCCCCGCAATCGGGATGCCGACGCACTCTGCGCGTACCTGAATGAGCCGGCGGATCTGCCGGGGGGCGGACACCCGTTGTTGACAAGGATGGCCCATGATGTCTGGCAGCATGGGCCCGACATCGGCCTGAAGCAGCAGTTTCCCGATCCCGGAGGCATCCATGCCGTGCCTTTTGCCCGGTGGCTGCTGGCCAATGCCGCCGCCATGACCGATCTTTCCGAACGCTTTCTGTCCCCCTTGCGCCATCAGCTCGGAGACGAACAGGCAGCCGGCGCCGATGGAGAGCAGGGTCTGTCGCAGAAGCTCTATCATCTCGCCTGGCGCTTCAAACATCTCACCCACTGGATCCTCCCGCTGGCTGTTCGCCGGCGGATTCATGACCGGCTGTTTCACCGGGCCTATGCAGCGGAGGGGAACCAGAAAGATCGGGGCGCTTCATATAAGGTGAGCGACCCGGACGGGTTGAACATTATCGGGTATCTTTCGTCGGAGCTGGGCATCGGCGAAGCCGCCCGGTGCCTTGCCCGGAGTGCAGCGGCCGCGGGCATTCCGGTGAACCTGGTCGATTATCAGAAGGGTTCCTCGTCCCGCAAGCAGGCGGTGGTGGAAGGCGTTACCAGCTCCGGGACTCAGCACGCCGTGAATCTTATCGTCCTGAATCCGGAGCAGTTCAAATTCGCGGTGGCGGATTTCGGGCCGGCCTGTTTCCGCGACCGCTATACCATCGCATGCTGGAACTGGGAACTCCCCGAGCTGCCCGATTCGTGGCTGGAGCCCCTTCCCTATCTTGACGAGATCTGGGCCCCCTCGTCGTTCTGCCAGCAGGCGTTCAGCCACCGCGTGGATGTACCGGTGGTCCTGATGCCCTACGGGGTGGAGCTTGAGGCGGAGCCGGGGGTGACCCGGGAAACGTTCGGGCTGCCCGCCGACCGGCACCTGTTTCTGACCATGTTCGATGTGTTCAGCATACCGCAGCGCAAGAATCCGATGGCGGCGGTTGAGGCATTCCGGCAGGCCAGGGACTCGTTCCGCCGGCCGGCCGCGCTGGTCCTGAAAATGATCAACAGCGATCACGATACGGGGCTGGCGAAAGAGATCGATGCTCTGTGCCGGGCGGAGAAGGATGTCATCCGCATCGACGGCTATCTTGACCGTCCCCGCCTCAACGCCCTGTTCCGGGTGTGCGATGCCTACGTTTCCCTTCACCGGGCGGAAGGGTTCGGCTTTCCGATCGCCGAAGCCATGGCCCTCGGGAAACCGGTCATCGCCACCGGCTGGTCATCCAACCTTGATTTCATGACCCCGTGGAATTCCTTTCCCGTACCCTATCGGCTGATCAAGCTGGCGGACACCTATGGGCCCTATCCGAAAGGTTCCACCTGGGCGGATCCCGACATCGGGGAGGCGGCGCGCTTGATGACCCTGGCCGTCAACGACGAGGCGGCCGCCGAGAAAGTGGGGCGGCAGGCGGCGATGGATATGGCCGAACATCTGAGCCATGGGGCGGTCGGCGGGCGGATCCGGAAACGCCTGGCGATGATCATGTCGCGCCCGGCGGCATCCCGCGGATAAGCGGTTCGGGGACACATAACTCAAACGATAACGGTCTTGCACATCCCCCCGCGACACCTACAATGGAAGGTTTGATCGGGAGGAGATTCAGGATGAAACACCTTGGTGTATGGGTAATCGCAATAGCAGCCGGTTTCGTGATGTCGGGGACGGCCAACGCCGGCATGCTGGATTACGATGGGGACGGCAAGGATGACGTGGGCGTGTACCACTCGGATTCCGGCAACTGGTACCTGCTGGAAAGCAGCACCGACTCCCAACGGATCGTGAACTGGGGCTGGAAGGAAGCCCAGCCTGCGCCCGGTGATTATGACGGCGACGGCAAGGCCGACGTCGCGGTGTTTATCCTCAACACCGGCACCTGGGTCATCTACCAGAGCGGAAACAACGCGGTGCGAACCCTGAACTGGGGATCCAAGGATTCCCGTCCGGTTCCCGGCGATTACGACGGCGACGGCAAAACCGATGTCGCGGTGTATGAGCGTAACAGCGGGCGGTGGACGATTCTCCTTTCTTCCAACGGAGCGACCCGGGTTCAGAATTTCGGCTGGTTCGAGGCCAAACCGATTCCCGGCGACTACGATGGCGACGGCAAGACCGACCTCGCGGTGTTCCACCGCGCGACCGGCAACTGGTACATCAACCAGAGCGGCAACAACCAGACCCGCATCGAGAATTTCGGTATTCGCACCATGCGCCCGGTTCCCGCCGACTACGACGGCGACGGCAAAACCGACCTCGCCATGTATGAACGCACCACCGGCAACTGGTATATTTTCCAGAGCGCGGCCGGGTTCCGGCAGGTCAACTGGGGCTTTGCCAGGGCCGCCCCCGCCCCCGCGGACTATGACGGCGACGGAAAGACCGACGTCTGCGTCTTCGAACGGGCGAGCGGAAAATGGTACATTTCCAACAGCTCCGACAACTCCGCCCGCATGTTCGGGTGGGGCTGGAACCAGGTGTCTCCCCTCCCCCTGTACCGGGACGGCGGCATCGCGGGCCTGATCATTGTGGCCCACGGCGACAGCATCACCTTCGGCACCAGCAGCGCCTGCGGCTGCCCTGACACCGGATACCCCTATCTGCTCGAACGGGTGCTCGGCGCAGCGCTCGGCGGTCATTACGAGACGATCAACACCGGCGACCCCGGCGAGGAAACCATGGATGGATTGCGGCGACTCGGGCCGATTCTCGCGACCTTCAAACCCGACCTCACGTTGATCATGGAAGGCACCAACGACACCTTCTTTAATGAACCGTATTCAACCATCGAGGCCAACCTCCGCGGCATGGTATCGCTGGCGAAGAACGCGGGATCGGAGGTTATTCTCGCCACCATCCCCCCGGTCATCAAGAGCGCATACCGCGACCGGTCGGCCCAGGCGCGGCGCATTGTCGGGTTCAACCCGAGGATCTATCAGATCGGCGCTTCCATGGGGATTCCCGTGGCCCAGGTGTTCGAGGCCATTACATCCGTCCCGGGATGGCAGACCGCCCTGATCGACCAGGAAACCGCCAACCACCCGAATGACGCCGGCTACCGGGTGGTTCGGGATGAGTTCCTGCGCACCATCCGCAACGCTTACATCGACGGCCTGTTTTATTGAGCACCGACCGGGGCGCGTCGACGCCCGGATACCATTACTCCGCCGTCAGCGCGCCGACCGCCTCGAGGATCTTCTCCGGCGAAAGCCGTTCTTTGTAGTCGGGGTTGGTGTAAGTGAACTGCACCCGGCCTTCCGCATCGACGATGAACACGGCGGGGACCGGCAGAATGGTATCGCCGGACGCCGGATCCGGCGTCAATGAAATCCCGTACTCGTCATACTTGGCAAGGGTTGCATCATCGAGACGGAACGCGAGCCCGAACGACTTGGTCGCCTCGAAGGAGGCATCGCTGAACAGCTCGATGCTGATGTCCTTCTGACCCGCGGCCGTCCGCATCGAGTCCCGGGTATCGGGACTGATTCCGTACAGGGAATATCCCCGCTCCTCCAGCACCGGCATGATGTCCATCAGCGCTGCGAGATGCCGCGTGCAGTAGGGGCACCACCCGCCCCGAAACAGGATCAGCACCGCCGGTTCGTTGTCGAGCACATCATGAAGGGTCACCTCATCGCCGGAAAGGTCTACAAGGTTTACGTCGGGAACCATGGCCCCGACCGCCAGCGGCTCGATATCCCCGGCCTGCTCCTTGACATCCGCGCTCGCCGACAGGGCAAACGCCGTTGCACATACTGCGACAATCCAATACTTCATGGCATCCTCCTTTATTCGTCCTTCACCAGGCCCGGCCAGTTACGGTCCGCATCCTCGATAAAGCCCGGAATGTTCTTTTCCCACGTCTCCTGCACGTCACGGTTGTAGTTCAAGTATAGCTTCCCATCGACGATTTTCCAGTATCGGGGATCACCGGGCGCCTCCTTGTTCTGAGCAACCGCCCACGCGCAATAACCTCCATACCGGGGAGCATAGGCATCGGGATCCTGCCGGAAGGCTTCCAAGTGCTCCCGGCTGGCAAAGCGCCACGTCGCCCCTTTGTATTCCAGCGTGATATCCTTTTCGCCCTTCACCGGCTTGCCATCGGTGAAATACGCCACCGTATCATAGCCCTCCAACGCGAGGTTGCCGAAAAACGTCGTGCGCACCGGATCCGCCGCACGTGCAGGTGTTAGCGCCGCCATCATACCGAGGACCAGACCGGCCACCATCATTCGAGTCCATTTCATGGGTCGCTCCTTCCATTTCTATATCCTATCCTTTGAGTCGAGCCGGGCCGCCGGACCTTACACCTTGCATTCCGATTTTGATTCCCACCCGGCTGTACCGTAGGATTGGAAGGGATACCAACGACCGGAAACGGAGACATATCATGGCTGAGCCCATTCGTACATTGATCACCGGATGCAGCAGCGGGTTCGGATACCTCACCGCCAAAACGCTTGCCGCAAGGGGGCATACCGTTTTTGCCGCCATGCGGGATACGGAAGGCCGCAACCGGGACATCGCCCGCGAGCTGGAGGAGTGGGCCGAATTCGGCGACAGCGATCTCACGGTTCTGGACATGGATGTCGCGAACGAAATTTCGGTGAACCGCGCGGTGGCCGAAGCCATTGATCGCACCGGCAAGATCGACGTACTGATCAACAACGCGGGCCTCTACAAGGCTGAACCGATCGAGGCAACCTCGCTCGAGATGATGGAGGAGCTTTTCGAGGTGAATGTGTTCGGGGTTCAGCGGGTCAATCGTGCCGTACTTCCAATCATGCGGCGGGAGAAGCACGGCCTGATCATTCACGTCTCCAGCGGCGCAGGCAGGCTGGTGCTGCCGTTTCACGGTTTGTATGCGGCATCCAAGCATGCGCTGGAGGCCCTGGCCGAATGTTACCATTACGAACTGAAACCGCTCGGGATTGAGTCGATCATTCTTCAGCCGGGCGCCTACCCCACCGGACTGACCGACAAAAACCCCGACCCGTCGGATCCCGAGCGGGCCAAGGCATACGGAAGCCTGCAGCCGGCCCAGATGAAGATGCTCGGCTGGTTCACCGAGCGGTTGAAAGGGGACAAGGCCGGCGATCCGCAGGACATCGCGGACGAGATCGTACGCCTCATCGACCTGCCCCACGGGAAACGGCCGCTGCGTACCAGAGTCGATCCCTCCACCGGCGATTCCGTCGAGACCATCAACGCCTGCACCGACAAGGTCCAGCGTGACTTGCTGTCCGGCATGGGGCTGGACAGCCTGCTATGACCGGCACAACGGAAGGAGGGAACGACCGGGAACGGCCGGCGGGGATCTTTCGGGTTTTTCTCAAGCTGGGCATAACCTCGTTCGGCGGGCCGGTCGCCCACCTCGGCTTCTTCCGCCAGGAGCTGGTGGCCAAACGCAAATGGCTGAGTGATGCCGCCTATGGCGACCTGATCGCCCTGTGCCAGTTCCTGCCGGGTCCGGCCAGCAGCCAGGTCGGGTTTTCGCTGGGCTATATCCGGGGCGGCCTCAAGGGGGCGCTGGCGGCATGGGCCGGCTTTACCCTGCCCTCGGCCATCGTGATGGGCCTGGCCGCTCTCGGGTTGGCCCGTGTCGACCCCTCGGCATCGTGGATACACGGACTCAAGATCGCCGCCGCCGCCGTCGTCGCCCACGCCCTTGTCGCCATGGGCCCCCGGCTCTGTCCCGATATCCGGCGGGTGGGGTTTGCGGTGCTGGCGGGGGGCATGGTCTGGTTCACCGGCCAGACTTGGATGCAGGTGGCGGTGATCCTCGTCGCCCTGGCCGCCGGCCGGATGTTCCTGCCGTCACCGGATACAGATCCGGCCGTCGAGCATCTGGAAATTTCAAACACCGGCTCCCGGCGCTGGCTGCTGCTGTATATTCTGCTGCTGGCCGGGCTGCCTATGCTTGCCGCGGCCGGTCGCTCGCTGTGGGTCGATGTGGCGGACGGGTTTTATCGTTCCGGGGCGCTGGTGTTCGGCGGGGGCCATGTGGTGCTTCCGCTGCTCGAAGCGGAAACCGTGGCACGGGGCTGGTTGGACCGGGATACCTTTCTGGCCGGCTACGGCGTGGCCCAGGCCATCCCCGGCCCCCTCTTTACCTTCTCCGCCTTTCTCGGCGCTGCGATCGCACCCGGCGGCTCCCCCGCGGGCGGGGCTGTCCTCGCCCTGCCGTCCATCTTCCTGCCCGGTATGCTCCTGGTGCTGGGAGCGCTGCCATGGTGGAACCGGCTGCGCCACCGCCCCGGCATCCGGGCGTCGCTCAACGGGGCGAACGCAGCGGTGGTGGGTCTGCTCGCGGCGGCGTTCATCGATCCTGTTTGCACCGCGGCCCTGACCGGCATTCCATCCGTCATCCTCGCCGCCGCGGCCTTCGCCGCCCTGCGTATCGCCCGCTTACCCCCCTGGCTGGTGGTCGCCTTGTGCGGCGTGATTGCCGGGGTGCTGGGACTTTAGTCTCTCTCGTCCGGACTTCTCCAGGGTGGCTTCGATAGGTGTGAAAAGGTATGTGAACGAGTGATACCAGTCGGAAGAACGTATCGGTATTATTTCAGTCTTCCTCAATAGGTTTCGGGTGTCAGGTTTCAGGACTCTCCTGACACCTGAACACTGAACCCGAAACCAAATCGTCTGGCGCATGTATACCGACAAGTATTTGCGATTGGTATGAGATCGACGCCGCCCATGAAAAGGATACGGATTTGCTTGTATCGCCCTAGCTATGAGCGTTCGTCGAGGTCGGCCACGGATAGTCATTCAGGCCGGCGTCATCCGTTATCGGGCCGTCGGGGAGGGTTTTCTGCCACTGGACAACCTGCCGGCGGAGATCATCCACCACCTCGGGATGCCGGTCGGCGAGATTTGTCAGTTGGGTGGGATCCTTGGGGATATCGTACAGCTCGGTCCGGCTCCCATCCGGATTCACCATCAGCATCCACTGATCTTTCCGGATGGCCAGCATGGGGCTCCGGTGTATGCAATGGCCCCAGACCCGGAATCGCCACTCCCACATTAACGGAGTCCGGCGGGGGCGTTGCCGGCCCTGAAAGACATCAGCCATATCCTCGCCATCGAGAGGGAGATCGGAGGGAACCTCCACGCCGGCAAGCGAACAAAACGTCTGCAGAAGGTCAACCGCGCAGAGCGGCGTCACATCGTCAACCACACCGGCCCTCGTGCCGCCCGCCGGCCAGCGCAAAATGAAGGGAACGCGAATACCTCCCTCGTACAGGCTGCGCTTGCGGCCGCGGAACGGCCCCGTGCTTCCGACACCGCTATGCGAAGCGTCGGGAACAAGGATATCCTCCGGCCCGTTGTCCGCGGAGAAGATCACGATGGTGTTCTCCGCCAGTCCCAGCTTGTCGAGGTGGTCCAGCAGTCGCCCGACCTGCCGGTCGGCCTCGGTTACCACCGAGAAATAGATCGCGTTGGCGCCGACGTGCTTGTGCATGACGCCGCCCGGCATAAGGTGTTCATACCGCTCGAGCATCTGCGCGTCGGGATCGAGTGTGGCATGGGTATCGTTCAGCCAGACATTGACGAGGAACGGCTCGTTGCTGTGCCGATCAAGGAATCCGATCGTCTCGTTCACAATCACCTCGGATGAACGGGTACGGGGGCCGGCGGCCAGCCGCTCCTCTTCGTCGCCCCGGAGGAACGGGCGCCGCACGTTGTCGGCGTCCTCAAAACCGAGCTGCGGGCCGTTGCCGGCATTCACCCGGCATTCATCAATGCCGTAGGCCGATGGATCCGGGGCGCCTTCCCCGTGGCCCAGATGCCACTTCCCGTAATGACCGACCGCATACCCGGCCTGCTGAAGCAGACGTGTGTAGGTCGTCTCCGCGGGGTCCAGCCAGTTCGGCATGCCGCGCTCGGCATTCCGGTTATGATTCGCGAAGTGACCGTGGATCCCAAGCCGGGCCGGGAATTTTCCGGTGAGGGTCGCGGCGCGGCTCGGTGAGCAGACACCGGAGCAGACATAAAACTGGGTATAGAGGGTTCCCTGAGACGCCAGACGGTCAAGATTCGGGGTCTTGACCGAAGGGTGACCGTAACACCCGAGATCGCCCCATCCCCAATCGTCGGCGAAAATAAATACAATATTCGGCCGCCCGCTCTTCATATGTCCTGATTCTCCCATGCCCGCTACTGTTCCGAATGGTTGCTGAACGCAATGTACCTATCGCAGCACAACCGGGAAAGCAAGGGGCGGGGTTTCATATACGCAATGTCTGACTGTTCAAAAACCTACCCTGCGAAATCCTCCTTCCCCCCATGACGTGAGTTAACAGGGCAGGTGCTTTGCACCGGAGGTCGAAAAACATTGTGTGTCGGCAGTCAATCTGGTTCTGATATCAGGCGTTCTCTGCCCGTGCTGGACCGATCAGGCTCCGGTTTCTCCTGAATGTTTCATGCTGTTTCATGAGCAGTGTGCTGTGCCAGCCGGAATCCGAGCCTTTCGATGACCACGCATAAACTTGAACCGAAAAGTTGGACCGTACTCCGCGAGGGATACACCTTCCGGCTGTTTTCCCGAGACCTGACCGCCGGCATCATCGTCGCCATCATTGCATTGCCGCTTTCCATCGCCCTCGCGATTGCGTCCGGCGTGAAACCGGAACAGGGCCTGTTCACGGCGGTCATCGCGGGATTTCTGATTTCGGCGCTGAGCGGCAGTCGGGTCCAGATCGGAGGACCGACCGGCGCCTTTATTGTTGTCGTATATACAGTCGTACAGAAATTCGGTTACGAGGGACTGGCGCTTGCCACGATCATGGCCGGCCTGCTGCTGGTCTGCATGGGCATCGCGCGGCTGGGCGGCGTGATCAAATTCATCCCGTATCCGGTCACGGTCGGCTTCACCAGCGGCATCGCGGTCATCATCATCACCGCACAGATCCGCGATCTTCTCGGCCTCAACATGGCGGCTCCTCCTGCGGATTTCCTCGGCAAGATCACATCGTACGTCGAACATGCCGACACGGTGAATCCCTACGCTGTTACGATGGGGGTGCTGTCGTATCTGCTAATTGCCGTCTGGCCCCGCGTCACGACCCGTGTGCCCGGCTCGCTGATCGCGATTCTCCTGGCTACGGTCATGACCAGCCTGTTCGCGCTTCCCGTCGATACGATCGGCTCCCGGTTCGGGGCGGTTCCCTCCACCCTGCCGGTACCGCGGATGCCCGAGGTCCGGTGGGACCTGATTGTTCAGTTGTTTCCATCGGCGCTGACCATCGCCTTGCTGGCCGGGATTGAGTCGCTTCTATCCGCCGTGGTGGCGGACGGCATGACCGGCCGCCGGCACCGTTCGAACATGGAGCTCATCGCCCAGGGCATCGCCAATATCGTCTCGCCGTTTTTCATGGGCATTCCGGCAACCGGCGCGATCGCGCGCACCGCGGCGAACATTCGGAACGGCGGAAGCACACCCTTTGCCGGCATGATTCATGCCGTGACCCTGCTGTTGATCATGATGGCATTCGGAACGTGGGCGGCCCTGATTCCGATGCCGGTTCTCGCCGCCATCCTGATCCGCGTCGCCTACAACATGGGCGAGTGGCATCTCATGGCGCGGTTGTTCCGGGCGCCGCGCAGCGATGTCCTGGTTCTGCTCTCGACCTTCGGCCTGACCGTGCTGGTGGATCTGACCGTGGCCATTGAGGCGGGTGTGGTCATGGCCGCGTTCCTGTTCATGAAACGAATGGCCGACCTGACCCAGGTCGGATTCGTACATGAGGCCATGCGGGATGATGACAGCGATGCCGCCGGGCTCGGATTCGAGGCCGGGCTGGAGATCCCCGCGGATGTGGAGGTCTTCGAAATCTACGGGCCGTTTTTCTTCGGCGCGGCCGACCGGTTTAAGGACTCCATGCGGGCGATGAAACACCGTCCGAAAGCCCTGATCCTGCGCATGCGTCATGTTCCCGACATCGATGCGACGGGGTTGATGGCGCTGAACGACGTTCTGGACAAGTGCCGGCGCGAAGGCACAACCCTGATCCTGTCCGGCGTGCACCCCGGTCCCTACCAGCGGCTTGAGCGTTCCGGACTCCTTGAGATCATCGGCCGCGACAACGTGCAACCGCTATTCGAAGACGCACTGGCGAGGGCCCGACAGACAAGCGGGACCTGAGCCTCACCCGAAGGGGCTGCCACGGACCGTCATCAGGGCCGCCCGTGCACAAGCATGACGAGTCTCCGAAATACGCCGCTTGACACAGAGCCCGCGCGGCTGTATTTAAGATAAAAGAGTCTGGATTACTGCAATGGCCCTGATATCGAAAAGCTGTGAGTATGGTCTGCGAGCCGCGCTGTTTATTGCCGCGCGAGGCGACAACGGCTTTGTCCCCATACACGACATCTCCAGAGATCTCGGCATATCGTTCCACTTCCTCACCAAAATTCTGCAGAAATTGACCCAGAACGGGCTGTTGAAATCCTATCGAGGCCCAAGCGGCGGGATCGCGCTGGCTCGAAAGGCCCACGACATTTCCCTCCTCGAAATCGTCCGGGCGATCGAGGAGCACGACATCTTTTCCACCTGTGTCCTCGGATTGAAGAATTGCGGCGACTCGACCCCCTGCCCGCTTCATCAACACTGGGCCAGAGAGCGCACGCGTATCGAGTCATCGTTCGGAAGCATGACCCTCGATAAGCTGTCCAAACCGATCGCAAACGGAACGCTCCGGCTGACCGATTGATTGTTTCCGTCATATTAAGACAAAAGACTCTTTTAACATAAACAGCGGGAGATACACGATGAAAGCACGATGGATAGTGGCAGGACTCATGATGGCAGCGGGACCGGGCATGGCGGCGACGGATACCGCCGACTGGCCCCGAGAAACGGCGGTGCTGTCGAGCGCCCCGAATGTTCCGCCGCCCACGGCACGGAAAAGCCCGGCCGTCGTGAAGGTGGACCTGGAGGTACGCGAACTCGAGGGCCAACTTGCCGATGGCGTGACCTATACGTTCTGGACGTTCGGGGGCACGGTGCCGGGACCGATGATCCGGGTGCGTGAAGGCGATGTTGTGGAGTTCACCCTGCATAACCATCCCTTAAACAAGCTGCCCCACAATATCGATCTTCACGCGGTCACCGGTCCCGGAGGCGGCGCAGCATCCTCATTCACCGCTCCGGGTCACAGCTCCACCTTTTCCTTCAAGGCGCTCAACCGCGGCTTCTATGTCTACCATTGCGCCACCGCACCGGTCGGCATGCACATTGCCAACGGGATGTACGGCTGCATCCTGGTGGAACCGGAAGAGGGCCTGCCCCCGGTGGACCGGGAATACTACCTCGTTCAGAGCGAATTCTATACGGCCGGACGATACGGCGAAGCCGGGCATCAACCGTTCTCCATGGAAAAGGCGCTGGATGAACGTCCCGACTATGTCGTCTTCAATGGTTCAGTCGGGGCGCTGGTGGGTGACAACGCCATCACGGCGAATGTCGGAGAAACGGTCCGCCTCTATGTCGGCAACGGCGGGCCCAACCTTGTGTCATCCTTTCATGTCATCGGCGAGATCTTCGACACGGTGCATGTGGAGGGCGGCGACCTGTTGAATCACAATGTACAGACCACCCTGATCCCGGCCGGCGGGTCGGCCATTGTGGAATTCAAGGTGGAAGCGCCCGGCACCCTGGTGCTGGTCGATCACTCCATCTTCCGGACCTTCAACAAGGGCTCTCTGGGCATGCTGAAAGTCGAAGGTCCGGAGGACCTCGTAATCTATTCCGGCAAACTCCGAGACGACATCTATCAACCGGAAGGTCAGGCAACCGTCACCACAACGCCGGCGCCGAAACCGGAGCGTGAACTGACCAAGGCGGAACGCATGGAGGCCGGCAAGATCCTCTACAACCAGACCTGTTTCGCCTGCCACCAGGCAAACGGACAAGGTCTCCCCGGCGTGTTTCCGCCTCTTGCCCAATCCGACTACCTCATGTCCGACGCCGCGCGCGCCATTGATATCGTGATCAGCGGACTGCAGGGAGAAATCGAGGTCAATCACGTGAAATACAACCAGGTCATGACTCCGCAGAATCTCAGCGACGAAGATATTGCCAATGTGCTGACCTTCGTCATGAACTCGTGGGGCAATGAGCATGAGATGATCTCTCCCGACGAGGTGGAAAAAGTAAGGGAAGACATCAAGGCCCGAGGCGGTTCGGGAGACATCGGGGGGCATTGATGCCACGCGTCTCTCTACACACTCTACAGCTTGCGCTTGTTCTGGGATACGCCGGGTATGGAGACGATATGGCCCTTGTTCCAGGCGGTGTATACACGAACCTGTATCGGGATCAGGGCATTGTATCGGTGGAGGCGTTTGAGATGGATGTTACGCCGGTCACCAATCGTGATTATCTTGACTTTGTCATCGCGAACCCCGAGTGGCGCCGGTCGCAGATCAAGCGGGTCTTCGCGGACGACTCATACCTCGCCCACTGGGAGGATGACCTGACGCCCGGGCCCGATGCACCGGCCGACAGCCCGGTGGTCCGGGTGTCGTGGTTTGCCGCCAGGGCATATGCAAAAGCGCAACACAAGCGATTGCCGACGCTTGCCGAGTGGGAACTTGCGGCACGCCCTGATGTCTCCAATACGGTTGCTCGCATCCTCGCCTGGTACGGGAAACCGGTGCGGGGCGTGATGCCGGAGGTACGCAGTACATTCGTAAATCCATACGGATTGTGGGACATGCACGGCCTGGTGTGGGAATGGGTGGAAGATTTCAACACCGCACTGGTGACGGGGGAGTCCCGGGCCGATGCAGGGCTTGAGCGGAATCTGTTCTGCGGCAGCGGAACCATCGGCGCTGCATCCTTCGAAGATTACGCCGCGTTCATGCGCTATGCATTCCGCAGCAGCCTGCAGGCACGATATACCGTCCCCAATCTCGGCTTTCGATGTGCAAGGAGCCTGAAACCATGAAATATCTGGTTCTCGTCCTATCGTTACTGGCGTCATCGGTTCCGGCCGACAGCCGGGATGACATATCTCTTTTTGATCTTGAGGGGGTCTGGCACAACCAGCGTAATGAGAAAGTCATCTGGACCGAGCTTGCCGGCCGACCCACGGTGATATGCATGTTCTTTTCGCATTGCGGATATGCCTGCCCCCGCATTACGGCGGATATGCAGGCGATCGCCGAGGCGCTTGACCAGGTCGGCGGCGACACGGTCCAATTCGTGATGGCGTCCTTTGATTCCGTGCGGGATCATCCTGATGCGCTGGCAACCTTTGCCGAGACCAAGGGCATCGACACATCATGGCAATTGCTCCATGGCGATGAAGGAACCGTGCGCGAGCTGGCGGCGGCCCTGGGAATCCGCTACCGCCGCGAACCCGGCGGCGCCATCGCTCATTCCAACCTGATCGTTCTGCTGGATGGGCAGGGACGGGTCGTCTATCGTCATGAAGGTCTCGGCGAGGACCTTGCACCGATCATCCGGGAAGCCCGAAAGCTGGTTCCGTCGCCATGATGCGGGCAGGTTATCTGCGCCTGATCGGCGCCGGAGAACCGTACCGCCTGCTGTTTCCCCTCGGCGCGGTTCTGGGCATGATCGGCGTTTCTCTGTGGCCCCTTTTTGTCTACGGCCACCTGACATTCTATCCGGGTGTTGTGCATGCGCGGATGATGATTCAGGGTTTCGTCTTCTGTTTTCTGGCCGGCTTTCTCGGAACGGCATTGCCGCACATGCTGGAAGTCAAGGGCCTGTCCTTTGGCGAGACCATGCTGCTGGCGGTTCCGGTCCCGTTGGTGGCTGCCGCACATCTGGTCGGGCTCCCGGTTGTAGCGGATTCGCTGTTTGCGGGGTTGCTGTTGACCCTTCTTCTGCTGTCGCTTCGCCGGTGGCCCGCACGCCGGGACCTTCCGCCCCCGGGCTTTGTCCTCGCCGTTCTGGGTCTGGTATCCGGAGCGGCGGGATCGGTCATCCTCGCCTGTTCCGCCGGAGGCGCCTTGTCGCTGCCATGGGTGCGCTTCGGTTCTCTGCTGCTTTACCACGGCCTGGTTCTGTTGCCGGTCATGGGTGTGGCGCCCTATCTGCTCCCCCGCATGTTCGGTCTGGAAAACAGGCATATGCTGGCGCCGGCATCACCAACGCCGTCGTCCGCCTGGAAAGTACGAGCCGCCATCTCCCTGGCATGCGGGTTGATCGTGCTGGCCGGTTTCTGCCTTGAAGCGGCAGGAGCAACCGGCCCGGGCCTTGGACTGCGTGCAGCCGGCGTCTGGCTGGGCCTCCTGCATGCCCTGCCCCTTTACCGTATTCGAACACTTCGCGGCAGCATTCCGTGGGCGCTCCTGATCAGTATCGCATCCGTTCTGGCCGGACTCGTCATCATCGCAATCCAGCCCCGGTCCATGATGACATGGCAGCACCTGGTGTTTATCAGCGGTATCGGCCTCCTGATTCTCAACATCGCGGCCCGTGTGATGCTGGGCCACAGCGGACAGGTCCGCGCCATCTATGCCCGGTCCCCGGCGTCCTGGTGGATCACCGGCCTGGTGTTGATCGTAACCGCCACACGGATATCGGCCGACCTTCTCCCCCGCATGCGGTTTTCGCATTATGCCTACGCGGCCATTGCGTGGGTGGCGGTGACCGTGCTGTGGTTGTTTGTGTACGGGCGCCTGCTCACCCGGTCGGCGGCGGAAGAGTCGGGCTGAACAGCATGGGTTCAGGGCATCCGTCGTTCTGCCGAGGATTCTTTCGACTTCGGACAACCGACGGACCCCCCATCCCAGAAGGAAGCATGCACGGTGATGATCCGTCCCTGCCAGGTCAGCCGCTTGCTTTGTGCAAGCCGGGCGAGGAGGCGCGACATCGTTTCCGGCGTTACCGCGATGGCTGCCGCAACGTCCTTGCGCTTCACGCGACACTCGACACGCTCGAACCGGCCGAAATGCTCGAGCAGAAAATCCCGGAACCGCTGCTCGATGTCCGGCGTCGACAGGGTGGCGATCCGGCCGGCGAGGTATCGCTGACGCCGCATAAGGCCCGCGATGAAATCCTGGCGAAAGGCACTGTCTTCCAGCAGGGCAAGAAGACGCTTCCTGGAAATACCGAGTACCTCGGAGCGCTCGAGCGCCGTGGCGGTCACCGGATACTCCGGTCGCTCAAAAAGGATCACCTGAGCGAACATTTCGCCCGGCCGGAAAAGACGGATCACCCGCTCACTGCCGTCCTGATCCGTCTTGTGCACCTGAACGGTCCCGCTGAGCAGGACATACACCGCCGTCCCCGCCGCGCCTTCGTGAAAGAGAATCCCGCCCTTCTTCAAACGGCGCACCGAGGAGGATTGTACAACCGCATCGATGTGGCGCGGATGAAGGCCGCTGAACAGAGATGACGCGGCGAGGATGGCGTGAATATCCGGCATACCGACAGAATGTCCGTTTCTTGATTTGGATCAAGGCATTGTTTTGCCCCTCCCGCTACCATGACCACCATCATCGATTGAAGGAGCACCATCATGAGTATGTTTTGTTATCAGTGTGAGCAGACCGCCCGGGGTACGGGATGCACGGCCTTCGGGGTATGCGGCAAGGATCCGGAAACCGCCCTGTTGCAGGACCTGTTGGTGGAAATCACCAAGGGCGTCGGTCAATATGCACACCGGGCTCGCATGATGGATGTGACGGACCGCGCCACGGACCGTGCCGTCATCGAAGCCCTTTTTACCACCGTCACCAATGTCAACTTCGATCCGGTACGTGTGGCCGCCCACATCACCCGCATGGCGGCCCTGCGCGATACCGTCAAAGCACAATATGAAACCGCCTGTCATAACGCCGGGTGTGTCCCGGAACAACCGGAAGGCCCGGCCACCCTCACTCCCGCTGCCGATATCAATGACATGGTGCGACAGGGAGAAACCGCAGGCATCGAGAACAGGCTTGATGCACGAGGCGAGGATGTCGTCGGCCTTCAGGAATTGTTGCTGTATGGCATCAAAGGCGCCGCGGCCTATGCCGACCATGCGATGATCCTGGGGCAGGAAGACCCGGCCGTGTACGGGTTCTTTCATGAGGCGCTTGATTTTCTGACGCGGACGGATACGACCGTGGATGATCTTCTCCACATGAACCTGCGCTGCGGAGAGGTGAATCTACGGGTCATGGAGCTGCTTGATCTCGCCCATACCGGCACATACGGAACGCCCGTACCCACACCGGTGCGGATTACCCCCGTGAAAGGAAAGGCGATCCTTGTATCCGGGCACGACCTCAAGGATCTGGAGCGATTGCTTCAGCAGACGGAAGGGACAGGCATCCATGTGTATACCCACGGCGAGATGCTGCCCGCACACGGGTATCCCGGCCTGAAGAAGTACCCGCATCTCGTCGCCAATTATGGCGGCGCCTGGCAGGATCAGCAGACGGAATTCGATGCGTTCCCCGGCCCGGTCCTCATGACGACGAATTGCATCCAGCACCCGCGCAGCAGTTATCACGACCGGATCTTCACCTCCGGGCTCGTGGCCTGGCCGGGTGTGCGCCACATCGCGAATGGAGACTTTGCTCCGCTGATCGAGGCCGCCCAGGCCATGCCGGGCTTTGAGCGCGAGGAGGAAGAAAAGACGATCCTGACCGGCTTTGCCCACGGCGCGGTCCTGGGTGTTGCCGACAAGATCATCGATGCGGTCAAGGCCGGCCACATTCGTCACTTCTTCCTGATTGGCGGCTGCGACGGCGCGAAACCCGGCCGCGACTATTACACCCGGTTTGCCGAACAGGTGCCGGACGATTGTGTGATTCTAACTCTCGCTTGCGGCAAGTACCGGTTCAACAAACACGATTTCGGCACCGTCGCGGGGCTGCCCCGACTGCTCGATATCGGCCAGTGCAACGATGCGTATTCCGCCATCCGCATCGCCTCCGCACTGTCGGAAGCATTTTCATGCGACATCAACGAACTGCCTCTCTCCCTGATACTCTCCTGGTACGAACAGAAAGCGGTCTGCATTTTGCTCACCCTTCTTCATCTCGGAATCAAAGACATCCGCCTGGGGCCGTCGCTGCCCGCATTTCTGTCGCCCGCGGTGGTCCAGGTTCTGGTTGATCAATTCCAGCTCGCCCCCATCGGGAATGTAGAGGAAGATATGCATGCATGCCTGACCGGCGCATAAGGAGGAATCATGAACATCATCACGAAACACCGGACATGGGTCGCTGCCTTCACCGCCGTCGCAACAACCGTTGCAGCATATGGAGAGGAACGGCCCGCCTATCAGAATCTTCGCTACGAGGAACGTGGGGAGGCATACCGGACGCTGGAGCCGGAGACCATCCTCGGCAGAGCAAAGTTCATTTCTCCGGCCCGGGATGGCGATGTCTTTCTCAGCATGGGCGGCCAGGCCCGTCTTCGCTGGGAATCGTGGGAGAATTTCAACTTCAACCCCGCACAGGATGATGATTTTCTCCTGTTACGCCTGCGGGGTCATGCCGACCTGCACGCGGGTGAAGCATTCCGCGTCTTCCTCGAAGGTAAATATGCAACCTCCGGCGACCGGGATCTGCCCGGGGGACGCCGAACCCTCGACGTCGACGAATTCGACGTACAGAATGCCTTCGTTGACCTTCAGACTGCACCGGGTGATTGGGAGGTTGTCCTCCGCCTGGGACGACAGGAACTTTCCTATGGCGCCCAACGTCTGGTCAGTCCCCTGGACTGGTCCAATACCCGCCGCACCTGGGACGGTATGCGCGCCATCATGAAGAATAAAGCATGGCGCATGGATGCCTTCCTCACCCGTCCGGCTACGGTTGAGAAATACGACTTCAACGAGCCGGACGACAACCAGACCTTCTATGGCGTATATACCGCGCACAAGTCAGAAGACGGCAAGGCCGGTTATGACTTGTATCTGCTGGGACTGAATCGCGATGACCTTCCCCCGGGAGACGAAGAGCGTGTGACCACCGGCGCCCGCGGGTATGGTGTATGCCCGATCAGCGGCATCGACGTCGAAACCGAAGCAGCCTGGCAGTTCGGTGATTCCGGCGACAAAAGCATCGAAGCCTGGTTTGCCGCCGTGCAGGCGGGGTACACCATTGCCGATGTATCATGCAAGCCCCGCGTCCAGCTCGGATACGATTATGCCAGCGGGGATTCAAATCCCGAGGACGGAACCGTCGAGACGTTCCACCAGTTGTTCCCGCTCGGACATGCCTACCTGGGCTATATCGATGTTCTGGGCCGGCAGAATGTGACCGACTTCAGCCAGTCCCTTTCCTTCTGGCCCGTAGCCGGTGAGGTTCAGATCCGCGTCGATCATCACGTCTTCCATCGCGCCGAAACATCCGATGCCGTATACAACGTCGGCGGCGGCATCCTGCGCGAAGCCGATGCCGGCACGTCGTCGGATGTCGGGACGGAAATCGATGTAACCCTGACATGGAAGGCGCATCGTCACACCACATTCGCGGCCGGCTACAGCAGGTTTTACGCAGGCGACTTCATCGAACAGTCCGGCCCGTCCGAGGATGTTGAATTCATGTACGCCTCCGCCCAGTTCACGTTCTGACCGATCGTGAAAACAGGACATTCGCATCAGTATTTCCAGTCCTCATGACAGACCGGAAGCTGGTTGAGCGTCTGTCTGCTGCGCCGCCACGAAGACAGAAAGCGATCCATGAGACATTTGAAGCGGTCGTTGTGGCGGGGTTCAAGGAGATGTGTCATTTCATGCACAACGATATACTCCAAACATTCGGGCGGCTTCCTGGCAAGATCAGTGTTTATCCGAATACTGGCCCTCTTCGGCGTACAACTGCCCCAGAGTGTCTTCATGCGCTGGATACGCCTCAACCCGGAGCAGGTACATCGCCCGGCTGATCTGATGTTCCGAATAGCCGGCTTTCTGCAGGTATTCGCTGAGGATATCGGTCTCAATGACCTATATTCCGGCACTTGACCATGACCACTCAGTTGCGTCAGCGCACAACCCCGCCTTTACCGGGTTTTCATGAATGTAGTCGATTGCCTGACGCAGGTGCTTTTCGTTCCGGATGAACCGATCCCAGTACTCCCGCATCCAGAACACTTTCCCGGGAACGCCGAGCCCCAGCTCGGCATTCCTCTGCATCGCCCACCGCCCCGTATACGACTTCCACGACTGTACAATCCCTCCCAGCGGTACCTTCGGCTCAATCAACACGTGCACATGATTCGGCATGATGCACCACGCGATCAGCCGATACCGCTCGCCGTCAAAATGCAGCAACGTCTCCTGCATCACCGCCGCCACCGCCGGATGCCGCAATGCACAGCACCCCATCCCCGCATCGAGCCAACGCTCAATCCAACGGCGCCGCTCCAAGTTCCGCTTCTCTTCCGGCAGCAAATCCAATTCCTGTTCCAGCCGCCGCAACTTCTCCTGCGGCAGCGAATCGGCCAGCCGAAACGTGATCGACTGGGCTTTAGTGATGTCATCGAGATGCGGCACATACCCGCGAGAGCGCCAGCCGGGAGCGCTTGCCCCGGGAGCGCCGAGCCCCAGCTCGGCACTCTTCTCTTCCGGACCGAGCCGGGATGCGGATGGTTGACGATGGTAAGGGCCGAGCTGGGGCTCGGCGTTCCCGGATTCCACGTTCCTGTCTGCATCCTTCACACCAACCGTATCTTTCCCGTCAACCATTCCTGCATCATGCCCTGTTTGATCAGGCGGGCTTTCGCAAGTTTAGATTCGAGGGCGGTGATTTCGGCGTCCATATCGGAGAGGACGGTGGCAATAGCCTGCTGTTCGGCACTGGTAGGTGGCCCTCATCCTTCCGCCTTCATCCTTCGGAAGTAGTCCCGGGTGAGGAGGGCGACAGTGGGGGAGAGAACGAGGAGGGCGATCAGGTTGGGGATGGCCATCAGGCCGTTCATGGTGTCGCAGAAGTCGATGACCAGGCCCAGCTTGACCACGGAGCCGAGAAAGACAAAGCCGACGTAGATCCACCGGTAGACCGGAACCGCGCCCCGGCCGAACAGGTAGTCGACCGCCCGGTCGCCGTAGTAGGACCAGGACACGAGGGTGGAGAAGGCGAAGAAGATGATGGCGATGGAAACGAGACGGCCGGATCCGGCGATCGCGGTCTCGAAGGCGGCGCTGGTCAGCTTGCCCTTGGCCACACCGGCTTCGTGCGAACCGGTGCAGATGATGACGAGGGCGGTGATGGTGCAAATGACCAGGGTATCGATGAACGGCCCCAGCATCGCCACCAGCCCTTCCCGCACCGGTTCTTTCGTCCGCGCCGCACCGTGGGCCATCGGGGCGGACCCGAGGCCGGCCTCGTTGGAGAACAGCCCCCGCGCCACCCCGGACCGGATCACCCCGCCCAGCAAACCGCCCGCGACCGATTCCGGCGCGGTGAAGGCTTGGGTGAAGATCAGGGCAAAACCGCCGGGGATCGCCTCGACATGACGAAAGAGAATGACCAGGCCGGTCACGACATAAAAGATGCACATGAAGGGAACCAGCCTCGCCGAAAATGCGGCGATGCGCTTGATGCCGCCGATGATGACCACCGCGACCAGCAGAGCCATGACCACCCCCACCCCGATGTTCAGGGCGGACGAGGAGGCGGTTTCGTGACCGCTGACCAGGGTGTTGACCGCGGCGGCCACGTTGTTGGCCTGAAACATATTCCCGATCCCGAAGCTGGCCAGAGCGGTGAACACGGCAAACAGCACGGCCAGCCAGCGGAACTTCGGCCCCATCCCCTGTTCAATGAAGTGCATCGGCCCGCCATGGGCTTCACCGGTCTCGTCGATGCGCCGGTAGTGAACGGCGAGGGTACAGGAGGTGAACTTCGTGGCCATGCCGACCGCGGCGGTGATCCACATCCAGAACACCGCGCCGGGGCCGCCGGTAAGGATCGCCGCCGCCACGCCCACGATATTACCGGTGCCAATGGTCGCGGACAACGCAGTGGCCAGCGCCCGGAAATGACTGATTTCCCCGGGATCATCCTCCCGGTCGTACCCGCCCCGCAGCACCTTCACCGCATGGCGGAAACCGAATAGCTGAATCAGTCCCATACGGGCGGTCAAATACAGGCCGGTGCCCACCAGCAGAAGCATTACGACCGGACCCCACACGATGCCGTTTACCGTCGAAATCAATGATTCCATAGTTCTCCAAGGGTATACATTCTCCACCCATGGAAGCTGAACGAAGGGTCGATCAATCGGTCACCGAATCGTCAGGTAATGGGTGATCCTCTGGTAGGTCACAGGTCCGATGCCGGGGATGTCCCGCAAGTCGCCGAGATCATCATACGGGCGATGCGCGAGAATCCGGGAAGCAAGAACCCCGCCGATACCGGGTACGGCGGAAAGCTGTTCGGCGGTTGCCGAGTTGATATCATACAAGCTTTTCTCGCGATGATCGCTATAGGCATGCAGTTCACGCAGCTCGTTTTCCTCCCGCGCCATTTCCGCCCGCATCGCCTTGAGTTGAGCCGGGTCGGTTTCCGACCACACGCCGACTCCCCGGGCCAGCGCCTCGTCCTCGTACCGGTCAAGCAGCGAGCTCATATCTTCACTGTGCACACCTTCGGGAGTTTCCCGGTCCACGCCGTAGGATCGTGCCAGCCCGTTCCGGACCAGCAGCTCGGCGAGGTCCTCGCCGCCGGACGTTCGGATGAAGGCATAGTAGCGGTGGGAATGGCGGCCGCCGGGCGACCGGGCGAACGCGGTGTAAACCGTGAACGGCTTGTCGAGGACGGATCGGGTAAACCGGCGGGCCTCCTCGCCATACCGGATGATCTCGGGAATATCCCGGATACCGAAGAAATAGGCCTGTTCGCGAGCCCGCCGGGCATCGTATTCGGTGTTGATATGCAGCTCGGGTGCGTCCACGAAATAGAGACGGAAATGGTAGGTCTGGCCGCCGGCCTCGACCATAAAGCTATCGCCGTCATTCACCGGATGCTCTACCAGGCGGGCATGGTCCAACACCTGAAGTTCACCCGCCTGAACCGGCAGGACCGTCAGCACACCGAGAAGTACCCCCGGCAGAAAACGGCACATCTTACGAGACGCCATCATGGTTTCCCCTACCCGAAACCATACCCCCCTTGATCAGGTTTGTCAGGCAAAATATTCCTAACATGTTCGCAACAAAAAGATTAAACGAACATCCATTGCCGGGGCCCTCCCCATCTGCTACATTTTCGTCATGCACTTGAGTCCGCGAGAACAGGAAAAACTGTTGATCGTCGTAGCGGCGGACCTCGCCCGGCGGCGTCAGAGTCGCGGCCTGAAACTCAATTATCCCGAAGCCGTCGCCATCATCACCAGCGAAATCCTCGAGGGCGCCCGGGACGGCAAAACCGTCGCCGAGTTGATGGACTTCGGGACCACCATCCTGACCCGGGACGATGTGATGGAAGGCGTTCCGGAAATGATGCACGAAGTCCAGGTGGAAGCCACGTTTCCGGACGGCACAAAACTCGTCACCGTTCACAATCCCGTGTCATGATTCCCGGCGAGCTCCAACCCGCGGTTCGTCCGGATATCGAGGCCAATGCCGGTCTTGAGACCAGGATCGTCGAAGTATCCAATACCGGCGACCGCCCCATCCAGGTCGGAAGTCATTACCATTTTTTTGAAACGAACGATGCCCTGAGCTTCGACCGTGAGGGCTCACGCGGTTTTCGATTGAACATACCCGCCGGCACCGCGGTCCGGTTTGAACCGGGCGACACCAGGGAAGTGGAGCTTGTCGCGTTCACCGGCCGCCGGATCGTGTACGGGTTTCAAGGCCGGATTCACGGGCCGCTGGAGGGTGGAACATGACCCTCCGGATGAGCCGCCGCCAGTATGCCGATATGTACGGCCCCACCACCGGCGACCGGGTCCGTCTCGGGGATACCGAGCTGTGGGTCGAAGTCGAGCATGACTATATCGCGGAGAACGGAGGCTACGGGAACGAAGTCAAATTCGGCGGGGGTAAAGTCATTCGCGACGGCATGGGCCAGTCCTCCACGGCCCTGAGCGATGAAGCCCTGGATCTTGTTCTGACCAACGCCCTGATTCTCGACCCGGTCGTCGGCATCGTAAAGGCCGATATCGGCATTCGAAAAGGACGTATCGCCGGCATCGGCCATGCCGGGAACCCCGGTGTGCAGGACGGTATCGGCTCGGTGCTTCCCGATCCCGCCACCGGAAAGAAAGACCCGATGGTGATCGGCGCCGCCACTGAGGTGATCGCCGCCGAGGGTGCGATCGTGACCGCGGGGGGGGTCGACAGCCATATTCATTTCATCTGTCCGCAACAGATTACCGAGGCCATCGCCAGCGGGATCACCACCATGCTCGGCGGAGGTACCGGGCCCGCCACCGGCACCAACGCCACGACCTGCACCCCCGGTCCATGGAACCTTCGGAGGATGCTCGAGGCGGCCGATGAATACCCGATGAATCTCGGCTTTCTCGGCAAGGGGAACGCATCCACGCCCGAGCCCCTGCGCGAGCAGGTCCTGGCCGGGGCCATCGGCCTCAAGCTGCACGAGGACTGGGGCACCACCCCGGCCGCCATCGACACCTGTCTCGGGGTGGCGGATGAGCTGGATATCCAGGTGGCGATCCACACCGACACCCTGAACGAGTCGGGTTTCGTGGAGAAGACCATCGAGGCGTTCAAGGGCCGGACCATTCACACCTATCACACCGAGGGCGCGGGC
>JAUIHQ010000259.1 GCA_030432155.1 bacterium | reverse complement strand
GACTACTACAACCCATGGTCAACCCGGGGCCCGATGTCCGGCACCGGCTCCGGCGCAGTGATCGAGGGGCGCAAGATCCTCTCCAATGCCCACGTGGTCGGGTACCAGACCTACGTCCAGGTGCGGAAGTACGGGGATCCCCGACGCTACCAGGCCCGGGTCCTCAACGTGTCCCACGAGGCCGACCTGGCCATCCTGACCGTGGATGAGCCCGGCTTTTTCGACGGGATCGAACCCCTGGAGCTCGGAACCCTTCCCGAAAGCCAGGATGAGGTGTTGGTGTATGGATTTCCCATGGGGGGAGATACACTTAGTATAACAAAGGGTGTTATTTCCAGGGTTGAGCACCAAACGTACACCCACAGTTCCATAAGCTTTCTTGCGGGCCAGATCGACGCCGCGATCAATCCCGGCAACAGCGGGGGGCCGGTGATCAAGGACGGGGCGATTGCCGGGGTGGTCATGCAGGGGATCCCGCAGGCCGACAACATCGGCTACATGGTACCGGTCAATATCATCCGCCATTTCTTCGACGACATCGCCGACGGGGTCTACGACGGGTTCCCCAGCATGGGGGTGCTGCTCCAGAACATGGAGAATCCCGATATGAAGCGGAAATATGGCATGACCGACGAACAGAGCGGGATGCTGATCAGCCGGATCCTGCCCGGCTCTCCGGCCGACGGGGTGCTGGAGGAGGGGGATATCCTGATGCGAATCGCCGGTCAGCCGATCGCCGATGACGGGACGGTGGAGTTCCGGCCGCGCCAGCGAACCAGCGTTTCCTACTATGTGCAGAAACGGCAGGTCGGCGAGCCGGTTGATCTGGAAATTCTCCGGGCGGGCGAGGGGATGTCGGTGAGCCTGACCCTTGACCGCCCTTTGTGGGAGGATTGGCTGGTTCCCTATGACCAGTATGATGTCGATCCTTCGTATTACATCTATGGCGGCGTGGTGTTCATGCCTCTGACCCGCAATCTGCTGAAAGCCTGGGGCAACAACTGGGTACGCTCCGCTCCGCTGGAGCTGGTGGCGATTGCCGCCTCGAATCTTCCGGAGAAGGAAAACCAGGAGGTGGTGTTGATCCTGAAAGTGCTGCCCGATGAAGTGAATGAAGGGTATCACGACATCAATTACTGGGTGGTGGAAAAGGTCAACGATACGGACATCGACAACATGCGTGATCTGATTGATGCGATTGAGTCTGACGAAAGCGGTCCGTTCGTGACCATCGAATCGCCCCAGGGGATGAAGCTGGTCCTCGACCGGGACAAGGCCGTGGCCGCCGGTCCGGGTATTCTCGCCACTTATCGGATTCCGGAAGACCGTTCCCGGGATCTTGTGTTCAGCCGCGCTGAAGAGGAATAAACGGCCATGAAACGATTGCTGCGATGGTGCCGGCGATGCCTGGTTGGGGCCGGTTGTATTGCGGTCCTGTATGTGGGTCTCGCCCTGACGTCGGTTCCGTGGAAGCTCTGCGGATGGATGACCACCGCACCGGACCACGGTGATCCTGAGTGGATTGTCCTGCTCGGCGGCGGGGGAATCCCGAGTGAATCGGGCCTGGTGCGCTGTTATCATGCGGCGGAGGTTGCCGCGATGTATCCCCGGGCCCGGGTCATCATCTGCATGCCCCGCGACGGAGAGGATCCGGCGCCGGATCTTATGACCCAGGAGCTGGCCATGCGGGGTGTGGATCTTACGCGTATTCGATTTGAGGACCGTGGCCGCAACACGCGGGAACAGGCGCTCGGGGTCGCCGGCCGGACCGGAGCGCCGGGCTATCAACCCATCATCACCCTTGTCACCTCGCCGGAACACATGAAGCGGAGCCTCCTTTCGTTTCGAAAGGCGGGGTTCGAAAAGGTCGGATCATCGGCCGCCTGGGACAGCGGTGTTTCCGCGGATTTGCATTATGCGCCGGAAGATGTCGGGGCAAAGGCAATCCCTCCCGGCGCCCGCGGCATGATGATACGGTACCGATTCTGGGACAACCTCGGTCTCCTGATCGAACTGACCCGGGAAGCCGTCGCCATGGGGTATTACAAGGCGATGGGGTGGATATGATGGATGCGGAATACGCGAGCATCCACCTCGACCGTGTTCACGAAACCGACATGTGCCACGGTGGGTGAGTCTGATGGTATAAGCCGTGCCCGGGGAAACACGCGTTTATTCAATAAGCTCCGGGCAAGCTCATTCAACTGACATCCGGAGGGGCAAGCTCCCGCTTGGCCGCGAAGGTGGAACGTCCGCCTTCGCCCTTTGGGGCCGAAAAAGCCGGCCTGCCAAGCCGTAGTCGCGAGCGGAAGCGAATGAGACCAGCCGGAAGAACGTATCGGTATTATTTCAGTCTTCCTCAATAGGTTTCGGGTGTCAGGTTTCAGGCCCTCCTGACACCTGAACACTGAAACCTGAAACCAAATCGTCTGGCGCATGTATAACGATACGAATTTGCGATTGGTATGAGTCTTGATTGGATGTGTGTCCGCCTTCGCCCTTTGGGGCTGCGGCGTGACATTTTTCACCGGCCGGTGAAAAATGGTGGAGGCGGGGGGAATTGAACCCCCGTCCGTGTATGCGTCACGGCAGCTTCTACGCGTGTGTTCCACCTATTAAAATCTCGTCTCGGGAACTGCCGATGGACAGGCGATACCTTTGACCAGCACTCCTGAAATCTCGCCCCACGGCCGAAGTGCCGGGCATAGGGGCCAGCCTGCTGGCGTCGTTTCCATCCCGTAGCAGGCGTCAGGGTGAAAACGTCGCGCGTTTAATTACGCAGCGAGAGCCATTTCATTGTTGGCGTTTGTATTGTTGTTCCGGGTGATTTAAGAGGCCAACCGGAGTCCTCTACGCGCCACTGACGCTTCAACCTACACGTCGAACCCAATCGCCCCCATTCAGGATTGTATTGGACGGGCTCGCAAAAGCCCGGCGTTATTGGACAATTCAATATAGCATGTGAATGGGTGGCTGACAAGCGGCCCTTAACTCCCGGCTTTTCCCGGTCTGGAATTCGTTGTACGCTCCGGGCCACATGAAATTGATCATTCAGATTCCCTGCCTGAACGAGGAAAAGACGATTGCCGCGACGATGGCGGATCTTCCCCGTTCGATTCCGGGCATCGACGTCATCGAATACCTGGTGATTGACGACGGCAGCACGGACGGCACGGTCCATGCGGCGAAGAACGCCGGGGCGCACCATGTTCTGAGTCTCGGCACGAACCACGGCCTGGCCCGGGCCTTTTCAAAAGGGGTGGAACATGCCCTCTCGCTGGGAGCGGACATCGTGGTGAACACCGATGCCGATAACCAGTATTGCGGGGAGGATATTGCCGCGCTGATCCCCCCGATTCTCGACAACCAGGCGGATATCGTGATCGGTTGCCGTCCGATCAAGGACCATCCGGAGTTTGGCAGGCTGAAGAAATGGCTTCAGCAATTGGGAAGCATGACCCTCCGGTGGATCTCCAAGACCACGGTCCGGGACGCCGCCTCCGGCTTCCGCGCCTTCTCCCGGCTGGCCTGTCAGCGGCTCTTCATCTATTCAACCTTTTCGTACTGCATGGAAACCCTGATTCAGGCCGGCAACACCGGGCTCCGGGTCACCTCGGTGGATATCCGGGTGAACCGCCAGACCCGGCCGTCCCGGCTGTTTCGCAATATCCCGCAGTACATCTGGCGCCAGGGTGTCACCATGGTGACGATGTTTGTCCTGTACCGGCCGGGACGCTTCTTCGTCACCATCGGCGGCGGGTTTCTCGGCATCGCCTTCCTCCTCGGCCTGCGCTTCATTTACCTGATCTATCTGACGCCCAGCCCGGAACCGGGCCGGACGTACCTGCCGTCCCTGATCCTGCTGGCGGTCAGCGCTGTCACCGGATTCCTGATGATCATGCTGGGGATTCTCGGCGAGCTGATCAAGTACCAGCGGCGCCTGACCGAGGAGGTGCTCTACCGCCTGCGGGTGGGGACGTCCGCTCCGGAGCATCGTTGATGTATGGCGGACCTTTCGGGTAAACGTCTGGTCAAGCTGGTCAAGTTTGTCGCGGTCGGCCTCCCTTCGTTCCTGGTGGCGATCCCGTTGAATTTTCTTCTCGTGGAGAAAGCGGGGATGCCCAAGGCCGCGGCCTATGCCCTGGTCATGATCTTTCAGGTCACGATCAACTTCTTCATGTGCCGCTATTTTGTGTTTGAGCGCCGCACGACTTCATCGCTGTGGAAGGAGTTCACTGTGTTCTTTGTGGGTATCTCGATGTTCCGGGTGCTGGATTGGGTGGTGTATAACGCACTGGTCTACGGGCTTGGGCTCTACTACATCGGCGTTCAGATCCTGAACGTGATCATGTTCGCCGTCTTCAAGTTCGTGTTCAGCGAAAAGGTTATGCAGTAGCGCCCGGGCTACGCTTCGGCGGACAGCAGGGTATCGGCTTTGAAGACCGCTCCTTCGCGGGTGGCGTCCTGGTGCCGGTGGCATCGGCGGGCGAGGTCCGCATCTTCGGGATGATAACTGTCGGCGCTGGCGACATGCCGGGCCGATGCCCGGGGAGCGGGCAGGACGACATCATCCGGTTCCAGGCCGGAAATCCGGTCGGCGATGCGAATGAAGGAGGGGTTGATTTCGATCCGGCGCTCAAAGGGGAGAGCGCAATCGGGTTTCTTGAAAATCAGCATGTTCTTGAGGCGGCCGATCAGGCGGCTTCCGAGGAGGCCGCTGACGACTCGCAACACACCGTGGCGAAGCGGCGTGCTTTCCCACTCCCTTGCCGGGACCATGAAGCCGTGGATGACATGCACGCCGTCATCCACCGCATACCGCCATTCGCCGGACCACCAGTGGCTGACGTACCGGGCGGAGCCGCGATGCACGACCCAACCGAAATCCGCGGCATAGCCTTCCCCCGTGATCAGGGTCAGAATCCCCCCCTTCTTCATGCTGATCAGCACCCCGGGATGGGTGCGGTCGCCGTAGCGGATCAGATGGCCCGAACCGTGGTACGTGATTTCGTTCACATCAAGGAACCACGGCCGGTGTCCGAGGTCGGGTTTCTTCGCCTCGAGCAGTGCGGCTGCCCTCATGACCGATGTTCCGATGTAATGACAGAGGTAGCGATCATCGGTGGCTCGAAGGGGATGGCCGGGCCGGTCGGTGTGAGCGAACAATCGCTCGAAAAGCTCCTCGGCCTCATCATGAACATGGTCGTGGCCGTAGGCGAAACGGGCAATCCCGTACGGGAC
>JAUIHQ010000258.1 GCA_030432155.1 bacterium | reverse complement strand
CCCGGATGACCATCTGCAACATGAGCATTGAGGGCGGCGCCCGCGCGGGACTGATCGCCCCGGATGATCATACCTACGACTACATCCTCGCCGAGGACCGGCCCTTCGCGCCTAAAGGGAAAGACCTTGAAAAAGCGATGGCCTATTGGAAGTCGCTGCCGACCGATGAAGGCGCGGTGTTCGACCGCACGATCACCATCGAGGCCGACAAAATCGCCCCCCAGGTGACGTGGGGTACCAGCCCGGGCATGGTGGTGGATGTGAACGGCAATGTGCCGGAGCCGGATTCCGTGCCGGGGTACAGCCGCCGCGATGTCGAACAGGCGCTGGAATACATGGGTCTGACGCCGGGCATGCCGATGACCGCGATCAAGCCGGAGACGATCTTTATCGGAAGCTGCACCAACGCCCGGATCGAGGACCTGAGAAAGGTTGCGAAGATCGTCAAGGGCCGCAAGAAAGCCGACAGCGTCAGGGTCATGGTCGTCCCCGGGTCGATGAAGGTCCGCCAGCAGGCTGAAGCGGAAGGGCTGGACAAGATCCTCATCGATTTCGGTGCGGAGTGGCGAAAAGCCGGCTGCAGCATGTGCCTGGGCATGAACCCGGACCAGTTGAAGCCCGGTGAACGTTCCGCGTCAACCTCCAACCGGAATTTCGAGGGTCGCCAGGGCAAGGGCGGGCGCACCCATCTGGTCAGTCCGGAAATGGCCGCCGCCGCCGCCGTGGAAGGCCACTTCGTGGACATCCGGTCGTGGGAGCCCTTCCACCAGGCCATGTCGTCCTGAATGTTATTGGATACCTGAAGAAAGAGAATAGATCATGGAAGCTTTTACGACTCATCGCGGTTTGATGGCGACGCTGGACCGTTCCAACGTCGATACCGATGCGATCATCCCCAAGCAGTTTCTCAAGTCGATTAAACGGACCGGTTTCGGGGTAAACCTGTTCTTTGACTGGCGGTACAACAACGACGGATCGCCGAACCAGGACTTCGAGCTGAACGCGCCTCATTTCAAGGGCGCCTCGATCCTCGTGACCCGTAACAATTTCGGCTGCGGGTCGAGCCGAGAGCACGCGGTGTGGGCGGTCATGCAGTATGGTTTCAAGGTCATCATCGCCCCCAGCCGCACGATCAATGGAGAGTTGATCCCGGCCTTTGCCGACATTTTCCGCAACAACTCGGTCAAGAACGGCCTTCTCACCATCGAGCTGAAGGAAGAGGAAGTCGACAAGATCTTTGAAATGGTCGAACGTTTCTCGAATGTCGAGGCGACGGTCGATCTCGAGGAGCAACGGGTCATTCTCCACCTCGATGAAGAAATCGGGTTCCATTTCGAGATCGATCCGGTGGTCAAGAATCACCTGCTGAAGGGGCTGGATGATATCGCCCTGACCCTCGAATATGAGGGAGATATCGACACCTTTGAGACCACTCACGACGCGCAGATGCATTGCTGAGGCGAACATTCCTTCACATGCGGCGGGTGGGCCCGGCGACCGAGCGAAAACTCTGGGCGCAGGGGGTGACGGATTGGGATGCCTGCCTGGCCTGCGCGGAACAGCGGACGTCAGTCCGTCTTTCCCCGGCGCTTGTCGATGATACCCGGGACTCCCTGGACAGATTTGACGCCGGCGACTGGTCGTGGTTCAACCGCCGTCTCAAAGGGAGGGATACATGGCGGGCTTTTGGTGAGCTGGGCGCAAAAGCTCTCTACCTCGATATCGAAACCGATGGAACCGCCGATGCTGGATCCATCACCATGATCGGGGCCTATGACGGGTCGGATTTCCGGTGTTTCGTCAAGGGCCATGACCTTGAGGATGCACTCGACCTGATCGACGCCCATCCGATGGTCGTAACCTTCAACGGATCCTCCTTTGATCTTCCGGTCATCAGAAAAACCTTCCCCGGACTTGTCTGGAATCACATACATGTTGATCTCCGATACGTATTCCATCAGCTCGGTATGCGGGGCGGTTTGAAAGTCATCGAGAAAAGACTGGGTATTGACCGCTCGGACGAAACCGACGGCATGGATGGATACGAAGCTGTCATGCTGTGGCATGCCTATCGTCGTGGAAACCCGGCCGCCCTCGACCGGTTGATCCGGTACAACCGTGAAGACGTGGTGAACCTTCATGCCCTTATGCAGATCGGGTATGAAGCATTGCGGAGCAACGCCGGGAAAGCATAGCAAAAACCCGCGTGGACGGTCTATGCACGATACGAATCACTGAATTGTGATAAGTGCCGGTAAGTACGGGAACAGGCGGCATCTTGATGTCGCCGCCGCCGATCACTACCTTGGTCTCGTGAAAAAACACATCGCGGCATTCTGTCATCCTTCGAGTATGCAGAGGGGGCATGTTCATGAAATCAGTTGAGACGGCCGGTGTTCGTCGGAATGGCCCTCGTGAATCCTTTCGACGGGCGCACATGTTTCATCTGACCGACGTAAGGCTGGGGGACGGCGAATTCCGCCGGGCTATGGAGTCGAATGCGGCATGGCTATTGAGCCTGGAGCCTGACCGATTCCTTGCCTGGTTCCGCAAGGAAGCCGGCCTGGAGCCCAAAGCGCCGGTGTATGAAGGGTGGGAATCAACCGGGGTCGCCGGGCAGGGTCTCGGCCATTACCTTTCGGCCCTCGTCATGCAACACAGTGCGACCGGCGACGTTGCGTGCCGACAACGTGCAGAGTATGTCGTGGATGAACTGGCTCTGTGTCAGAAGCAGCATGGCGATGGTTTTGTTGCCGCCATTCCCCATGGCCGGCGTGTCTTTGAGGAAATCCGGAGTGGTTCGATACGCGTCCAAAGGGCGGCGCACCTCAACGATAGTTGGGCGCCCTGGTATACCATCGACAAATTGCTGGCCGGGCTGCATGACGTGTATGTGCATACCGGGTATCCGTCCGCCCTCGACGTGATCGTCAACCTGTGCGAGTACATCGACGGCATAACCGCGGGTCTCGACGAAGCACAGTGGCAGGACATGATGCGATGCGAGTTCGGCGGTATGAATCATACACTTGCCGACATCTATACGCTTACCGGCAACCCCCGTCATCTTGCGCTGGCCGACAAATTTTATCACAAGGCGATTCTCGATCCGCTGGTGCGCGGCGAGGATCCGCTACCCGGCAAACATGCCAACACCCAGGTCCCCAAACTCCGGGGGCTGGCGGCCATCTATGAACGGACCGGTCGCGAGGACCATCGCAAGGCGGCCGAGCATTTCTGGCGGCTGGTGGTCGAGCGGCACAGTTACGTGAACGGCGGCAACAGTGCCCATGAACACTTCGGCCCGCAGGTAGCATTAAATGACCGGGTGGAGGCGACCACCGAAACCTGCAACACGTACAATATGCTGCGGCTGACCCGGTATCTGTTCGGTTGGAATCCGCATTCCGTCTACATGGATTACTACGAACGAGGATTGCTGAACCATATCCTCGCCAGCCAGCATCGGGCGTCGGGCATGGTTGGCTACCTCGGTTATGTGGACCGGCCGGCCAGAAAACATTTCTGCACTCCCGATGCGTCCTGGTGGTGCTGCGTGGGAACCGGCCTGGAAAACCACACGAAATACGGCGAATCGATTTATGCCTGCAACGATAGCGAATTGTTCATCAATCTCTTTATTGCCTCGACGTTGAACTACCGGGCAAAGGGTATGCGGCTCACCCTGAGAACCGACTTTCCTTTTGATGATGCCGTGCGGGTGGACATTGACGCCGACCGCCCGACCCGAATCGATCTGCTTCTTCGAAAGCCGGCGTGGTGTGATGCGCTGGAGATCCGTCTGAACGGCGTGCAACTGGATGCGGTGGCCGAAGATTCCGGCTACGTCCGGATCGCTGAAACGTTCAAACAGGGCGATAGGATAGATATTCGATTGCCCATGTCCCTTCGGACGGAATCGATGCCGGACAATCCGGGCCGGATTGCATTTTTCTACGGTCCGGTTTTGCTGGCTGCGGTGCTGGAGGATGGCCGGAATATGCCGATGGAGCATACGAACCATATGCAGTATCTGCGAAGCATCCGTGCCCGTGTCGACCGCATCCCCATGCTGCTGACGCCGCAGGACGGATGGGCATCGGTTGTCGGAGAGATACCGGGTGAGCCGCTTTCCTTTGTCATTCGGGACAGGGGGCGTGTTTTGAGCGCCGGAGAACTCGTGGAAACGGACATAACGCTCCGGCCTGCGTTCACGATGGGTCCTGAAGTGTATTCCGTGTATCTCGATACGTATTCGCCGGACGAATGGCAGCTCCAGATCAAATCCATAGAAAAACGTTTGCAGGAGGAGCGGGCACTGTCGGCTCGAACCCTGGCGGTTGTACGGATCGGAGAGCAGCAATCCGAGATCGATTTCAATCTCGCCGGGGAAACGACCCGGACCGGAAATCACGGGGGGCTGAACTGGCGGGATGCAAGAGAGGGAGGCTGGTTCTCCTATACATTGCCGGTGGATCGTGAATCGCCATGTGAGCTCGTGGTAACCTATTTCGGTACGGAATCAGGTTCCCGCCGGTTCGATATCCTGGCGGATCATCATGTTATCGCAACCCAGGAGCTCCAGGGTTCAAGGCCGGGCGAATTCTTCGACGTTGTGTATCCGATTCCCGGGGAGCTGACCCACGGCCGGTCGAGGGTCCGCATCACATTCCGGGCGCACAAGGATCATATCGCCGGAGGTGTATACGGTTGCAGGCTGATGCGGCAGGTTCCACACACGTGAACACAACCGGGCGCTTGCCGGCTCATCGGCCTCCGACTATCTCCTGATGACCTTTCGTCCTTCGATGCTCAGACGTCCTGCGGTCAAAAGACGGATGGCCTCCGGATAGGCCTGGTGTTCCTGTTCCTGGATGCGGGCGTGAAGGGTTTCCGGGGTGTCGTTGTCGAGAATCGGAACCGGACGCTGGACGATAATCGGACCGGTGTCCATACCTTCATCGACGAAATGGACCGTACAGCCCGCGACCTTGGCGCCGTATTCCAGTGCCTGTTTCCATGAATGCAGGCCGGGAAAGGCGGGGAGGAGGGCGGGATGTATGTTCAGGATCCTGTGGGGAAAGGCCCGTAGGAGGCCGCCTTTGACCATGCGCATAAACCCGGCCAGGATCACCAGCTCAACGCCGTGGGTGCGGAGAATCTCGATGACCCTTGCCTCCGCCTCCCCATCGAGTTTGGTTTTGTATGGTGCGCAATCGACCCATTGTGCAGGAATGCCCCGTTTGCGCG
>JAUIHQ010000257.1 GCA_030432155.1 bacterium | reverse complement strand
GTCGCGCGCATTGAGGTCTTTTTCCTTGGTCTTTGCGATATCCTTGACCTGGTCCTTTGTCACCTTGCCGACCTTGTCGCGATTCGGCACCCCGGAACCCTTGGCAATGCCCGCCGCTTTCTTCAGCAGCGCGGATGCCGGGGGGCTCTTGGTGATGAACGTGAACGACTTGTCCTGGTAGACGGTGATGACCACGGGGATGATCATGCCGGCCTGCGACTGGGTCGCTGCGTTAAACTCCTTGCAGAATCCCATGATGTTCACGCCCTGCTGTCCGAGCGCGGGGCCGACCGGGGGCGCCGGATTGGCCTGTCCCGCCGGGATCTGCAACTTGATAATACCTGTAACTTTTTTCGCCATAGTGTTTTACCCTGCTCTCGTGTCAGGCCCGCTCCACCTGCCAGTACTCCAGCTCGACCGGTGCGGAGCGTCCGAAAATCGACACTGAAACCTTGAGTTTGCCGCGCTCGGGATCGATCTCCTCGATCACCCCGTTGAAGTTCAGGAACGGTCCGTCGTTGATCTTCACCGTCTCGCCCGAGGTAAACTGCACCTTGGGCTGAACCTTTTCCTGCTTCTCCTCAATCTGGTTGAGGATGCTGTTGATCTCGTCATCCCGCAGCGGTACCGGTTTCTCGCCGCCGACAAACCCGATCAGCCCCGGCGTCTCCTGGATGAAATACCAGGTTTTGTCGATGAGCTGCCGGTTCGTGTCGTACAGCGCCATGTTGATCAGCACGTACCCGGGGTAGAACTTGCGGGTGGTCGTGGTCTTTTTGCCGCGCTTGACCTCGGATACCTTTTCCGTGGGGATCAGGACATCGCCGATGTAGTCTTCCAGCTCTTCCAGCTTGACCCGTTTCTCCACCCCGTCCTTGACCTTCTGTTCCTGGCCCGAGAGGGTGTGCAATACAAACCACTGTTTATCCATAACCGCTTCCGTTCCGCCCTAGCGAATGATGAGGCTCATCACCTGCATCAGCACGAGATCGCTCACTCCGACGAGAACCGCCAGGAGAATGACCGAAAAGATCACCACGCCGGTGGACTGAATCAGTTCCGACTGGGTCGGCCATGCGCACTTCTTAAGCTCGGCCTTCACCTCGCCGATAAAGTTTCGCAATCCGCCTATGCTGTTGCTGATTTTGCTCATGATTTTCTGTTCCGCATCATCGCCCCGGTTCACCCTCGAAACTGGCAGGCCAGGAGGGAATCGAACCCCCAACCCCCGGTTTTGGAGACCGGTGCTCTGCCAGTTGAGCTACTGGCCTGCGCTCCACAACAATCGTTACTTGATTTCGCGATGGACCGTGTGGCGCCGCTCGGCCGGGCAGTACTTCTTGAGCTCAATCCTTTCGGTGCTGAGCTTTTTGTTTTTCGTGCTCGTGTAGTTGCGGCGTTTGCACTCGGTGCAAGCAAGCGTTATCAGTTCCCTGGGCATACCGATACCTCAGAAGGGGGCATCCACGGCCGCCCCGAAAGACGGCCGCAGACCCTGAACCTTGTTAATCGTTACGCGGTGATGTCCGTGACCCGGCCTGCACCCACGGTGCGGCCGCCTTCACGAATGGCGAAGCGCATGTGCTTCTCCATCGCGATCGGGGTGATCAGGCTGACATCGAACGACACATTGTCGCCCGGCATCACCATCTCGACACCTTCGGGAAGGGTGATGTCACCCGTCACGTCGGTGGTGCGGAAGTAAAACTGGGGACGATACCCCTTGAAGAACGGCGTGTGACGGCCGCCCTCATCCTTGCTCAGGACGTACACTTCAGCCTTGAACTGGGTGTGCGGGGTGATCGTGCCGGGCTTGGCCAGCACCTGGCCGCGCTCGACGTCTTCCTTCTTAAGTCCGCGGAGCAGGCAGCCCACGTTGTCGCCGGCCTGGCCTTCGTCCAGGAGCTTGCGGAACATTTCCACACCGGTGATGGTGGTCTTCTGGGTGTCGCGGATGCCGATGATCTCGACTTCCTCACCCACCTTGATCACGCCGCGCTCGATACGGCCGGTCACCACGGTGCCGCGGCCTTCAATCGAGAACACGTCTTCGATCGGCATCAGGAAGGGCTGGTCGATCGGACGGGCCGGTTCGGGCACGTTCGCATCGATGGCGTTCATCAATTCCTGGATGCAGGCGCAAGCGTCATCCTCGGGACTTTCAGCCTTGAGGGCGTTCAGCGCGGAACCGCGCACGATCGCCGCGTCGTCACCGGGGAATTCGTACTTGCTGAGCAGCTCGCGGATCTCGAGCTCGACGAGGTCGAGAAGCTCGGGATCGTCAACCGTGTCCACCTTGTTGAGGAAGACCACGATCGCGGGTACACCGACCTGGCGGGCGAGAAGAATGTGCTCGCGGGTCTGCGGCATCGGACCGTCCGAGGCGCTGACCACGAGGATCGCACCGTCCATCTGGGCGGCGCCGGTGATCATGTTCTTCACGTAATCCGCATGTCCCGGGCAGTCGACGTGGGCGTAGTGACGATTGTCCGACTCGTATTCGACGTGCGAAATCGCGATCGTCAGAATTTTGGTCGGGTCACGGCGACCCTGCGACTCCGAGGCCTTGGCCACGCTGTCGTAATTGATGAAGTTGGCCAGACCCTTCAGGGACTGGACGCGGGTGATCGCCGCGGTCAGCGTCGTCTTACCATGGTCGACGTGTCCGATGGTTCCGACATTGATGTGCGGCTTGGTACGCTCGAATTTATCCTTAGCCATGTTGTCCTTTCCTCTCGACTTTTTCTACGTTGGTTTTGAACCAAAATGGAGCCCATGAGCGGGTTTGAACCGCTGACCTCGTCCTTACCAAGGACGTGCTCTACCAACTGAGCTACATGGGCAGAACGTCTCCGACAATTCCGCCTGTCGTTCAGCGATCCGACTGAGCCGGCGTACCGGCCGGCCTACCCTGTTTCGCCCTGCACCCTTCCGGTCCCGCCGGAGGCGGTTAATCGGATAGCTCAACCACCGGGGTACAAGACAATACGACCCTGCCTTGCCGTCCCGCTTATGCGATTCGGCGCGGTAAAGCCGTAATACCCTGACTTATCTCCTTGCTGTTTCGCCCTTTAAATAGAGACGCAACGGCAGAAAAACCCGAGCATACTGCATAAACGATGCCAACGAAGTCAATCATCAATTCGAAAAAAGTTGGAAAAAGATGTAATGGAGGGAAATTGGGGGGATTGGTTGATTGGAGGATTCGGGAATAGGGATAGGGTAGCTACGGGCAGACCCACCCCGCCTCCGCAGCTGCGTCGGCAACCCTCCGAGGGAGGGGATTTGGGTTGTTGGGCAGATTGGGTTGATGGGGGAATCTCCGATTCGTTATCGTCATCGATGGGCTTTGGGGTGACGGGTCGGGATTGGCGGGAAACCGTTGCGTTGAGGATTGTTTTGTGTCAGGTATGCGTCGACGGGCCGGTTTATGGGGTTACACAGCCCGCAATTTGTCGTAATATACTTGACATGAGCACGTTACAATACAAACCGGGAGGTTCGTTCCCGGTCGTGGGCATTCTCGGCGGCGGCCAGCTTGCGAAAATGCTGGCCGCGGCGGCGAGACCGCTGGGTATCCGGGTGCGAATTCTCGCCCCGGACAGGAATCAGGTGATTGAGGGCTGCTTTGATGACGTCACGATCGCGGACTGGGCCGATCCGGAGGCGGTCACAGCATTTGCCGGAACGGTGGATGTCCTGACCGTGGAGAATGAATTTGTCCCGGTGGAAGCGCTGGAAGCGGCACGCGAGGACGGCAACCGGATCTTCCCCTCCCCCGAAACCCTTACCCTGATCCAGGACAAGTTCATCCAGAAGGAAACCCTGCGGAAGCACAACCTCCCCACCGCCCCGTTCCGGGCCGTTGAATCCCCGGAAGAAGCCGCGGCCTTTGCGGAACAGCACGGATGGCCGCTGGTGTTGAAGCGAAGACACATGGGATACGACGGGAAAGGCAATGCAACGGTGAGAGCCGCGGCGGATCTGGAGGCGGCATGGGACCGCTTGGACGGCTCAATCTATCCGTTGTACGCGGAGGCCTTCTGCCCGTTTGTTGCGGAAATGGCCGTGATGATCACCCGCTTCCCGAACGGCGACACCGCCGCCTACCCGGTGGTTGATACCGTGCAGCGCAATCATATTTGCCACACCGTGACCGTGCCCTCCGCTGCTCCGGCACGTTGCCGGGAAACTGCGGCCGCCTTTGCGGTCCGCGCGGTGGAAGCCATCGATGCCGTCGGCACCGTCGGGGTCGAGCTGTTCCGGATGGATGATGACTCCATCCTGATCAATGAGCTCGCTCCCCGCGTTCACAATACCGGCCATTACACCATCGAAGCCTGTGCCTGCTCACAATTCGAGAATCATATCCGGGCGATCCTCGGCTGGCCTGCCGGGGCGACATCGCTTCGCGCGCCCGGCGCGGCCATGGTCAATCTTCTCGGGGATGCGGACGGCAGCGGCTGGCCGTCGGGGATGGACACCGCGGCAGCTCTCCCCGCTCACGTTCACCTGTACGGAAAGGCAACGAGCCGCAAGGGGCGGAAAATGGGTCACGTCACCGCCCTCGGAACTACACCGGAAGCCGCACTCGAAACGGCACGGCGGGCCGCCGACGCCATCCGCTTCGGCCTCGCCTGACCCCGCTACGCCGCCGCTTTTTTCGTGTCATCACCATTCTTCACCTGTAGCATGAACCCATGAGCAAACCACTTGTCGGGATAATCATGGGCAGTGATTCGGACTGGCCGACGATGAAGGAAGCAGCGGAGGTGCTGAAGGAGTTCGGCGTCGCGTATGAAGCAAAGGTCGTATCGGCTCATCGTACACCCGACGACATGGCGGAATACGGCGCCGGCGCCGCCCGCCGGGGGCTGAAGGTCATCATCGCCGGCGCCGGAGGCGCGGCCCACCTCCCGGGCATGACCGCCAGCCACACGGTCCTGCCGGTGATCGGGGTGCCGGTCAAAAGCCGGGCCTTGAACGGTCTCGATTCCCTGCTGTCCATTGTCCAGATGCCTGCGGGCGTTCCGGTGGCCACGGTGGCGATCGGGAATGCGAAAAACGCGGGGCTTCTTGCACTGAGCATCCTCGCAACAGCGGATAAGAACCTCGCCCGGAAACTCACCGCCTACAAACGGAACATGGCCCGCGAGTCCCGGGCCAAGAACGATAACCTGGAAGTGTAGATCATGAAGCACATCGCAATCATTCTGTCACTATGCACCGCCCTGCTGCTGGTCGCCGGCTGCGGGAAGAAA
>JAUIHQ010000010.1 GCA_030432155.1 bacterium | reverse complement strand
GCGTCCCTGAAGGGCGAGGATGATGTTGTCCCGCACCGACATCGCGGAAGCGATCCCCGTGTGCTTCCGGTCCTCCGGCGCCAGGGCGATACCGCGGGCGATGGCGTGACGCGGAGACCGGATCCGGACCGGCCGCCCGTCCATCAGAATGCGTCCATGGGTGGGTTGATCAATCCCGAACAGGAGGCGCGCCGTCTCCGTGCGGCCGGACCCCAGGAGACCGGCCAGCCCGGTGGTTTCCCCTTTCCGCAGGGTGAGGTTCATGGGGGCGATGCTGCCGGTGCGACCCAGAGCTTCCGCCTGAAGCACCGGTACATCCCGGGAGCTCTCAACCGGCGGGTCGGCCGGGGCCGCCGGTTCCGCGGCGCCGGGCTGCTTGCCGATCATCCTCGCGACCAGTTCGAGCCGGGGCAGCGAGGCGGTTTCGTATTCACCCACCAGGCGACCGTCGCGTAGGATGGTGATACGGTCAGATACATCGTACACCTGATCGAGAAAATGGGTGATGAACACGATGCCCATGTCTTCCTGTTTCAGACGACGGAGGACGGAAAAGAGTTCCGCGGACTCACGTTCATCGAGGCTGGAGGTCGGTTCATCAAGGATCAGCAGACGGGCCCGGATGTCAAGGGCCCGCGCGATGGCGATGATCTGTTGAACGGCGATCGAATAGGACGTGAGTTCCCGCGTGACATCCAGATTCATACCGAGTCTTTGCAGCGCCGCTTCCGCCCTCTGCCGACCCGAACGGTGCCGGATCAAACCCCACCGGGTCCGTTCACGACCGAGGCAGATGTTCTCCGCAACCGAAAGGTGGGGGATCAGGTTTACTTCCTGGTAAACGGTGGAAATGCCGCGCTCTTCCGCCTCGCGGGTGGAGCGGGGCAGGAAGGCCCGGCCTTCCAGCGTCATCGATCCTCCGTCGAGAGGATGAACCCCGGTCAGCACCTTGATCAAGGTGCTCTTGCCGGCGCCGTTCTCCCCCATCAGCGCATGAATCTCTCCCGGCCGGGCGGTGAAGTCGACGCCGCTCAGAGCCCGGACACCGGGAAAATGTTTGTCGATGCCCCGCATGGCAAGCAGCGGGGGCGTATCAACGTCGGTCATGAATGAGCCGGAATGGGGTGGTGGATTAATACGGGCGTGAATCGATCAGCGAGGCGGCCTGATCCTGTTCATACACCGCGCCTTTCACCACGATCCGTTTATCGACCGGTTCACCGGCAGCCAGCGCTTCCGCGGCGTCAAAGACATAGTCTCCGATGATCGGTGTGCACTCGACGGTCGCGTTCAGTTTGCCGTCGACCATCGCTTCAAAGGCTCCGCGTACGGCATCGACGGAAACAATCAGGATATCCTTGCCGGGCTGTACACCCGCTTCCTCCAGGGCCTGGATCGCGCCGAGGGCCATGTCGTCATTGTGCGCGTAAAGGGCGGTGAGGTCTTTGCCTTCAGGACTCTTCAGGAAAGCTTCCATGACTTCCTTTCCGCGGGCTCGGGTGAAGTCGCCGCTCTGGCTCTTCACGACCTTCATGCCGGGATGGTCGGCGATGACTTCCATGAATCCTTTGTGGCGGGCGAGGGCGGGAGCCGACCCGGGGGTTCCCTGCAGTTCGGCGATGACCGCTTCGCCGCCGGCGGCATCGACGAGCCACTGCGCCGCCTTGCGTCCTTCCTCCACCGAGTCCGGACCGATAAAGGTGGCGTAGAGCGATGGATCGCTGACGTCGACTTTGCGGTCGCTGAGAATCACCGGAATGCCCGCGCGCTGGATCTCCCGCAGCACCGGCTCCCAGCCGGTTTCCACGACCGGGGCGAGAACAATGACATCCACGTCCTGGGCGATGAACGAACGAAGGGCGCGGATCTGGTTCTCCTGTTTCTGCTGCGCATCCGAAAAAACCAGGTCGATCCCGCGGGCGGCCGCTTCCGATTGAATCGACTCGGTATTCGCGGTCCGCCACGCACTTTCCGCACCGATCTGAGAGAATCCGACACGAAGCGAGTCGGCCCCTGAGGAGGAGGGCGTTTCCCGGCTGCAGCCGAAGAAGGCCAGGGATACCAGGGCAAGTAGATACGAGACCGGCCGGAAGCGGGCCGCGCGCAATGATATGGATGTCATGACAACTCCGTTCGTTTTCCGGCGATCCGGTACGGCGGGTATGCCGGGCATGAACTTCTGAACCAGACCCGTACCCGGTGATTAAACGTCAGAAACGGGGCGGGTGTCAACGCGGGCGCTGTCTGATATCCGACCCGATCTTGTGCAAATCGAGATCAGGTCCGTCGACGGAGACCAGCGAGGAGTCCGAGTCCGGCGGCGAGGAGCGCGAGGGTGCCCGGCTCGGGAATCACATCCGCGGCGCGGATGGCTTCAAGCTCGCTACCGGTGAGGACCGTATCGTGAATGCGGACATTATCGAAATAGGCATCGGGCGAACGGTCGGAGGTCGAACGCGACGTACCGCCGATGCGCAGTTCGACGCCCGCGGGTTCCAGTGTGCCGCGGTTGATGCTTCCCGCTCCGCCGATCTGGGCGACACCGGTGGCTTCATCGCCCCAATAGAAAAACACATTGTTGTTGGTTGCGTTGCCGTTATACGTGACGGCGAGAAAGATCCACCCGTCCGCCGGGGTAATGGCCGCGGACGACACGGTTGTGCTCGCATCGGCGGCCAACGACAGGGAAAAGTTGTTTGCACCGAACGACGTGGTGAGATCGTCTTCAATAAAGAAATCGAATCCCCCGCCGCCTGATGCGGCATGCATGGAGATCAGCCGGTCAAAGACCCCCGGGTCATTCTGCAGATTGAGCCAGGTTGAGAGCGTGAAGGTGGTCAGGCCGTCGAGCTTGGCGGGGGTCACGCCGCCGGTGTCGAGATAATCATTGATGCCGCCGCCGTTGGTGTCGAGTGCGCCGGTTGAGGCGCCGCCGGGGGTGATTCCGGTGCGGGTGGAACCGCCATTGAAGCTCCCGTTGGCGGCGGTTCCGGTCCCGGTGTCGAGGGCGGGGGTGGTTCCGGAAGATGCCTCGTCAAAGAGGTACTCGAGCAGGAGGTCCGCTCGTGCGGCGCCGGGCGGCATGATGATGAACATGGCGATCAGACTGCTGATGGTGAGGGCGGGTTTCCATGACTGCATGGCAATGACTCCATTCTGTAAATAGATCGCTCCACAGTGTGCTGTGTCACATTCTTGTTCACGTTCTATTAAATTAGAGACTGGATCTCTGCGCGTCAAGCGGGTATATGTTGTTATTACGAGCGCTTATTGTTCTGTAGCTGATGTTATGATTGTTGCGTTTCTGTGGAAGAACCAGAAATCAGCGGAGTCAGATAACGAGGTGATCCAACATGAAGATCAGAGAACGCAGTAAGAACCGCAGGATTCCGTTGGAACAGCGCCATATCCGGACGCCGATATCAACCAGTCGCCCCAGTCTTCTCCAGCAATTGATGGATCTCGTCATGGAGGAGGGCGGCTTCCAGGTCAGCTTTGAGGATCTGACCGGGATTTGTCAGAGCATTGACGACCTGAAGCTGCCGGGGCCGTATCACTGGCATACCGGGGAGCTTTGCCGGCTCGCCAAGTATGGTGTCTCCGGGAGTTTTTACGAAGGATGCCGCACGAACAAACAGGCCGTGAACCGGGTGGTCAGCCGCAAGCAACAGGGGTTCTGCGGTCAGTGCCACCTCGGGCTCAGTGAGTATGTGCAGCCTCTGGTGGTGGACAATGTTCTGCTTGGTATCTTTTACTGCGGGGCGGTTGTCGCACCGGGTACCCTGTCGCAGGGTCGGGAACGCATTCGGGCCTATTGTGCGCGAAAAGGCGTGGATCCCGAACCGCTGCTTGCCTCCTTCGAGAAAACCCCGCGGGCCAATCGGGAAGGCATGAACAATATCCGGAAGCGGGCGGCGATGCTGGCGGCGGCGACCCGACGGATTGTGGAAGCATCCGGTATGCCGGTTCGACAGTACAAACCCGCGGGCGCCCAGTGGATCATGGAGGAGCAGCGCAAGCAGCCGGCGGTGGTGCGCCGCGCCTTGTGGCATATCAGCAACAGCGTGAACCAGCCGGTCACGGTCCAGAAAATCGCCGAACGGATGAGCTGCCACCCCGATTATCTGAGCCGTATGTTCAAGGCGAGCACGGGTATCACGCTCCATGAGTTCATCGTCCGGACGCGGCTGGATCGGGCCCAGCGGCTGTTGCGAAACACCAGCATGGACATCGGGCAGATCGGTATGGAGGCCGGGTTTCGCAACCACAGCCATTTCACCAAAGTGTTCCGGCTGTATCTCGGCATTACCCCGCGCGAATACCGTGATTCGCTCGATGAGGATTCGGTCTGATCCGCGTGACCGCCGGACGTCGTAAGAAGAACATTTTCCGGTCGGGATATGGCCTATCATGATTCCGGGGCCGGCGGCACAGTAGGGCCATGGAAAACGTCTCTAAACCCATCGGCACGGACATCGGCATCAACCCCATTGACCGCCGGCGGTTTATCCGGACCTGCGGGTTGTTCGGAGCTGCGGCGGTCACGGGTCTTGCCGGATCGACGGCGGCAGCCGCCGGGTCGTCCGCGAATTCAGACTATGTGCGCGGAGCCTGTTTTGTACCCACCCGGCGGATGAATACGTACCAGGTCTGGTGGCGGTTTGATGAAGATCAACTGGACACCCAGATCGGCTATGCAACGCGTATTCATCTAAACGCTCTTCGAATGTGGTTGAGTCCCGAGCGATGGTGGGAAACGCCGGATGAAGTAGAGGATCAGGTCAACCGGCTGCTGACCATCGCCGACCGTCACGGGATCAGGATTCTGCTTTGCCTGTTCAAGAACTGCGGACCGGTCGAACAAACGCCGGAAACCCTTCGCGATGAAAGTCCGGTCACCGGCTACGAAGTGTATTCACCCGCGCGGGAAATTCTGAACAACCCGGAGGCATGGGGCGGGTGTTACGAGTATGTAGATTGGTTCATGGACCGTTTCGGCAGCGATCCCCGGCTGCTCGGCATCGAAATCATCAATGAACCGCGCCCGGGAATGAAAACCGAACATGACTTTGCACTCGCCATGCTCCATCGGGCGGTTGCAAGCCGGGGGGATCGCCCTCTTTCCATCGGCTGCATCGCCCTGAATGATAACCTCCACTATGTTGATCACGGCATCGACGTTCTGCAGTCGCATCCCAACTTTCTGCATTCCGTGAAGCACTTTCGGCAATACAACGAGAAGCGCAAAAGGCTGGAGGCCAAGACCGGCCTGCCGTATTGGGCCACGGAGTGGCAACGGATCCGCACCGGGGGACTCGGCTGGGACGGGGTGTTTCCGAAGGGGGATGACTGGAAGCCCGATTATGCATCTCTGGCTCCGCTGTTTCATCGCAACCGGATCGGCAATTTCTTCTGGTCGCTGATGCTGAGGCCGTCCTATCTCAAGGTTCATGAGACCGTTCGCTGGATGAACGGTGTGTTTCATGAAGACGGCGCGGTGTATTCGCTGGCCGATGCGCGGGCGATTGCGAATGACGATTCCCTGGTGTTTCCCGAGCGGCGCACATGGCCCGATTGGGCGTCCGAGGTGGGAACCCGGCTGCAGAAATTTCTGGATGAACGAGATCAGGGGGCGTCGGAACGCTCCGGTTGAGCCCGGGCGGGTCCGTTATTGCAAGCAACCATGCCACGGGGGGACATGTCTATGAAATGTGAATCAATACAAGAGCCGGCAAGGGAGATCCCGGTGATCAGCGAACCGGATGTTTGTGTCGTGGGCGCCGGGCCGGCCGGTATCGGCGCGGCGATTGCGGCGGCCCGCAACGGGGCGAAAACCCTGTTGATCGAACGTTACGGGTTTATCGGCGGCAACCTTACCATTGCCATGGTCAACCCGATGTTCACGTTCCACGATATCAAGGGCCGCCAGGTCATTCGCGGCATTGCCGGTGAGCTCGTGGACCGGCTGGTGGCGATGACGATGTCGCACGGCCATGTGTCCGATCTGACCTTCGACAACGCGTCCATGACGCCGTTTGACCCGGAGGGCATGAAGGTCCTGCTTCTCGACATGGTCACGGAGGCCGGGGTGGAGCTTCTTCTCCACAGCACCTTTGCCGCGGCCTACGGAAGCGACGGCCGGGTGGAAACGATTATCGTGGAGAACAAATCCGGCCGCCAGGCAATCCGACCGAAACTGGTCATCGACTGTTCCGCCGACGCCGATGTGGTGGCCCGCGTCGGCGCTCCGTTCGTCAAGGGCCGGGAAGAGGACGGCCTCATGCAGCCGGTTACCCTGTTTTTCCGTATTGGCGACATCGATTTCGACCGGGTGCGTGCCTGGATGAAGTCCAACCGGTCGCAGCTCAAGGGCGAACCGACGGATCAGGAAATTGACGGGCAGAAGGCCCTGGCGCTTCTCGGTCTGAACCGCATGATGGAGAAGGCCATCGAGGACGGCGAGCTGGATGCGCAGGTCGCTCCACGCGTCCTTCTGTATCAATTGCCCCGCCAGGGGCAGGTTGCGGTGAACTGCACGCGTCTGCAGGGCATCGACGGAACCAAGGCCGAAGACCTTACCCGGGCGGAGATCATCACCCGCCGCCAGGCGCTGCAGGTGCACCGTCTACTGCAGCGGCATGTGGGAGGCTTTGAAGACAGTTGCATCCTCGATACCGGCATTCAGGTGGGGGTGCGTGAAACCCGCCACATCGTCGGCGACTACCGGATGACCGAGGACGATGTCCTGAACAGCCGACACTTCGAGGACGGCATCGCCTGCGGCACCTTCGCCATCGACATTCATCCTCCGGATGGGCGGACCCAGACGTTCACCGGGTCCGGCAAGGCCGTCTATGAAATTCCCTACCGCAGCCTGCTTCCCCAGGGGTACGAAAATCTCCTGGTGGCGGGGCGGTGCATATCCGCCACGCATGCCGCCTTCGGATCGGTCCGGGTGATGGCGACATCGATGGGCATCGGCCAGGGGGCGGGCACCGCGGCCTCGCTCGCGATCCGCAACGGCTGCAACACCCGCGATGTGGATGTCCGGACGGTCCGGCGGATGCTGATCGAGCAGGGCCAATACCTGCTCGAGGCCGGCGTCGATCCCGACGAAGACCGGGCGCTGGTGCTTGACCGGGCGGAAACCGATACGGCGGTGGCCGGACATCACAACCCCTTCGGACGGGAAGGATGACCGGGTTCAACCCGATGCCCGGTCTTGCGATGCTGTCCGGCATCGACATCGTCGTCCTCATTCTGATGTTCGCCGGGGTGACAGCGGCCGGTCACTGGCTGGGCGGGCGGCATGTCACCAACAGCCGCGGGTTCTTTCTCGGCGACCGCAGCATGCCGTGGTGGGCGGTCTCGGCCTCGATGATCGCGACCAAGGTGAGCGGTCTTACCTTTATTGCCCTGCCCGCCGCGGTATTCGTGACCGGCGGCAATATGATGTATGTCCAGCTCACCATCGGCTTCGCGCTCGGCAACATCCTGATGGCCTGGATTTTCGTCAAGCCCTACATGGAGGACGAAATCTACAGTCCCTATGAATACATGGGGCGGCGGATCGACCCTCGGGTGGCGGCGCTGGCCCGGGTTCTGTTCCTCGTCGGCACGGTCTTGAGCCAGAGCGTCCGGTTGCTGGCCACCAGTGTGGTGCTTGAGGTCATCACCGGGCTCCCGATGACCCTGTGCATCATTCTGATCGTCATCTTTTCCGTGGTGTGGAGCTGCATGGGCGGCATTCAAACCGTCATCTGGACCGACCTGATCCTGTTCCTCACCTTCATGGCCGGCGGTATCCTCGGGGTGGTGGAAGCCTTTGCCGGCGCATCCCTACCGCTGCCGGAGATCCTGCAGGTTCTCGATGACAAGGCAAAGCTCGCGCTGCTGGATCTTTCTCTCGATCCGCGCAAAGCCTATACCCTGTGGGCGGGTCTCATCGGGGCGGCGATTTTTGAAATGGGTTCGAATGCGATCGATCAGGTGGTCACTCAGCGCGTGATGTCGTGCCGCAATATCCGCGAAGCCCGCTGGGCCTGCATCGGGTCGGCCATGGGCATTCTACCGAGTTACCTGATGCTGCTGGCCGGACTCGGCCTGACGGTCTTTTATTCCGTGCATCCGCTGCCCGCGGAGATGGCCCATTTAACGGAGCGGGGGCAGGACGGGATCTTTCCGTATTTCATCGTTACGGAGCTGCCCTCGGGCCTGGCCGGATTGTTGATCGCCACCCTGTTTGCCGCCGGCATCTCCACCCTCGATTCCGCCCTGACCGCGCTGGCCCAGACATCGGTCGGCGGTTTGCTTCGAGGTGTGATGCCGGGACAGGACCCGTCCAACCAGGATTCGGATGCGCAGCGGAAGGCGTTGCGCCGATCACGCGGTTTCGTGGTGATGTGGGGGGGCGTTCTCGGCGGCATGGGACTTGTCTTCATGGTGATTCAGCAGAAGACGAATACCGGGCTGCTGGACCTCGGCCTGAAAGTCCCTGGCTACGTATACGGCTCCCTGCTCGGCATGGCGCTGCTGGCGCGATTCCGCCGCGGGACATGGGCGTCGGTATTCGTGGGAACCATTCTTTCCGTTGGAACGGTACTGGGCTTACAGGCCGCGGGTATCGCCTTTTTCTGGTGGTATCCGGTCGCGGCGATTGTGATGATTGCGGCAGCGGCCTGGTTCCGGCTCGATTCAACCTGCGGCGCCATGCGACACGGGCCCTGACCGTGTCAGGCCGGGTACGCCGGTGAAGGGAACAAACTATGATGCGCATCGAAACGGTTGGCAGGCGGCGTGCGTCCGGCTTCACCCTTATTGAATTGCTGGTGGTGATCGCCATCATCGGGCTCCTCGCCGGACTCCTGATTCCGGCGGTTACCGGCGCTCTCGAACGGGGACGGCGGGCTCGTTGCGCATCCAACCTCCGACAGATTATCACCGCCACCGTGAGTGATGCCCAGGGCAACCGGGGCATGTTGTTCAATCGCGGTCCCAACCCTCACCAACCCCATCGTATGGCCGCCGACAATTCGGTCACGCATGATATGGAAGAAAACTTTATTCAGATGTATTTTCCCGGCGAAACCCGGGGGGAGATTATGTTCTGTCCGAGTTACCTCCTGCAGGCCCGTCACCCCGACCTGACAAATCCGGATTACCAGCGAGGTTGGGTGACCTATCAATACAACTATATTGTTGCCGACGACGAATGGGTTGTGGATCAACCTCGCATGGCGGCGATCACGCTGATTCCGGCCACGGTCCCGGTCTGGAGCTGTCTGACTCTGGATGTAGGCGGCGCCTTTCTGGCCCATGATCGACCGAGAGAGCCCGAGGAGCCCGAAGGACACAACGCGGCCTTTATCGGCGGTTCGGTGACATGGGTTCCGTTTGAAGACCAGGAGGTCTTCCTGCAGCGCGGGGCGGAACGATATTTCTGGCTGCGCCAACCGTAACCCGGAGGAGCCGGGCTACGCCGGCGCTTCCTTGCGCGGTTTCGTCGACCGGTTGAGATGTTCGAGGATTCGCCGACGCATCAGGATGCCGACAATAATGAAAGCCAGCAGAAGAAGGTTCTGCGGTTCCGGCACCACCCCGCCACCCTCAAATGAACTTGAAAGCTCTACATTATCCAGAAAATACGTCTGGGGATCCTGGTCGCGCGAAACAATCTGGATTTCCAGGTAAGAGACATCCCCGAGGGTATTGTCGAAATCCGTCTGATTGCCTCCGGACCAGGCGCTGAGGGTCAGGGGCGCCGTGTAACTTACCCACAGATCGACCGAGGAGGAGACGTTGGCCGACCAGATGAAATCGCCGCCCGCCCCGCTCAGGACGATGCTGATGGACGAGGGGTGAATATCATCGGCAAAGAGGTCAAAGTTGATGGCCCCGGCCCCGGCATAGTCGCCGGTAAAGGATCCGCTGTTGATGCGGAATATGGCGGTCTGGGGGAAGAAGGAGTTGTCCTCCATGTACCCTTCGAGCGACCCGCCGGGATTCCCGGAAGCGTCGTAGCCGAATGTACTCCAGTCAATACCGGTCCAGCCTTCTTCATCGGTATCAAAGGTCGCGGGTACATCCAGGATGGCGCCGAACGAAGCCGGTACCATCATGATCAGGAAAAGCCATCCCCCAAGCGCCCATCGAAGTCGATGCGTCATACGTTTCATCATAAGAAGGTTGGCTTCAGCGTGTAAAGATGGGCACTGTTCCATAATCGACTATTGGCTGGGCAATTGACGATCTAACCCGCATATTGCACGAGCAGCGGACTGCTCGCTTCATAAGCGCCTTTGAGCGAAACGTTTTTCGCTCAAAGGCTTCGACGCGGTGCTTACGCACCTCGCTCAGGGTTAGCCCTGAGCGGAAGCGACACAAGTCGCTGGAGTCGAAGCCCGAAGGGCGAATGTTGCACCCTGCTGATGCAACATTCGGGCTAAGCCGTCGCCGCGTGATCGGTGTCAGTCGTGGTACAGCCGTTCCGGGGGAATCGGGGAGGGGGGTGCGCCGCCCCGGGACCAGGTCAGAACCGGCGCCGGGGGAGGCGCAACCGCATGCGGCAGGGGGAAGTTGAATTTCAGGCTGACGTGATCCATGGACATATTCCGGTCCCGGGCATCCGCGAAGCTGACCGCGAAGCGATGCAGACCCTTCTCGAGAACAGCCGGCCATTGACCGAGGTCCTGCCAGTCCCGGCCCAGGATCAACTCTTGCCCATCGAGGTACACATGAAGTTCGTAGCCCGGCACCGCGACCGGTTGGACATATTCCGGCGGGGCATGAAAGACATAGACGCCGGTTTCGGGGACATCCAGGTAACCTTCATAGACTACGCCGAACGGACCGTCGGTTTTCCTCATGGTCGCGAGATCCGCGGGATCGAGGAGGGTGGCGACCCGGGTCTCGGACGATTTCTCCAATCTCAAAGGCCACCCGAGATGGGTAAAGAGTCGTCTCCAGTTTGCTTCGACATAATGGGCGCGAAGGCCCGGCTTGCGTGCAGAGGGCGCCGGTTCAACCGCCGGTTCGGGCCGACGCTTTTCAAAGCGGGCATATCGGACCGCGGAAACGTCGATGCCGGATGCATCGAACGGGCGGAACGGCTGAATCGTTCGCAGCCATTCCCTCCGGCATGCACGGGCCTTGATGATCGTGTTCTCGGTGATGCGCAACGGTTCGCGGTACAGCTCGGCAGACGGATTGCGAGGCACGGGATCGCTGCCGTCGAGGGTATAAAGAATGGCCGTGTCGGGTGCCGCGGATGTGATGGTGATGACGGCGGAGTCGATGAAGTACATTGTATCCGATTGGATGTCCGGCGGTTCCAGCGGACGGGGGATGGCTGTACATACCGGACCATCGGCCCCGGATGTCAGGCGCACATCGGCGCCGGGCAGATCAAGCGGTTGGCCGCCCCATGATGCGGAGACGGCTCCGAGAATCAGGCCTTCGACCTGGTTGTTCCACTCGACGACGATCAGGCCGGTCGCCTCCGTTTCCAACGCACCCATCCGGAAGGTGCGGGCCGGTCCGTCGGATGCGCGGACGGCGATCCGTCCTCGATCCCCCACCACGGCGTCGTACCCGGCGAACCCGGGACCGGAGCGGTCCGTCAGCTCCGTCACCCGGGCGTCCGCGTCCGGTTCCGGCAGAGCCTCCAACAGGTACGCCATGATAAACCGGCCGCCTTCGGTGCGGGATCGGAATGCGAGGGGGGCGTCGCCCCATACCATGCCGCGGGGGAAGAGATCGCTGCGGAATTTCCGCATCTTGCCGGCATCCGCGGTGGCGATCTCGATCTCGCCGGGGGAAGCCAGCATCATGCGAAGACCCGGGGAATCATGGTTCCGAATGCGAAGTTTGTTGCCGCTCGGGTCCACAAGGATGTCATAGCCGTCCGATGTGGCGCCGGCCTTCTTCGTCACCGCGGCGGTCGCGCCGATTCGTATATCGTGGTCGCGGCCGTCGGTCGCGACCACGCGGTCCAGGGCCGTCCAGAGCTTCATGGGGCGAAGCTGGATGAGGATACGTTCGGTGGTTACATGACGGATGGCCGGGCCGGCGGGCATCGGGGCGCCATCGGGTTTCCGGTAATCCATATTCCGGTATGTGCCTTCGTATCGCGCCGCCGCATAGTCAAACATGGCATCGGAGAGCCAGGGTGTGGTCAGCGGTTTCTCCGGGGCCGAGCTGAGGCGGTCGGTTTTGCTGCCGGGCCGGAGGGTCATCCGGCCGTCATCGGGATCGATGGACTGGCCGTCGATGTTGAGGGCCGGCATGTTCAACAAGGGATACCCGTAGCCCCAGATGCGGAGCGACGTCTGATGCATATCATTGATGTTGGATGATTCATGATCCTTTTGCTGAGCCAGCAGGTGTGCGAATCCCGCATCCGGTTCCCAGCTCTCTCTCAGGTAATACAAGCCGGCATAGGGCATGAAGTGGGAAATGGTGTGAGGGGGACCCTCGTACATGCCCGGATATCGGGTGAGCGTTTCGTCAAAATTCCGTTTTCGGTTGCGGCTCAATGCTTCGCCTTCCCGTGCCCGCCCCCATACGGTATCGGCAACGGCCCGGATTTCCGGTTCGCGCAACACATCCTCCGGCACCCACATCGGAACGGTTCCCTGTCCCCCGTAGTTCCGCTGCTCATGCCAGGCATTCATCGTCCGGTCGAAATGATCGACGACGTTCCTCCGGTGTCCGAGACCGTTCGGGGTCAGATGGCGGAATTGAAACCGTGTCATTTCATTGTACATGTCACGGAAACGGATATCCCAATAGCGGTCGACCCACGGCGGACGGATTTCCTGAAGGACGTGATACGAGCTGCCGAGGCGCATCGGCATGGCGAGGTGGCCGTCGTCGCCGATTTCGATCATCGAACCGTCGCGGGTGATGCCGTAGGTGCGGGTATGGGCCCAGTGCTCCTGCATCATGCGTTCCAGCCGGAGACCGGGGGCAAGGTCTCGCACGAACCAGGATGCGGTGGTGGCGGCGTTCAGGGCGTTGTGATTGTGATTAAAGACGGTCTGTAGAGAAGGCCACCAATAGGCCGGTCCGTATTCTTCCAGGGCCGTGAACAGAATGCGGAGGAGGGTGTGAGGATCCAGCTCCTGCGCGAACGCAGGCTGTTCGTCGAGGGTTTTCGCCAGGGATGCAAGGAAACTGTTGAACCGTTGAAGCCCGTCCTTGTTGAAGTAGTTGCGTTCCGCGGATCCGGGCGCATCAAACCCCGCGGGCATGCGAAGCGCCCAGTCATCCATGACGGCTTCCCACCGCCGAAGGAACCGGACATCCCCGGTTTCCCGATAGGCCTCGAGTAGAGGACCGGCCAACCGGCCGATACCGAGGATGCGATCCTGGAACTGGAGCCAGGTATGTCGTTCGTGATCGCCGGCATCCTCGGGGATGACCCCCCAGGGAATGCGGCCGGGCTCGATGGAAAGGGAGCGGCGGCCGTCCGGCCACCGGAGATCAAACTGTCCCTCCATCAAGGCCTGCCGATCGGCCGGACTTGAGGATGCATGTTCGCCGGACCATGGGTCCCGGAATCCGCGTATGCGATTCAGGACATGATCGCGATAGCGGGTGACGGCGTCCTCCCAGCGCCCGGCCTCGGCCGCAGCCCGCACCGATTCCATTCCCGGATGATCGAGATGCATGAACTGTACCGCGGTCTTCGCTTCCGCTTCGCGCACCGCCGGATTATGCCGGTCTTCAAAGGGCACATCGGTCATCGGGATGGCGCCGCCAGGAGCCTCCAGGCACAGGATGAAAAATACAAGAGGTTGGATTCGCCGACTCGTGAACCGTCGTGTCATGATGCCCGTAACCATCGCAGGTTCAACCTCGAACCGTCAATGAGCGGACTGTTCCAAACCAGACATGGACTTGTCATCAATGCGGTGAACGGTTGATCTTCGCCGATGATCCGTTGAGGATACAGATGCACAACTGCCGACATTCAACAAACGGAAACAAGCCATGACCCCAGACCTGCCACCGCCGCCGCCGAACGTCATCATGATTCTGGCTGACGACCAGGGACACTGGGCGATGAACTGCGCCGGCGCCGAAGAATTTTATACCCCGAACCTCGACCGGCTTGCCGCGGAAGGGATCCGGTTCGAGAATTTTTTCTGCGCCTCGCCGGTCTGCTCGCCGGCCCGGGCGACGATTCTCACCGGACGCATGCCGTCGCAACACGGTGTGCACGACTGGTTGATGGCCGGTGATACCACGGACCGAAACCTTGAGCCGAGGGGGGAGGGGACGGTCACCGAGTATCTCGCCGGGCAGACCGGTTACACCGATGTTCTCGCCGCCGGCGGTTACGTATGCGGACTCAGCGGAAAATGGCACCTCGGCGATTCGCATCATCCCCAGAAAGGCTTCTCGTTCTGGGAGGTCCATGCCAAGGGGGGCGGGCCCTATATGAATCCGCCGATGATCCGTGATGGAAAGAACGTAACCGATAAAGGGTACGTGACGGATATTATCACCGACCATGCATTGACCTTTCTGGACCGGCACGGCAACGGTGATCGCCCCTTTTATCTCGGTGTGCATTACACGGCGCCCCACAGCCCATGGAACCGCAATCAGCATCCTCCGGAGATCTGGGATCGGTATTTCAAAAACGCATCGTTCAGCGCCAATCCAAGTGGCCCGCCGCATCCCTGGGCCAAGCCTCTCGGCTTCCCGAAAACCGAGGAGAGGCGGCGCGAAATGCTTGCCGGGTATTACGCCGCGGTTGAAGAAATGGATCGGAACATCGGACGTATCCTTGACTGGCTTGATGCAAACAATGCCCGTTCGAATACGCTGATTGTCTTTACCAGCGATAACGGCATGAGCATGGGCCACCACGGCATCTACGGAAAAGGCAACGGAACCTTTCCGTTGAATATGTATGACACCTCGGTCAAGGTTCCGACATTGATAAGCCGTCCCGGGCATGTTCCCGAGGGAAGGGTGGACGAGCATCTGCTGAGTCACTATGACCTGATGCCGACGCTGCTGGACTATTGCGGATTCGATGTGCCGGAGGATGTGGAGCTGCCCGGCCGTTCTTTCGCTCCGTTACTGCAAGGCCAGGAGCTTCCGGATGACCGGCCGGTGGTCGTCTACGATGAATACGGCCCGGTCCGGATGCTGCGAACCCGTTCATGGAAATATATACACCGGTATCCGGATGGGCCGCATGAATTGTATGACCTGGCGCAGGATCCGGCCGAGGAGGATAACCGGATCGACGATCCGGCGCTGGCGGATCGGATCGCCGCGATGCGCAGCGAATTGGACCAATGGTTCGAACGGCATACGGCGGCGCCGTTTGACGGGCGTCGTCTGCCGGTCGAAGGCCAGGGGCAGATCCGCATGATCCGGGGGAACGAATCCGACGCGACCGCGTTCGAACCTCATGACGATGGTTCCTGATCGGCTCCCGAGGGAATGGCGATCACCCCGGTTTTCCGGATCCCTTGTTCCTCTCGGATGATGTGTCCGTTTCCGGAAGGCGGAAGAACCGCTTCCGTTCGGACCCCCTGGCCGGTCAATTCCAGGCGGAGATGAGGCCGGGTCGACTCCGCCGCCTGAATCCGGAGGTTGCAACGGAACCCCCGACGCTGCCATACCAGTTCGAGTTCCTCGCCGGTGGTTGTCTCCTCCAGCTCACCCCCGTCTCCGGTTGCGATCAAGGTCACAAGGGGAACGCCGGTCGGCCAGGCCGCGGATATCTGCACCGTGGGCAGCCGTTCCTTCGTGCCGTCGATGGCCGACCAGCCGCGCAGGGGTTCGGTTTCGCCGAATCGAGTGCGGTAATGGGGTCGGGCGGAACCGGCATGGCGGAGGGTGAGTTGGCGGTTCAGGTGGTCACGGACTCGAACGGTGCGGGCGGTGGAATCAATCAACACATTCTCCGCCGCGATGCCGGGGCATAGAGCATCGTTCACACCGTCGGGGCAGGGCGGGGGAAGATGCCAGAGCTGTTCCGCGCTCTCACCGCCGATCACCGTATCGATGACGGCCCACGCCTGCATCGGCTTCAGGTACAGCACCTGCCGGTAATGAACGGCCGGTACGCCCTCCTCGGTGTCATCCCGGTAGATCCCATCAAAGACCCCTTCGGCATAATCGACATCGATTCCGGCATACCACCGATTCGGCGCAGGTTCCGTATACGGCACCAAGGGGTCGGCTTTTCCCTGTAGTACCTGGGACCGGTCATCGACGACCACGGTATTGGCGGCCCGGCTGGACCGAAGCAGCCGGTTGAATGCAAGGTACTCCGATTTCTGATGGTCCGGCAACGGTCCCGGTCCGTAGGATGCGGGTCCTCCGTCGATCAGCCAATGCCGTCCGTCGGCATACAGATGGATCGCGTTGCTATCGGCGTGGGCATGCCCCGCTCCGGGCCGTCCGGCCTGCAGCAGGAGGTAGTCATGGGTCTGTTTCCATCCGTTTCGCATGACATAGTAGCCGGCATAGGGCAGGGCGGTGGAGGTCATCCCGGGTCCATCCCCGGAGTTGCGGTATACGGCATTCACGGCGGCGTGAAGGTCCGGCAGGCTGTGAACACGATCCCAGGTCAGAAACCGGCGGGAGGCACGTGCCGGGCTGTAGGCAAGGTTTCCGATGGATGGGATGGCGCCGTTCGGCATCAGAAGGGCGGTATACATCCGTATCACGCCGTCCCGTACATCCTCCGCCTGGTCCATCCACGGCGGCCGGATCGACCGGGATGCATAGAAGGGGAGGACGGCATCGATCTTGTCGACCACACCCCAGGTATAATTCAGGGAAGCCTCCAGGTTGGCCCCGTCCGGCATGTGGCTCTGTAAGGCTTGTTCCATCCGGAGGATTCCCGCGGCTTCCCACCCCCCGGCATCCCGGAACATATCGAGAATGCACGCCTGCATCATCAGGCCGATAGCATTTCCGATAAACTGATTGGGAATGGGGCTTCGGCTGTCGACAAGGCCGAGCGGAATGTCGTCTTCCACGATCATCCGGGCCAGATGGGCCAGGGCGTCGGGAGGAATCCGGTCGGCGATGGCCGGTTGCGCACGAAGAAGGTCATGCAGCATGTCAAGCCAGCGCAGACCCTGTCCGCCGCCCATGCCGATACTGCGTTCGAACCAGGCCGGGTCGGCGCCGCCTTCGACCGTCGGTTGCTGTCGTTCAGGGATGGTCAGGGCGTCGAACTGACGCTTGTGGCGTGTGGCGTATTCCGAAATCATCCATGACCAGATGTCGATTGCATCGCCGTCGAGATCGGCCGCGGCGGCCCCGGCGAGCTCTCGGGCGTCACCCAGCCAGTTCCGGTGCCGCGGTTGCCCGGGGCCGAAGAACTGCATGGGTTCTCCTTTGCGGTGCCATGCCCGCCATCGGCGTACCGCATCGCCTCCATCGGGGAGCGGCCGGGTCTGAAGAGGGGCCGCGGTGACCGAGGCGAGAAACACGTCGCGCCATGCCGACAGCGCTTTTTCCGCATCCCCCTGCCGCAACGACAACCAGGCTTCATCGAGTCGGGGATCGTCCGGTTTCAGTAGATCAAAGATCGCGATGGCTGCCGGTTCGGAAACCGGAGCCGATGCGGGACGGATCCTTCGCTCCTCCGTTTCAGGGGGAAGGGAGGGGGGATCGGGATGCCGGGTTACGATGCGGAAGCCGGCGTCCAGGGAGCGGTAGCCGGGTGCGGTGACATGACGGTCAGCCGAGGCAAATGTCCGGTCCATGCCGAAACCTCCGCCCTTCAAGATCCGGGCGAAACCGGACCGGGGGCCCAGGGGCTCTTCAGCATCCGGTTGCCCTCGCCCGTTCCACCAGTCCCAGCACCATTCATCGACATTGCCGGACATGTCGTAGAGTCCGAAAGCATTGGGTTTCCGCCCGGCGACCGGAAGGGGGTTGCCGTTCACCTCGTCGTATCCCCACTGGTGAGAGGCCGCGTAGGAACGATTGATCGGGTGCGTGCGTTCGAACGTTCCCCAGTAGTACCGGCTGGTTGTTCCCGCGCGACAGGCGAATTCCCATTCCCGTTCGGTGGGAAGGCGGAATCCCCGGCCGGACCATGCCACGTGAGCGGGGGAGAGGTCCCGTTGTCCCGTCCGGTACACGTGTTGATGATTCTCGTCCGTAAAATAGACCGGGTCCACGCCGCTGCGTTCGCTGCGGGCATTGCACCATTTGACCGCATCATACCAGGTGACCTGGTGGACCGGGAGACGACCGCGGCCGTTGGCGGCGCCGATATCATAGCCGTTGGTCAACGCCCATTGCCGGACCGTCTCCCACGTCTGTCCGTCGGTCTCCGTGGCCGAAACCTGCAGGATAAACGACGCCTCGTCCGGCGTCGGGTTCGACATGTGAATCGGGATCCAGACAGGCGCGGGCCCGGCGGTGAGACACTTCGCGATCGCCACCCACAGGATCGGGATGGCGATCCGCCGAGCGATGTGAGCGGTTGCGGTCAGTGTTTCCGGTTCCGCCGGCGCATCAACAGCGAGGCAAGACCGGCTCCCGCGGCAAACAGTGATGCCGATGCAGGTTCGGGAATGATCACGATGTCGGTCAGCCTCACCTGACTGTCGGTGTTATAATCGACATTGGCGGTAAAGCCGTTGAGGACCACGTTATCGAATACATTCTCGACACCGTCGAGTGAACCCCCGGCATAATCAATCAGGGTGATCGGACCTATGCCGGCATATCCATTCAGCGAAACGTTGAGGGTTCCGCCGAGGCTTACCAGGTTGTCGACATCCAGAGGAGAGGTACCGGCACCGTCGAGAATGAATTCCAGGATCGAGGTGTTGGCCAGGCTCAGCCGTTCATCAAGGTTGATCGTCGAGGTGGATCCATCCACCGTAAGCCGTCCATTGGCCCCTACGGTGAAGGTGAAACCGCCGGTGCCGAAGCCGTTGAAGATACCCCCCTGGAACAACATCTGTCCGGGTGCCCCGCCGGTACCGACATTGATGTGACGGTAGGCATTGACCGTTCCGCCGGCGCCGAGAATCATCGTGCCGTTTCCGGCGGTTCCAACGTTCAGGTTGCCGAGCATCAGGTCGAGGGTACCGTTGGCCAGGTTGTAGACCGACGTTGCCGCTCCGGGCGCGATGTTGACGCCGTTGGCGAACACGGTGCCGTTCAGGTGGTTCACCGTGGCGATGGCGTTGTTACGTCGCCCGATGGCCATGGCATTGGATGCGGTGAGGGCCGTTCCTCCTCCGGCGTAATCGATCACCAGGGTTGCCGTGGTGCCGTCGCCCAGCCGAATCTCCCCGCTGTAGTTGTCGGCCGACGTGATCGATACGACCGACCCGTTGGCGTTAATGACGACGAGGTCTCCGCCGTTCGGAATCTGGGCGGGATTCCACGAGGCCGGATTGGTCCAGTTGCCGGCTCCGCCGAGATAGTTGAGCGTATCGGCTGAGGCCGAGCCAACCGCCACGGCGCCTGCGATTCCAAGGACTGCGATGATGGGGTACAGCTTCATCTCGATCTTCCTTTCAGCAAAGAACACTCAAAACACCGAACGGCATTGTGCGTTCGTGCAGAGGTTGAAACCATGTTGTGGTGCTTACGTTCAGCATACATAAAAGTGCGGGGTTTGTGTGCATTTTGTTTGTTCAAAAAACAACATTTGGCTGTGTGAATCATGATTCGAAACGAAAAGGAATTGCAGGCATGGCACCGGATCAGGATGATACCCGGCCATGCATATCTCATTGACAAATCCCGATCATCATCCGCAGGCGCCGATTCAACTTCCCCGCAGGATCCTGCACGGCGGCGACTACAGTCCCGAACAGTGGAATCCTGATGTATGGCGCCGGGACATGGAGTTGCTCCGGGAGGCTGGTTGCAACACGCTCACCGTGGGCATTTTCGCCTGGGCGGCCCTCGAGCCGGAAGAGGGCCGGTATGATTTCTCAGTGCTGGACAGCATCCTCGACCTTCTGCACGGCAACGGGTTCCATGCCATTCTGGCCACGCCGACGGCGGCGCCGCCGCTGTGGATGGGGAAAGCGTATCCGGAGATCCGTATGGTTGATGTGGATTCGATCCGGTTTTCGCCGGGCGACCGGGTTCACACCTGCCCGACCTCTCCGGTCTACCGGGAGAAAACCGCCGCGATCGACCGGGAGCTGGCCCGGCGGTATGCCCGTCATCCCGCGGTCGTCATGTGGCACATCGGCAACGAGTTCTGCTTTCATTGTTATTGCGACCTGTGCCGGGCCGCTTTCCGGACCTGGTTGAGAAATCGTTATGGTTCGCTCGACAACCTGAACCGCGCATGGTGGACCGCCTTCTGGGGTCAGACGTTTTCATCCTGGGATCAGGTTGAACCCCCGGGGCACAAACGGATGATCAGCATGGAAGGATTGTTTACGGACTGGCATCGGTTCATGACCGACCAGACCGCCGATTTCATCCGCATGGAAATCGCAACCGTCAAAGCGTTCAATCCAGATCTGCCGGCGACCACAAACCTGATGTCGTTTCACCGGCAGTTCGATTACCGGGTGTTTGCCCGCGAACTTGATGTGGTGTCCTACGACGCCTACCCGGCATATCATGATCGTCCCAACAACGTTGAAACCGCGGTGGAGCAGGCGTTTGTGTATGACATGATGCGGTCGTTGAAGCATCGGCCCTGGATCCTCATGGAAACATCACCCAGTTCGGCAAACTGGATGCAGATCATGAAGCTCAAGCGCCCGGGAGTGCACCGGCTGACCGGGCTGCAGGCGGTGGCGCATGGTTCGGACGCCGTCCTGTATTTCCAGTGGCGCGCCAGCCGCGGAGGGCGGGAGAAGCTTCATGGTGCGGTGGTCAATCACGACTCGGACCCGAACAGCCGCGTCTTCCGGGAGGTGGCGGAGCTGGGGGCGGATCTTGACGCACTGCGCGAGGTCGCAGGCGCTCTGCAGCATGCCGAAGTCGGCCTGATCTACGAATGGGACAGCCGCTGGATGATGGAAGAGACCTGCGGGCCGCGGCGCGACGGTTTGTTGTCCTACAACAACACCCTGATCGCCCATTACCGCCCCTTCTGGGAACGCGGCATGCCGGTGGACATCATCGGGGTGGACGATGATGTCTCAGCGTACAAGGTGGTGGTCGCCCCGCTGCTGCACCTCCTCCGCGAAGGGGTTGCGGAGAAGCTCGCCGCATTCGTCGAATCCGGGGGTGTTCTGGTTACCACCTACTGGAGCGGGCGGGTGGATGCATCGGGTCTCTGCTTCGATACCGGCTATCCCGGACCGTTGCGTGCCCTGTTGGGAATCCGCTCGGAGGAATTGGACGTTCTGTACAAGGACGAGCAACGTTCGGTTGTCTGCACCGCGGGCAGCCGGTTCGGTGACGGGACGCAATTTACCGCGCGTTTGTTCTGCGACCTGATTCACGCCGAGGGGGCGAATGTTGAGGCCGAGTATGGGGATGATTTCTATGCCGGCCGGCCGGCCCTGACCCGTCATTGCTACGGCGAAGGGGAGGCGTGGTATATCGGATTTGACGGCGGTTCCGACTTCCTGGATCGGTTCTACGGTGATCTCGCCGACGCCTGCGGGCTGCGCCGCGTGCTGGAGGCATCCCTGCCCGTCGGCGTGACCGCCTGCGAACGAAAGGCGCCCGGCCGTGATATCATCTTTCTCATGAATACCACGCGCGAGCCCGCCTCGGTCACGATCTCCGAGGCCGGTCTGGTCGATCTGCAGACCGGTGAAGCCGTGTCCGGGACGGTGGCATTGTCGCCCTACGATGTGAAGATCCTGGCCCGTCCGGCCGGGACGTAGCCGCTGTGTTACTCGATGATCACCGCGGAACCGGTGAGGGGCCATGCGTCGATGCGCAGGGCACGCACGGTTGCCGCGGGGGCGTTGGTGAATCCGGTGTAGAAATCCCATGCGAAATGGGACGGGCTGGCGGTCAGATCCTCCGGCGGAATCACCACGGTCAGCTCATAGCCGTCACCCGGTCGGATGACCGTGTTCGTGTATCCTGCATCGATGATACCGTCACGGATGCTTTCCAGGGTTGTCGCTCCCTGCGGTTCCACATCGATCTGAACGGAAAGGCCGGAAGGATAGGCTGCGGCTGTCGCATTGGAGATCGATACCACGCCCGCGGACGCGGGGGTGAACACGGCGGTGGTTTCCGCATCCGGGGCCAGCGCACCACGGTATCCGGTCATCCGGATCCTGCACCGCGTGTCGTTGTCCGCGACCCAATCCGTGGCCCAGATATCCGGGTTGGCGGGCGGGGTTTCATCGCGGGATCCATAGGTATAGGTCATGAGGGTAAACTCGTTGGTGGCGGCGAGCAGCACGCCGCCCTTAAGTGAAACCGGGAGTGTGTTCATCCGGCGGACTTCATAATTGAAATGAATCGGCGCGATATGCCCCGGCGCCCGGGTCATGACATACTCGATGGCCCCGGCGGCATCATAGCCGAATGTGTTCATGGTGATATCCGGTTCCGGGCCGATGATGCGAAAGACGCTGGCGGCATTTCCCATGGTGGACTCCCCGGCGTAGATGAGGAGTTCGCCGCTTTCGATTTCGTAGAGGCAGTCGGACCCGATGCCCAGCGATCCGGCGCGGACGAATCCTCCGCGCTGAGTGATGCGAGAGCCGGCCCCGGATACGGATAATTGCCGGTTGTTCTGAATGAAGACGTCGGATTGATCAAACACGATCTCCACGATGGACCCGGTACTGCCTCCTCCCGACAACCCGTCGGTCGATCCGCGAATGATGAGCGTTCCGTTGCTGACCACGAGGCGCGAACGTTTGTTGAGGTATCTCGACATGCCGAGGGCGGGCATGTTGACCGTACCGCCGTCGATGATCATTTCCCCCCGGAATTCCGCGGCGTTGTTGGCGCCGATGGCGAGACCGTTGACATAAAACCGGTCCATGTTCACACCTTCCCCCAGGACGTACAACTCACCTTGAACGATCGCCCGCGGCGGGGCGCCGGTCGCCTGAAGCTGCACCATGAAGGTATTGCAGGTGATGGAGCTTCCCGGACCGATGTAAACCTCGCGCTCCACGGTGATGCCTGATGAACTGATCACCCGACCCCCGTTGGTGACGGTCAGGATCCCGTTGGAATACACCGTGATCCCCCCGGGTACCTCCAGATCCGTGATCACCTCCAGGCGGGCGGTGGCGATGGTGGTGCGTCCCAGCCAGATCCCGCCGGCCTGGGCTCCGTTGGACGCGCTGATCGAGTAATGGTAGGCGGCGCCTGCAACCGGATCGTACGACGGCAAACGGGATATGCTGCTGCTCAGCGTCGGAAGCGTACCCGGTCGCCAGTTGCTGACATTGAACCACTCACCGGTGATGACCGACGACTCCCAGTCATGGTAGGCCGAGGCGGAAGAGGCGAGACAGAGAGACAGCAGTACGGGTGCGAATCGTTTCATGATGGAAAGAAGCATAGTGTGTCGTACAGGTTTTGGCTATGCGTCGGGGTGTTCATCTTGTGACCAATTACTGTCTGATATCCGAGGATCGCGCCCGGGTGACGCCGCTTTGAGTGATCATATCTTTGCCCGAAGCATGCCCTGTCACGTCCTGAGGCCTTCGCATGATGCGGTGCGCCGCGCACTGGCGGGGCGAAGGGCGATCCGAATCACTCCAGGATCGAACGCAGCGGGAGGAGGGGGAGGCCGGCCTTGTTGACCACATTCATGCTCTCGGGGTTCATGGCCCATGCATACCGGACTTCCCGGGGGGACTCAACACCCTCGGCCATGACCACGATGTCGCCGCCGTCGATGTCGGCCGACGCGGCATGCCAGATTCCCTGACGGTCGAGAAGGGCGAAGGTATGCGGCGGCTGTCCATCCTTCGTCGACAGTTCTCCTCCGGCATGATGAAACGTCAGGCGAACAGAAGATCCCTCGCGATGCGCTTCGGCAAGACGGGGTGATTGCAGGATGCCATCCCGCCCATACACGGTTTGCAGTGCGGCCATGGCAAGGCGCTCCCCGACCGGTTGCTTGCGGGGCGGGTGGATGTCGGTGGCGGATCCGACATCGATGGCGGTCGCAACCGCCGTGTTCGGTAACGCCAGCGCCGCCCGCTGGGCCTCCCGGAGTTTCGGCCAGGTTGCATCCTCTTCCACCGGGAGGGACTGGGGGGCTTTGTAGCCGGCGAGTTCCACATACAGGAAGGGGAGGTTGCCGCGGTTCCATCGTTTCCGCCACGATGCGATCATGGCCGGAAACATCTCCGCGTATTCAGCAGCGTTACCGACATTGCTTTCCCCTTGATACCAGATGAAGCCGGCGATCGGCTAGGTGATGAAGGGATGGACCATGCCGTTGTAAAGGCTGGCCAGTGCGTGTTGACCGCCGGGCACGCGCTTTCGTTTGTCCGCCGGCGCCTTTTCCACATCCTCGAGATCCGGTTCGAGCCCGCACAGGGCGGCGAGTTCTTCATACTCTGCAAAATCGTCGGCGAGGAAAGGAAAGGTCCGGAGCGTTTCCATCGGCATCCATGACTCGATGCGGGTCGCGTTGTACGCGCTCTGAATCAAGCCGACCGGCATGTCCAACTCGCGGCGGAGCATGCTGCCGAAATAGTAGCCGACGGCGGAGAACCTTTTGACCCAGTGCGGCGTCGCCGGAACCCATTTCACCGAAGCTTCCGTTTCCGGCAGGCCGGACCCGCGCCGAAAGGACGCCATGCGCAGGTCCGGGTCGTCAGCCTCGGCGACATCGTCTTCGAACCCTCCCATCCCGAATGCCATGTTTGACTGGCCCGCACAGAACCACACCACGCCGAAAGCGACATCCCTGATTTCAATCGTCGAATCCATGCCGGCGCGGATGGTTATGCGTCCGTGCGTTCGAGCCGGGACGGCCGGGAGTCGGCAGGTCCACACACCGTTGTTATCCGCTACCGATGTCTCGTCCAGACGGATATCCCCATCGCTCGATTCGAATGTGACGGTCACCGGAGCGCCCGGGTCGGCGGTCCCATAAACCGCCCAGGGCTGCCGGTAATCCACGACCATCCGGTCGCTGAACAGAGGAGCCACGGTTAATGCCGCGAGACCGGGCATCACCTGGATGAACAGGGCGGCGAGACATGCGATGCGAAGCAACGGAAACGTGTTTTTCATGACAACATTTTCTTTGTCCCCAACAAACTGTCAAAAACTTAGTCTCGTCGAATGTGTATGTCGGGGGGAGCGTTCCGGGATGCTAGGGGGTGTAACGTGCTCACTGTGAGTTCGATACGATGGTTGTCGACGGTGGGGACGTCCGTTCAGGGCATGGCGTGCATCAGATATTGGACATTCTTTTGGCGTATACCGGACAGTCATCGGTTTGACCGGATGAATCTCCGGCAGGTATTCTCTGATGTATGCAGAACGGACTCATTGATGTTCAGAGGGGGGCATGTGCCGCCCCGCAACGACGGTTTCGTATCCCTGCCGGCTTTACCCTGATCGAGTTGCTGGTGGTGATCGCGATCATCGCGGTTCTTGCATCGCTGCTGATGCCGGCCATTTCCAGCGGGTTCACCGCAGGGGAGCGGGCCTCCTGCACTGCCAACCTCAAGCAGATTGCATCTGCGGCCTTTCAATATGGTTCAGACCACGGCGGAAAGCTTCCCACTGTCATGCATTACTGGGGGGGGGAATCTTGGGACCGGAATCTGCGGGGGTATGACGGGCGTCCTGAAGATGCCGATTATCGGGACCCTTATGCGCTCTACCGATGCCCGGGAAACAAGCTCTCGTATGAAGGCAATATTCTGGGACAACGAAACTATAAGATGTTTGAGCTGGTGGCGGACTTCAAGGGCGCGACGAATACCAATGATATCAACAGCGTGCTCATCGAAACCATCCGTCCATCTGCTGTTTCGGACCCGTCGGAACTCGTGTTCTTTTTTGATTCCTATGGCGGACGCATGGGCCAGGCCGGTCATGCCGGTCATGCCGAGTTCGCCCGGAGCGCCTTCATTCGAGAGACGCCGGCCCGCACCAATGTTCCGTCCGGCGGCCAGCTTATGCGTCCGCGGAATACCGATCAGCGGATGTATCGCTACGGCAATTATGTCCCGGTCTACAGCAACCCGCCCCTGCACGGAGCGACCTTCAATTACATATATTTCGACGGACACGCGGAGCATTTCTCGGATGAGGACTGGTTTTACATCAAGGCTGCTGACGATTCGGTCGTGTCCACGCACCCCTGAGCGGGGCGTGTCGTTGATCCATGTGGTATGAGGTTATGATTGTCTGGATTCTTCTTCTACTGGTTGCACTCGTTGTTGTGTATCGCTTGCGTGAAACCCTGGGCGCCGCTGCGCGTCCGGCTGTAGGGGTGCTGACGCTTCTTCTGGTGGCTTCCGCGATTTACCGCATCGCGACGTTCGGTCCGCATGCGGATATTCCGGCCCCGCTCTATGACACGGCCGGGGCATGGATGGTGAATCAGATCCTCGATGACGTTCCGGCGGCGCAAACGATTCTGGTTGTGCACCCCGATCTGAATGACGATGATCCGTTTTTGAAGCCCCGTGTGGATATGGCCATGGAATCGATTCGCACATCCGCGGAGGGTCGGTGTCAACTCGTTGTGCATGAGCTTCCCCGGGCAATCGAGCGGTTTGAGTCGCCGCTCGCTACCTTCACCACAACCGAGCTTTCGGAGATTCTCGCATCGGCGGGAGACGTGGATGCGATCTTCCTGATCGATTCCATCCTGTTTCCTCTGAATGGCTTCAGCCGTGATCAATACCCGCCGATGTATCTGTTCGAGGGGTATTATACGGACTACCTGATGGGACTGCTGAGGCGAGGCGTTCTCAAGGGCATGGTCCTGAACAGTTATGATGAAGAATCGCAGTTCTGGCCGGTGGAGGATGGGTTTCAAGAAACCCCCATCGAAGGGCGCTACGTTTATCGGACCGTTGAATAACCGGCCCATCCCCGCCGCCGGCGTTCTCGTCGCGGTATGGATATCGGCCTCATCATGCAGCCTCATGGCCCCGAAGATCCCAGCAAGCCGGACGTTGACCATGACGGTTCCGGACCCGGTACACACCGAAAGCACGGTTACCCGAACCATCACCATCATCCCGCAATGGGATGAGGATGGATTCCCGGACGGCTATCGAATGCCTCTGCATACCGAGGTTTGCCTGAACCGCCTTTGCCGGCGGCTGCAGGTGGACCTCGAATGGGATGCCATCGGCCGGTTCCGCATTCTGCACGTACAGCCCGATCATCCTTTGACCCGGGATGAACATGATCCGTTCTCCGACGATGACTACGACCGGCTTCACACCATCCTGTCAAATCCCGGCTCAGGGTTGGCCCGCTATGATTATCGTCACCTTGAAGAGAAGGACGCGGACGTGGATGGAATGACCGGGGCCACGCCACTGGATGTCCGCAAGGAAGTGGTGGAAGGCGCGGCCTATACGACATGGGTTCTGTGGCAATGGGCGCAGGCGATCATGCCGTCCCGGTTGAGGCAGCACGCGGCGGATACGGCCGAACCCGGATGGCTCGCCCGGTTGATGATCGACGGTGATGCAGAGGAACAGGCGTTCGCCATCACCACCGCGACGACTCGTTTTCCGGGCGAACCGGATCTCATCGAGCCTTCTCTATCGATGCTTCGAACGGCGGACGGAAGCGTTGCCCGGGATGCGATTGCCTATCTCGACGGCATGGATGTCAGCCGCGAGTCGAGGCTTCTCCGCCTGGCCGGGCAAACCGGTGTCGGCAATGAATTCGCGGGTCGACAGATTCTGATGCGCCTCTCGTCAGAGAACGAGCTGCCCGGGGACGTCCTCGCCGTCCTGGCACGACGGTTGCCGCTCATGTCGGACGTCGAGCAGTTCGCGGCCCTTGACCTGCTGGTGACCCACCGGCAGTTTGATCCCGATACCGTTGACCGGGTCCGCTCCCTTCACGCCGCCGCCGGGGAACAGGCATTCCGGTTCGACACCTACCTGAACGCTGCGGAAACGCCGAGCGACCGATAATCCTTCCCGGCATGTTCACCGCTTCGTCCCGAATCATCCGGGCTAAACCGCTTTTTTTGTTTCCGGGACATTCGGATTCTCAGGCGGCCACAGGCGGTACATCCTGTTTTTTGAGGCTCCTGACGCGCTGAAGTCGGTTAATCGTCATCGGAATGTCGCATACGGAACATGAATGGCCTCCCCATAAGAGGATTGTTTGGGTAGTATGAATACCGATGGCGCGGTTTATCCTATGCAGTGGAGCAAAAATGCATTCGTCGGGACTGCTTTATGAGTCATTTGTAATGGATTGTTTGGGGACGAGTGGCCACTTGAAGGTTGTAGCTGCGAATCATGCGCAGAAAGAGGTGTGAGATGATCAGGACCATGGTGACAACGCTTGCGGTGGGGCTGGCATGGACGGCGGGTAACGGATGGGGAGCTGCCGCGTCCAAAGTTCAGTTTGATACCGGACTGGAAGGTCTGCAAAGCACAGCCAATCCGGCCAGCCGGGTTTGGACATGGAGCGGGGATGCCGCCCAGGTGACGTATCCTGCCTCGAGTCAGCCCCCGGCTCCCGGCCAATACTCGAACCTCAAGGCGGAGAATGGCGTGTCGGGCGGCGACTTTACCGGCGACTATCTGGCTGCCGGCGTGAAGCTTCTCGGATTTGATGTGTACGCGGCCACGGTTCTACCCACCGCCGGATTCCGGGTGGAAATCCGGAGCGGCACCAACATGGTATTCCGCGACGTCAAGCACATGATCACCAGCCCCGGTACCTGGCATCGGATCGCCGTCCCTCTCGACCGTGCCGCCGGCGGGTGGCTCCCCGCGGATGAGGATTTGTTTGAGGACGTTCTGCGCAGCGTTGATGAAGTTTGCATCCGGGCCGCCCGGTCGACCACCAAGTCGGAAACCTATCGATTGGATAATCTTTTCCTCGGCCGCCTGCACGGTGGCGCATCGGCCTGGGAAGGCGAAAGCGGTTCACCGTCCGGCAGTGTGACGTGGATGTGGGACGATGTCATGGATGGCTGGACATACCGGATCGAAGCCACGACCAACATGGCGAGCGGGGAGTGGACGCCGGTCGGCACCGTGACCGCAACCGGTGACGTTCTGACCTTCATCGATGATGATGCCGACAACCATCCGGCAAGGGTGTACCGACTCGTTCTGCAGTAGTCGCCGATTTGCCCGATCCGCATCACCCGCGATTTCTGACCAGCTTTTGGTCGGAATCCCGTCATCAGCCTGCGTTCATGTACGTGAAGCGCCGCTCAATTTCACGGTAAGATGGCGTCTATGAATCGGGTCACGTTACAAAGGTTGTTTATCATGGTTGTCACCATTGGTTTGAATGCCGCCGGCAACAGCATGGCGGAGACGCATCGTGTGTTCCTCGAAGCAGAGGGCTTTGCCTCGCACGGGGGATGGAAGCTCGACACCCAGTTCAACTTTGAGATGGGGTCAAGTTATCTGCTCGCTCACGGGCTGGGACAGCCGGTAGATGACGCGGAAACCACCGTCGACTTCCCGGCTCCCGGTGTTTATCATGTTCATGTTCGGACCCTCGACTGGGTGGCGAAATTCAATCATCCCGGCGCGCCGGGCCGGTTTCAGGTACTCGTGCAGGGCAAGCCGCTGGATACCATCCTCGGCGTCCGGGGGCGCGATTGGGCGTGGCATGATGCGGGAGAGGTGAAGATCGAGGATCCGCAGGGGGTGCGGATCGGTCTGCGTGATCTGACCGGCTTCAACGGGCGGGCCGATGCGATCTACTTCACCACCGATCCCGATGATGTCCCGCCGAACGACGATGAAACCCTTACGCCGTGGCGCCGCGCTATGCTGGACCTGCCGGAAACACCGGTCACCCTCGGTCCGTACGACCTCGTGGTGGTCGGGGGAGGGTATGCCGGGCTTGGTACATCCATCAGCGCGGCTCGGCAGGGCCTGAAGGTGGCGTTGATTCAGGATCGTCCGGTGCTGGGCGGCAACGGCTCCAGCGAAATCCGGGTGTGGTCCAAAGGACGGATGCGCATCGGCAGGTTTCCGTCGATCGGTGACATTGTGGCCGAGGTCGCCGACCGCGCGGACTATTCGCCCGGTCCCGCGGAATCGTTTGAAGATGCTCGCAAAGAAGCCATCGTCCGGGCTGAGCCGAACATCGATCTGTATCTGAACCACCGGGCCTACGATGTCCGAAAGGACGGGGATCGTATCCGGTCGGTGTGGGCGTTCGATACCCGGACCAATGAGCGCAAGGAATTCACCGGCCGGCTCTTTGCCGATACCACGGGGCATGGCTGGGTCGGCATCATGGCCGGCGCCGACTATGTGGTGACGCCCACCAACCAGTCGCGGATGGGGT
>JAUIHQ010000256.1 GCA_030432155.1 bacterium | reverse complement strand
GGCTCTCGAAATGCGAACGGGTATCGACATTCCGTTTTCAACCGGTGGACAATGATATCGCCAGGCATTCGGTGACGACCTGCAGCACCATGCACCCGGATCCGGCGGACCGCATGATCGTCGCAACCGCGCTCGCACACGGCGCGAAAATCATTACCTGCGACCGGAAAATACATGATGCGGGGATCGTACCCTGCATCTGGTCGTAGGGCTCCTATCGTTCCCGGATCACCGGGACGGAGGCCAACAGCTCGCGCGTGTAGGGATGGGCGGGGTCACGGTACACGTCGGCAATCGCCCCCGCTTCCACCACTTCTCCCTTTTTCATGATGGTGACCCGGTCGCAGATCTCCCGGACCACCGCAAGGTCGTGGGCGATGAAGAGGAACGAGATGCCGCGGTCATCGCACAAAGCCCGGATCAGGTCGAGGATCTGGACCTGCACCGACACATCGAGCGCGGAAACCGGCTCATCGGCAATGATGACCGAAGGCTGCACTGCGAGCGCCCGGGCAATACCGACCCGCTGGCGTTGCCCCCCGCTGAGCTCATGGGGATACCGGCGGGCATGATCACCGGTCAGGCCGACCTGCTCCAGCAGTTCGATCACGCCCGCCTCCTCGCCGGCCGGGGGAACCAGCCGGTGGACGTTCAATACTTCGGCCAACGTTCGTCCCACGGTGAACCGTGGATTCAGCGAGCCATAGGGATCCTGAAAGATCATCTGGACCGAACGTCGAAAGGAACGGCGGGACGCCTCGGACATATCGGCAAGTTTCGTCCCCCGGAATGTCACCACCCCGTTGTCCGGAGCCAGACGCCCAAGAAGCACCCGGCCGAGGGTGGTTTTCCCGCTCCCTGATTCGCCGATAACCCCGTGAACCTCCCGCTCCTGCAGGGCGATGGATACCGATGATAGAGCTTTGACCCTTGTGGTCCGGGAACGGAACGTCAGGTCGATACCCTCGCCTTTCAATAAATCCTGTTCCGTCGTGCTCATGTGCGAAGAACGTCCTCGTAAAAGAAGCATGCGGATTGCCGCTCGTGGCCGGCCGCCATCAGGCGCGGATCGTCAGTGCGACAGCGCTCGCGCGCGATCGGACATCGGGGATGAAACCGGCATCCGGGCGGGATCTCCCGCGGATCGGGTATCCGGCCGGGGATGCCGCGCCTCCGGCTGCGATGCGGATCCAGCGAGGGTACGGCATCGAGCAGAGCCCGCGTATAGGGATGAGCAGGCCGGGACAGCACATCCGATACCGGCCCCTCCTCCACCATGCGGCCCGCATACATCACATAGATACGGACGGCGAACCCGGAGACCAGGCCGAGGTTGTGGGTGATCAGCAACAGCGACATCCGATAGGTTTCACGTACATCGCGAAGCAGTTCAAAAATCGATTTCTGAATCGTGACATCCAGCGCCGTGGTCGGTTCATCGGCGATCAGCAGACGCGGCCGGCAGGCCAGCGCCATGGCAATCATGACCCTTTGCTGCATGCCGCCGCTGAACTCATGAGGAAACATGTTCATCCGTCGGGACGGATCGTCGATCCCCACCCTCGTGAAAAGATCCAGCACCTCTTTCCGCCCGTCGATGTCCGGCCGGTGGATGGCAAGGGTCTCCCGGACCTGGTCGCCCACTCGCATGACCGGATTCAACGCCGTGGTCGGATCCTGGAAGATGTACGCGATATCCCCGCCGCGTAAACGCCGGAGCTGCTTCGAGCCGGCACGCAGCACATCGGTACCCGCAAACCGGATTTCCCCGCCGGCCACACGGGCCGCGGGTCGGGGCAGAAGATTGGCGGCAGCCAGGGCCGTCAGCGACTTTCCCGAACCGCTCTCTCCCACCAGGGCCACCGTTTCATGTTCATGGATCACCAGATCCACACCATCAACCGCGCGGGCCGGATGATCCGCCGGCCCGAAGTGGATCCTGAGGTCCTGCATGTTCAACAGTCCCCCGCTCATCCGTTCACCCTGTCCTTGCGGACCTTTTGGTGACGTTTTCCTTCTGCGGCGCCGTCAACCTGCCGGGTACGCCAGCGATTGTGCATCCAGATCCACTGGTCGGGATACTCGCGCACCACCTCTTCAATGACCCGTGTGTAGGCCTGGGTCGCGGCGTGAATGGCCTCCGGGGAGCGATCGGCCGGCGGTTCGATGAGGTCGCGGAACACCACGCGGTGACGGTCGCCGTCGCGCACGAGAAACATCGGCTGGACCGGAGCGCCGGTCTGGGCGGCCAGCATGGCCAGGCCGGGCGACGTGCAGGCCGGCTTGCCGAAGAATTCGACAAAGATGCCCTCCTCGCGCGTCATGTTCTGATCGGCAATGAAGCCCACAATCTCGTTCCTGCGCAGGCATCGCAGGGCGGAACGGTAGGAATTGCGGGCGGGAAGCAGCTCCACCCCGCCGCTACGGCGAATGCGGGTAATCATCGCATTCACGTCCGGATCCCGGATCTCCTTGACAATCACGCTCACATGGGCGGGAAACCGCGAGGCCCCCCACATCGCCAGCAAATCAAAGTTTCCGACGTGGGCGGTCAACACCAGGAGGCCTTTGCCCCGGGCGCGGCCTTCCGCCAGTTTCGCGGCCGCCGGGTCATCATCCACGACGAACTGCACGGGATTTTCGTCCGGATGCCCGATCCCGCGAAGAAGCTCAACCATGCTTTCCGTCGTATGCTCAAAGACCCGGCGGGCGGTGGACGCGACCTGTTCCTCGGTCCATTCCGGAAATGCATCGGCCAATGCGGTCAGGGCCTGTTTCCGCTTGCGTCCGAGGATGCGATACAGCAATCGGCCCAGCCGCCGTCCGAACGACAGCGCCTTCGGCCGCGGGGGCCGGGCCAGGGATCGGGCAATGAATGAGAGTATGGCGGCCTTCACGGATGCAAGTGTGCAGAAATCCCCTCCCGATTCAATCCGCAAGGCGCGGACCGAACTCAGGCAAGAACCGTGGCCACCGCATCGCAGAGGTAATCGATGTTCGAGGGCGTGATACCGGCAACGTTGATCCGGCCACCCTTGACGATGTAGATGCTGAATCGGTCGCGAAGCGCCGCAACATGTTCATCGGAGAGTCCGCTGAACGAGAACATCCCGTTCTGCTGCTTGATGAACGAGAAGTCACGGTCGACCCCCTTGGCCGAAAGCCGGTCAACAAAGTCATTCCGAACCGCCGCGATGCGATTTCGCATGCCTTCGAGCTCCTTCAGCCAGGTGTCAGTCAAACTATCATCGGCCAGAATGGTCTCCACGATCAATCCGCCGTGAGCCGGCGGATTGGAGTAATTCGTGCGGATGGCGATTTCCACATTGCTGAAGGCCTTCTCCGCGATGTCGGCGTGGTCGCCGACGAGGGTCAAGGCCCCGGTGCGGTCCTGGTACAGGCCGAAGTTTTTGGAGAATGAACTGGCGACCACGAGCTCCCGGCAGGCGCCGGCGATTTCGAGCAATCCGGCCCGGTCTTCGTTCACTCCGGCGCCGAAGCCCTGGTACGCGAAATCCAGGAACGGCAGCCATCCCTTCTCCGCGGCCAGCTTGCCGATTTCGGTCCACATGGCCGGTGACGGATCGACCCCGGTGGGGTTGTGACAGCAGACGTGCAGGAGAACGATGTCACCCGCGGGAACGGACGCCAGATCCTCCAGCATCGCCTCCTCATTCAGGCCCTTGGTGGCCGGATCGTAATACCGGTAGTCCGCGAGTTGAAACCCGGCGGCGGAGAAAATGCCCTTGTGATTGGCCCAGGTCGGGGTGCTGGTCCAAACGGTGGCGTTCGGGTATTGCTTCTTCAGAAAATCCGCGCCGACGCGGAGCCCGCCGGTTCCCCCGGGGGTATGTGCGGTCCGGGCGCGATCTTCACGCAGAACCGGGTGATCCTTTCCGAACAGCATCTCCTGCACCGCCTGGCGATAGACGGGCGACCCGCCGATGGGCATGTACGACTTGCTGACGGTCGCGGCAAGAATGCGGGCTTCGGCGGTTTTCACCGACTCGAGAATCGGGGTCTCGCCTGACTTGTCCTTGTAGACCCCGACGCCGAGGTTGATCTTGTTGGGCGCGGAATCTTTATTGAATGCCTCGGTCAGGCCGAGAATGGCATCGGGAGGGGCGGATGGAATCGACGCAAAGATGCTCATGCTGACGTGCGGTCTCCTGTCATCAACTGTAATACTTGTTGACCCATTTGTTGATCGTGTCGGCCTCGGGTTTGACGATGCCCATTTCGCGCTTCGCATTTTCCGGGGAATCGGAGGCATGCGCCGCGTTGATCATGATGTCCTGGCCGTATTCCTTGCGGACCGAGCCGGGTTCGGCCTTGCTGGGATCGGTCGGGCCGAGGATCTTCCGAATCCGGTCCACCGCGTTGCGGCCGCGGTAAATCAGGATCAGGCAGCGGACGCCTCCCGGCTCGCCGTGCATTTGCTCGGGCAGGTCGGTGGGTTTGTGGCCGGTCATGAACTCGATGATCTGGTAGAATTGCTGGTCGCCGAACAAAGGACCGAGGATTTCCCCGATTTTGACCTTTGCATCATCGGGAACGGTGAATGCGAATTCATGGGAAAACGCTTTGGATGCCCGCTCCGCCACCATCCCTTTGAGCTTGCTGCGGAGAACGTCCTGCACCGGACCATAGAACTCGAGGCCTTCGGCCACCGACATCCGGTGGACCTTGGCCCCGATGATGCGGAGGCCGGAGCTGGAAAAGAGATTGATGATGTTGCCGGGTCGGGAGCTGGGGAAGCGGAAGTTATCCGGCTTGATGATGACCAGGGTGGTCTGGACATCGCTGCCTTCCGGCACATCTGCGGCATCCGCGATCAGTCCGCCGTCGGACTCGCTGTACGACGCCCACAGCTTGAGCACCTTTTCCACCGTGGATTTCGACCGGCCGATGGTGACCGCCGGTTCGAAATATTCAAGGTTGCCCTGGTCATCGAGGATGTAATCCCCGTAGGTGTCGCGAACTGTTTCGCCGGATTCGGTGACCGGACGAATCGTCCCGACCGCTTTGTGGACCTTCTCGATTGCGTCGTCGCCTTCAAACAGAAGCATCAGTACACGGCGCGGTTTTCCGGTCTTCGGATCGGGATTGTAATGGTGGGCAACGTGGTGAGCCAGAAGCTCGGTTTCATCTTTGGGCGAGTCATCGAGGCCGCGGATAATCTCGGCGTATTTATCGACAAGCTCCTGGCTGGGGCCGAACATCCGGGCCGCCACCAGCTCGAGGCCGGTACGGCTGATGATGCGGCTGAT
>JAUIHQ010000255.1 GCA_030432155.1 bacterium | reverse complement strand
TATCCGGCGGTCTCGGCCCCACCGGCGATGACTGTACGCGCGACGCGGTGGCCGCAATTACCGGCGATGCCATTGTGATCGATCCCGGAACGGAAAAGCACATGGAGGCATGGCTGGTCGAACGCGGCCGAACCCTGACCCCGGAACTTGCCCGCCACGCCCTGGTTTTGCAGGGTGCAACCGTGCTGGCGAATTGTGCCGGATTGGCCGCCGGTCAACACCTGCAGGCATTGAGCAGGGACCTGTTTCTGCTTCCCGGCCCGCCGGTCGAATTCGACACCATGACAGACGACCATCTGATCCCCTGGCTCAGGCGTCGCTATCCCGTATCCCCGATGCCATGTGTAGAATTGGGTTTGATCGGACTGGGGGAATCGGATGTGGAGAAGCGATTGCATGAGGCGGGATTTCCATTTGCGCGAATCATGCCCGCCTATTGTGCCGGCGTGGGCGTCGTCTACCTGACGCTGAGAGACCCGGACCCTGCCCTGGTTGAACACGCAGCCTCGGTTGTGGAACATGCGTTTCCATCCGCCATCTTCACCCGGTCCGGCGAAACGCCCGCCGAGGCATTGTTAAAGCATTTCATTTCATCCGGCCGCACCCTGGGTGTTGCGGAATCCTGCACCGGCGGTCTGCTGGGTGGGCTATTAACCGCGGTGAGCGGAAGTTCTGCTTACTTTGCCGGCGGCGTGATTGCCTACAGCAATCGCGTCAAGGAATCCCTTCTCCACGTGCCCGGTCATATCCTTGAATCGCAGGGCGCGGTCAGTGCCGCCTGTGCGGAAGCCATGGCCGTTGGCGTGCGGAAGGCCGTAGGTGCGGATATCGGCCTCTCCATTACCGGTATCGCCGGCCCCGGGGGGGCTGAGACCGGGAAACCCGTGGGACGAGTCTACATTGGTGTCGCCTCGGGTGATTCGGTAAACTCTTGTGAATGCAGGTTTCACGGTGATCGTGAGACCATACGTATGCGAAGTGCCGTCAAGGCAATTGAGATTGCATTCACGCACTGATTCCATCCCGCTTTTTTTCCCGGAAATCGGAATCCGTTCTTTGCATCGAGTCGACCTGTGCTATGATCTTCCGTTCGCGATGGACGTCATGGAATCTGCATCCTTGCCATATATCAACCGGAAGACGCTGGGCAACTGGGCCGGTCCCACCGAGCTGCGGGAGGGGAAGCGTCTGTTTGACAACGGATTCGTGAAGATTGAGGCCATCGAACCTCCGATGATTCGCGGGGTGATCGACTACGGCTCACGCGATGTTCTGACCCGGTTTCGCGTGTCGCAGGACGGCAGCATTGAAAACCTTTGCCCCTGCCGGGACTGCCGGGAGCGGGGGCTGGTATGTTCGCACGCCATTGCTCTCGGTCTTGCGTATGTGGACCTGCATTCAGACTCTCGAACCGACCGGCAGCTTCGCATCGAAGCCCGTAAGGAAGCTGAAGAGGTCTTCGGCCCCGGTGAGGCCTTTATCAAGCGCGCCCCCGGCCCCGACGGCAAGTCGATCAAAGCCAGCATCCGCCTCCGCCTTGAATCGGGATGGCAGGAAGCACGGTTGAATGGCGGGATTCCTCTCCAGATTCAACTCTGCTGGGAGAAAAAACGGACCCGGATTGAACGGGTCTCAACCGCGATCCCCTTTGCGTTCGGCGAGAAGGATCTCAACCTGCTGTATATTCTCGAAGATATGGCGGGAGGGCCGATCAAGGAGCCGATTCACATTGATGCCGACCAGATGGTCGATCTTCTCGATGAGCTCGCCGGAACCAGCATTCATCTTCCCGGGGGCGAGAAATCCGCTCCGATCAAGAACGATCCGGTCGTGCCCCATGTTTCCGCTGCCATGGATGAACAAACCGGCGATCTGTTGTTGAAGATGGATCTCGCGGGGACGGACCAGCGCAGCGAAGACCCGTTGTGCCTGGTTGGAAAGCGCTCCGGCTGGATCTATGCCGATGGATGCTTCCGTCCGCTGGCCGATTTGCTTCCCGATTCATTTCGCGACTTGTACGACGGTGAGAGACGGATCGAACGTTCCCAGCTTGTTCGATTTCTGCGGACGGAGCTGCCGCGTCTCGAGGATGCCGTCCTGGTCGACATGGCATTTCCGGTTGGCGATCTTGTGTATATCCAGGGCAGCCCCGAGTTCATGGTTCGATTGTCCGGCAATCATGAGGAACTGACGATTGACCTCGATGCCACGTATGAAGGCTATCGCTGTCCCGCCGGCGCCGATACCGCGCCGTTCGACATGTTTGCCGCGCCCGACCCGGAGAACCTTCTGACCTATGCCACCCGGGACCACGATGCTGAAAAAGCCGCGCTGGACTGGCTTGGTTCCATCGGTTTGGCCGCGGAACGAGGCGATCATCTTCCCCGGCTGTACGGTACGCGCCAGGTCATGGAGTTTCTTGCCGCCAAGGTGCCGGTGATCCGGAGCCGGGGATGGGATGTGGAGTTCGGCGGGTGGCTCGAAACCCTGACCCGGACCGCGGAATGGGTTGTACCGAGCTTGGAAGTCAAACGACTGGAGAGCGGGGAGGGCGGATTTCAGGTCTCGTTCCGCTACATTGACGGAAATCAGGAACCGCTCCCGCCGCATCTCATCGAGGAAGCCTGGTTGAGGGGAGAATCCTGCATCCAGATGCACAAGCGAACCCTCCTGGTGGATCGTGATGTCTTTCAGACGTTTCACGATCTGCTGGATGACTGCGGCATTCCCGAAGCCGTGGCCGAGGAAACGTACCGGATTGACGACGTTCATGCCGGTTACTTCCTGGCCTCGGTGGAAACCGCGCGGGGACTTCACATTGAAGGACGCGATGAAATCAATCGCGACGCGGAGCTCCAGAACCGGAATCTCGCGTTCGAACGAGCGGAACTGAACAGTTTTCTCGAGGAAACCCTTCGTCCCTATCAGAAGGAGGGTGTCGACTGGCTGCGGTACCTCGAGCGCGGAGGTTTCGCCGGCATCCTGGCCGACGAAATGGGTCTCGGCAAAACCATCCAGACGCTGGCGTGGCTGCTGCTGCCTCGCCTTCGAAAAGATTTGCAGAAACTGCCGGCGCTGGTCGTGTGTCCGACCAGCCTCGTTGTCAACTGGGCCGAAGAGGCCAAACGTTTCACCCCGGACCTCAAGGTTCACATCGTGGCCGGGCAGGACCGCCACAAATCCTGGCACATGCTCAAGGAATCCGACCTTGTCATAACATCCTATGCGCTCTTGCGAAGGGATATCGATGTGTACCGCATCAAGAATCATTCCACGCAGAACGCCCGCTGTGCAAAAATGCTCAATGCCTCGCTGCGCCTGGTGCTGACCGGTACGCCGATCGAGAACAGCGTATCCGATCTCTGGTCCATCATGGACTTCCTGATGCCGGGGTACCTCGGCAATCATGCCCGGTTCCGGCGGCATTACGAGATGCCGATCGCGGGAAAGGGGGGCGAAGCGGAGCATGCTCACGCTCGGCTTCGGCGCAAGATCCATCCATTCCTCATGCGCCGTCTCAAGAAGGATGTGGCCCGGGAGCTGCCCGACAAGATCGACCGGGTTGCCTATTGTGAAATGACGGACGATCAGATGGATGTGTACCGGCAGTTGCTCGAAACAACGAGCCGGCAGATTTCCGACATGGTCGAGGCGCAGGGCTTCAACCGATCCAAGTTTACCATTTTCAGAACCCTGACCCGGCTCCGGCAGGCCTGTTGCCATCTCGACCTGCTCAAGATGCCGAGCCTTCAGTACGAGAATCCGTCGGGCAAGATGGACCTGTTCATGGAGCTTCTGGATGAGGCGATGGACGGCGGCCACCGGGTGCTCGTGTTCAGCCAGTTCGTATCCATGCTCCAGATCCTCAAGAAGGAACTCGTGCGGAGGAAGATCCGCTTCTGCTACCTTGACGGATCCACCGTGGACCGCATGTCGCGGGTGAATGAATTCAACCATGACGATACCATTCCGCTTTTCCTGATCAGTCTGAAAGCGGGCGGAACCGGACTGAATCTGACCGGCGCCGACATGGTGATTCACTACGACCCGTGGTGGAATCCCGCGGTGGAGGACCAGGCCACGGACCGTGCCCATCGAATCGGGCAGGAAAAGACGGTCTACAACATCAAGATGATCACGCGCGGAACCATTGAGGAAAAAGTTCTCTCCATGCAGGAGCGCAAGCGCGAGGTTATCGACGCCACCCTGACCATGAGCGATGATCTGTCGCGGAGCCTCACCTGGGACGACATCAAGGAACTGCTTTCGGTGTAGCCCGTGCGAGGATGAACCGGATCCGTCATATCATGCGATATCTCGCCTATGGATGCGGGATTGCCGGTGCGGTGCTGATGTTGACGGGCCGCGGATTGGAGGGATCATCCGGTGACACCGTCCGCATGATCTCTTCCTGGTTGCTGCTTGCCATGTTCGCGCTGTTCGTGATGACCTACATCATGTCCGGGATCGCACTGCTTCGCCGCGACGGCGACGGCCGGCGATGAGGCAGGTGTTTCAACCATCCCGACCGCAAAGCGTCGTCCGGGGCGCGGCGTTCATCGTCAGTTCGGCCGCGGTCTTTTCCTGCGTCGGCGCAATCGTCAAGGCTCTCAGCCATGATATTCCTGTCGCGATGATTGTCTTCTTCAGAAGCTTCTTCGGGATGGCCTGTCTCCTGCCCTGGATTTTCCGCCAACCGGCCTTTGCCGTTCAATCCGGCCGTCTGCGGCTGCATCTTTTACGGGCGTTGGCCGGTCTCAGTGCCATGTATTGCTTCTTCTTCGCCCTGTCACGGTTGAAGCTTGCCGAGGCGGTGGTTTTGAATTTCACCGCGCCGATCTTCATCGGCGTGCTGGCTTTTTTCTGGCTGGGTGAATCGATCGGCCGCAAGACCAACATCGCCCTGATCATCGGTTTCATCGGGGTGATCCTGATCGCAAACCCGGATACCGGGGTCTTCCGTCCCGCCGCTCTGATCGGCTTGCTGTCGGCGATGTTTGCCGCGGTGGCCCTGGTCAGTATTCGACGACTGTCCGATACGGAACCGCCGCCCTTGATCGTATTTTACTTCGGGGTATTCGCCAGCATCCTGTCCTTTCCGGCGGCGGCGATGGTTTGGGAAACCCTGACATGGCTCCAGTGGGGGTTGGCGATAGCCATGGGCATCATGGCCACCATGGGCCAATTGCTGTTGACCCACGGTTACGCCTCCGCCCCGGCGGGTCAGGTCGGTTTCTTTCAATATAGTTCCGTGGTGTTTTCCGCCCTGCTGGGATGGTTTATCTGG
>JAUIHQ010000254.1 GCA_030432155.1 bacterium | reverse complement strand
AGACGCGTCTCGCATCCCTCAGCGCCAAAGCGAATTTTAAAACTCTCGGTCCCCGCTACGGCAAGCAGGTGCAGGTCATCAACAAGGCGGTCATGGGACTGGCCGCGGAAGAACTCGAAGCATTCCTGGCCCGGGGAACCCTGCAGGTCGAGCTGGACGGCGGCCCGGTTGAAATTTCCCGTGAGGATGTGATTGTGGATCGAAAACCGCTCGACGGCTTGGCTGTCGCCGCGGAAGGAGCCTTCATTGTCGCACTGGAAACCCAACTCGATGAAGACCTTATACAGGAAGGTCTCGCTCGTGAATTCGTGAACAAGGTCCAGAATCTCCGGAAAACGGCGGAACTCGACATCGCGGACCGGATACGACTGCATTTCCATGGCGACCGGGAAATTCGGGACGCGGTGAACCGGTTCCGGGACTACATTCAGGCAGAAACCCTTGCCCTCGAATGTTCGTATGCGGAAAGCGTTGATAATCAATGGGATGAGGTTGATCTCAACGGTCGAAACTGCCGGGTTTCCCTCGAAGCCACGAGTTGATTGTATCGGGTTTCATTGACAGCCTATCCTGCAAATGGTAACCACCGCGCACTTTTTGCCGAACAAAAATCGGCAAAGGTGCGTCTATAAAGGAACCGCAAATCGAGCGGTAATCGATCGAGAGGAGCAATAATGGCAGCCAAGAAGACCAAGAAAAAAGCCGCATCAAAGAAACCCGCACCGTCGAAGACGGGCAAAAAGAAAGCCGCGGCCAAGAAAAAAGCTCCTGCTTCAAAGAAGAAGACGTCCGGCAAATCCACCGCGAAATCCGGCGGAAAGACGAAAAAGGCAGCCGTCAAAAAGAAGCCGGCGGCGAAAAAAGTCTCCAAGGCCAAGCCGGCCCGCAAGAAACCGGCGGCCAAGAAGAAGCCCGTCGCCAAAAAGAAAGCCACGGTGAAGAAGAAGGCAGCGGTGAAAGCCTCTAAGGCCCCGGCGGCCAAGAAGATCGCCCCAAAGAAGAAAACGACTTCCCAGAAGAAGAAAAACGGTTCCAGCGGCCCCACGCATGCTTTTGTACCGACCACGGTTGACGAGCTCCTGGGTCGTCCTTCCCGTAAGATTCAGAAGAGCAACCGGAAGTCAAAGCCGTTGACCAAGAAGGAACTGCAGAAATTCCGGGAGCTGCTGTTGGAGCTTCGGGACCGGGTGATCGATGAAATATCCTTTATTTCCAACGACAATCTGAACCGCTCCTCCAAGGAGTCGTCCGGAGATCTGTCCGGCTACAGTTTCCATATGGCCGACCAGGGCACGGATAACTACGACCGTGAATTCGCGGCCAGCCTGCTGAACACCGAACATGACGTGCTCTATGAGATCGATGAAGCCCTCCGGCGTATCGACCAGGGAACCTATGGTATTTGCGAGATCAGCGGCCACACCATCGAACGGGAACGGCTGAAGGTTCTTCCCTTTGCCCGTTTCAGCGTGGCCGTCCAGTCGGAAATCGAAAAGGGCAAGCCCCGCTCGAATCCGATGCGCCACAGCGGTATCCAGGGGCCGGAATACTCGATCTGACCGGATCATGTTTCCGCTTCTTGTCGCCATCGTGGTCACGGTTCTCGACCAGTGGACCAAACATGTGGTACGGGCGGATTTTCTGCTCGGTGAATCCCGTCCGGTCATCGATGGTTTCTTTAACCTGACCTATGTGCGGAATACCGGCGCGGCGTGGGGACTGTTCGGCGGGCAGAACACGACTCTGATGATCCTGTCGATTGTCATGCTGCTGGTCATGGTCATCTATCGGCGTTCATTCCTGAACGATACCTGGGAACATCGCCTCGCTCTCGGTCTGCTGATCGGCGGCATCCTCGGGAACCTGCTGGACCGGGCTCGTCAGGGGTGGGTGACCGACTTCTTCGATTTCTACGTGGGAACCTGGCACTGGCCCTGTTTCAATATTGCGGATGCGGCGATCTGCACCGGGGTCGGGATCTATATGATCTCGGCCCTGTGGGCTACCCGGCACCCGTTGAAAGCTCCGCCGCCGGAGCCCGCCGCTTCTCCCGAATCGGATTCACGTACCGCATGAGATTCCCGCACGGATCCATGCTTCCGTTTGAAACCCTTTTGACCCATGCAGCGTGAGCGGCGTCCTCCATCGTAACGTCCGGATCCTCGTCGGCCCCACGGCTGCGGGGAAAACCTCGGTTGCCCATGTAATCGCCCGCCGGACGGGGGCCATCGTGTTGTCCGCGGACTCCATGCTTGTGTATCGGGGTATGGATATCGGAACCGCAAAACCTTCTCCGGCGGAGCGTGCAGGCCTGGTATATGCGGGCATCGACCTCGCCGAACCCTCCGAACGGTTTGATACCCATGATTACCTGGAGCGGGTCGGAGATGAACTGGCCGATGTTCCTCCGGATCGTCCTATCCTGGTAGCGGGAGGGACCGGGCTCTATGTGAACTGCCTGCTGGAGGGAATCGACAGTGAGGCCGGCCCGAATCCGGATCTTCGCGCGGAAGCGGAAGCCCGGTACCGTGAGGGGGGGATGGAGGCGCTCCATGCATTATGCCGTGAAAAGGATCCGGAACTTCTCGAAAAACTCGCGGATCCGCTGAATCCCCGTCGGGTCATCCGCGGCCTTGAAATCGGGTCCGGTTCCCCGCGTTGGCGCCGCGCCGGCCAACCGGCGGGCGAAGGGGCGGGTATCATCTGTCTCCGTCCGGACAAGGACGCGCTTGCTGCCGGAATCCGCCGCCGCGCGGAGTCCATGTTCGCGCATGGTCTGCTGGAGGAGGCCGCCGGGTTACGGGAGCGCATGACCTTGTCGGTCACCGCGCGCCAGGCAATCGGATACCGGGAAGCGTTCGATGTCCTGGACGGCGCTTGCCACACTGCCGATGCCGTTGAGCGGGTCGTGGTGCGGACCCGGCAGCTCGCCAAGCGGCAGATGACCTGGTTCCGTAACAAGCTTAAGGTTACATGGCTGGATATCGATACCGCATGGACAGCCGAGGCGGTCGCGGATAAAGTGACGGATTTCTGGAACGAATATGGCGGAACTGCAATCCATTGTTGAACACGAGACGGAAACCGCGCTGATGGTGGGCGTGGTTCGGGAGAAAGGTTTGGAAAAGGAGGTTGAGGACTCCCTTTCTGAATTGGCCGCACTGTGCCGCACCGCGGGGGCGGAGATCGCCGGGACCATGGTTTGCCGGATGGATCGGCCGCATCCCGGCACCTTTATCGGCCAGGGAAAGGCGGTGGAAATTGCCGAGCAGGTCAAGGTGAACCGCATTTCCTCCGTGGTGTTCGACGACGATCTTTCACCGGCCCAGGGCCGGAACCTTGAGCGGATCATCGGGACCAAGGTCGTCGACCGTACCCAGGTCATCCTCGATATTTTTGCCCAGCACGCCCGGACCAGCGAGGGACGGATGCAGATCGAGCTCGCCCAGCTCGAGTATTTGCTCCCCCGGCTGCGGAGGATGTGGACGCATCTGGAACGGCAGAAGGGCGGTATCGGTCTGCGGGGTCCCGGCGAAAAGCAGCTCGAAATGGACAGACGGAGCATCGTGGAATCCATCTCACGGTTCCAGACCCGTCTTGAACAGGTTCGCAAACGGCGGGCCGAACAGCGGAGGGGGCGCCGCCGCCACGGGTGGGCGCTGGTGTCGCTGGTTGGCTATACGAACGCGGGGAAATCGACGCTGATCAATGCCCTTACCGATGCCGGGGTCCTGGCCTATGACAAGCTGTTCGCCACGCTGGACCCCACGACCCGGCAACTCAAGCTCCCCAACCATCAACAGGTGCTCCTCACCGACACCGTGGGATTCATCCGGAAGCTTCCGCATGACCTGGTGGAGTCGTTCAAGGCGACGCTGGAGGAAGTGGCCGAGGCCGATCTCCTCGTGCATGTGATTGATGCCTCGCATCCGCTGGTCGAGCAGCAGATTGAAGCGGTGGAGTCGGTGCTCAAGGAAATCGGGGTGCGCAATGTACCGGTGATCTCGGTGTTGAACAAGTGCGACCGCGCGGAAGCGTCGGGGCAGGCGGCCCGGCTCAAGCAGGCGCTTTCACCGGCGGTGATGCTGTCGGCCAAAACCGGGGAAGGCCTGGAGGCGTTTCGCAGTTTGCTCGCCGATGAACTCCGAAGCCGGAATCATCGTGTTCACCTGACCGTTCCGATCGCCGAAGGCAAGGTGATCGCGGCGCTGAAATCCAGTGCGTCGATTTATGAAATTGTGTATGACCATGATTTCGTCCGCGTGGATGCCGCCGTGCCGGAAGCCCTGCTCGGTATGTGTTCCCGCTACATGGAGCGTAAAAAATCTGATGACGATGATGGAAACATGTGAACCGGTTGCCGCCAGGGAATACCCGATCAGCGCCCGGCGTATTTGCGATATTCCACGGGAGGAGCGGCCGCGGGAGCTGGTAGAGGAGTGGGGTGTCGACCGGGTCAACGACCGGGTGCTGCTGGCGGTTATTCTCCGCAGCGGCATTCCCGGCCAGAGCGTGGTTGATCTCGCCGACTCCCTGCTCCAGAAATACGGCAGTCTCCGGGAGTTATCCCGCCAATCGGTGGATGAGCTTTGCACGATCCGCGGCATGGGCCGGGTTCGCGCCCAGGCGGTGGTGGCCGCTCTGGAGCTGGGAAGAAGGCTGATGCGCCAGCCGGAAGAGGCGGCATCGATCATCCGGACGCCCGGTGATGCCGCGAACCTGATGAGGGGCCGTTTGCATGGGCATGACGCGGAATCGTTCTGGGTCCTCATGCTCGATACCAAGTACCGGTTGCGGCGACCTCCTTTCAAGGTATCGTCGGGTATTCTCGATGCCTGCCTCGTCCATCCCCGGGAAGTGTTCAAGGAGGCGATCCGTGCCTGTTCGGCCGCGGTGGTGCTGGTTCACAATCACCCCTCCGGCGATCCCACGCCCTCGGCTGAAGACATCCGCCTGACCCGTCGCCTGGTGGAGGCCGGTCGGGTCGTGGAAATTGAAGTCCTCGATCATGTCATCATCGGCCAGGCCGCGGCCGGCCGGGCGGAGGATTTCATCAGTCTGCGCGAAAGCGGTCTCGTGGAGTTCCGTGCGTCATGAGTATCCACGCCACCGCCATTGTGGATCCATCCGCTCATCTGGGTGAAGGGGTTTCCATCGGGCCCTATTCGGTGATCGGGTCCGGAGCGGTCATTGGTGACGGGACACAGATCGGTTCACACGCGGTGATTCATTCCCGGGTTACCATGGGATTGAATGCACGTGTGCACAGCTTCGCGGTCATCGGTGATATCCCCCAGGACCTTGGGTTTAAGGATGTGGAGAGCCGGGTAATCATCG
>JAUIHQ010000253.1 GCA_030432155.1 bacterium | reverse complement strand
CATCGACAGCCAGGCCGCGAGCGGTCCGACCACGTCCTGGTGATAGGTGGAACCTTCTCCGCTGTAGCCGTCTTTCGGCATCAGCCCGATCCATTTCCGTACCCGCGGGAGACCCATATCGAGAAGCCACCGTGCGCTATCGTCATCCTCGCCCAGACGGATCAGTGCGTCTCCGGTCATGGTGCAGGCAAGGCTCAGTGAGAGATACTGATTGTCGGCTGAAGGCGCTCTTCCATTGAGAACAGCAGCGACATGGCGGCTACAGAACTGTTTCAGGTCGGTTGCAAGCTTTCGGGATGCAGATGGAGCCCAGGGTTTCAACATTGCCAACCATGTTGCATACACGGCGGTTCGGATGACATGTGGCGCCACGCACCAGGTATGGTTCTCGGTCGCATCATTGTCCCATCCGGAAAGAGTTTCGGCCCAGGCGAGAATCGTCTGTTCCGCTCGTTGGATCCGATGATCGGAAGGGTCGAGCAGTAACCCGAGGAACTGATTCTCCTGATATTCCCGGCTCTGGTCATTCCACAGGCTTTCGAGACCTTCCAGCAGATCCGACGGTGCGTGGATGACGGGCCGTCCGCCCTCCATCCATGGAAGAAGCAGGGGATGGATGGTTGCCGTTTTCAATGGATGAGTTCCCGGTTCAGCTCGTCTTCGAGTTCGCGGAGGAGGACCGGCCGCGACTCCTTCGCCGCACGTTCGGCCGCGAAGACCGGCAGGACCGCACGGATTCCGTCCTCCAGTGTCGGATCGGGGTCTGGTTTTCTTCCCTCGATTGCATCCGCCCAGGCCAGCAGATTGCCTGTTTTGGCGGTCGGCGGAATGAATGGGGGCGGGAGGTCGATTACGGGCTCCGTTTCATAACGCCGCCGCTGCTGAAACCGGGAATGCCCGAGGCCGTCATGCGTTTCCACTTCCACCATGCCCGCGGTTCCGAAAATCCGGAGCACATGACAGTACGGTGTCACATGATAGGCATTCAGTGTTCCGATCACGCCGGATGCATGACGAATCAACACCGATGCCGCATCCACGGTCCGGGTTTCCGGCCGAACATCCGAACGCATCATCGCCTGGACCGATTCGATGGGGCCGAATAGATGGATCAGGCGATGAAGGGAGTGAACACCGCACTGAAACAGCATACCCCCGGGATTGTTCTCCGGGTCCTCCCGCCAGTCGCCGGGGGTAAGCTCCAACCCCCCGGAGTGCGATGTGTTTTCCTCGTACGCCGCCAGGGCGCCGAGACGTCCGTCCTTCATGAGGGATCGGACGGAAAGATACGCGCCATCCCCGTCCATCCGGGCATGCCCGCATCCCGCCACGACCGGATGTTGCCGGTAGGCAGCCCGCAGGATCCGGGCTTGGCCGACACTTGAGCAGAGGGGTTTTTCGATGAACACATGCCGCCCGGCTTCCATGGCGAGCACCGCGAGCCCGGCATGCGATGCAGCCGACGTACTTATCACTATGCCTTCGACATCGGGCCGCCGTTTGAGAAGCTCTTCCAGTGTTGAAAACGATTCCGCCGATTCTTCGTCGGCGACCTTTTGCAGGATTTCCGTATTTCGGTCGCAGACGGCAACCAGGTTGAAACGACCGGTCTCCCGCAGGCGCTCACGGCGATATGTACCAAAACCGCCGACCCCGACCATGCCGATGCGAATGGAGGATTCTTCATTCGTTGTATAATCTTTGTCCATCCGGTAGCTCTACAGTAGAAAAGACCGGCAAATCTTGTCGACGCTCCCCGTCTCGATCACATAGTGTTCAATAATCAGAGGAAATATGCCGGGCATTTATGTACAGGCGATTGACGCAGGTGGAACATTGATGGACGATGCGGGACAGAAATAGACGACCCTTGAGGGAAGCCGCTGCGGCACATCACAATCAGCACGTGGAAAGGGGACATATGAAAATCACGGGATGGAAGGTTTTTGCAGGATTGGTGGCGGTCCTGATGCTTGTGGGTTGCGGCCGGTCATCAACGGATAACGCAGAAGCGTCGGGCGGCGCCCGTATTGCGGTCATCCCCAAGGGAACGTCGCATGTGTTCTGGAAATCGGTCGAGGCGGGGGCGAAGCAGGCGGGTGAGGAGCTCGGTGTGAAGGTGATCTGGAAGGGGCCTCTGAAGGAGAATGACCGGGCGCAGCAGATTGCCATCGTGGAGCAGTTTGTGACCGAAGGCGTGGATGCCATCGTGCTCGCACCTCTCGATCAGCACGCGCTGGTACGCCCGGTTCGGGCCGCCGCTGCCGCGGGCATTCCCGTGGTGATCTTCGATTCCGCACTGGCCGGAGACGCGGGCAAGGATTTCCAAAGTTTCGTCTCCACGGATAATTTCGCCGGCGGTGAAATGGCGGGCCGGCACCTGGCCTCGCTGCTCGACGGAAAAGGCAAGGTTGTGCTGCTCCGGTACCAGGTCGGTTCGGCCAGCACCCATGAGCGGGAAGAGGGATTCCTCAAGGCTCTTGGCGCATTTCCCGATATCGAGGTGACGGTGGATAACCAGTACGCCGGGGCGACGGTGGGCGAAGCCATCCAGAAAAGTGAGGAGCTTCTCGACAAGTTGAACGAGGCGGACGGTGTCTTCGCGCCGAATGAATCCAGCACCGCGGGCATGCTGATCACCCTTCGCAAGCATCAGCTTGCCGGTAGCATTGCATTTGTCGGATTCGATTCCTCCGACGAGCTCAAGAAAGGCCTTGCCGCCGGAGAAATCCAGGCCCTCGTCGTACAGAACCCGGAGCGTATGGGATCCGAAGGGGTCAGGGCTGCGGTGGGACGTCTCCGCGGAGAGCCGGTGGAAGCCCGCATCGATACCGGCGTCCAGCTTCTGACCGGCGGTGAAGACCTGGAACCCTGACGAGCCGATGGCCTGCCTCGACATGCGCGGACTGCGGAAGCGGTTCGGATCCACCATCGCACTCGACGGCGTGGATCTGTCGGTCGATGAGGGAGAGGTGCTGGCCCTGATCGGCGAGAACGGGGCGGGCAAAAGCACCCTGATGAAAATTCTCGCCGGCGCGCAGCCGCCGGATGAAGGAACTATCACGCTCTTCGGGCGGCCGTATGCTCCCCGAAATCCGCAGGACGGCCGCCATGCCGGTATCGGCATGATCTATCAGGAACTTTCCCTCGCGCCTCATCTGCGTGTGGAAGAGAACATCATGCTCGGTATGGAACCTGTGAAAGGACCGCTGGTTAACCGGCGGCTTCGCCGGAAACGTGCCGCAGAGGCCCTCGGCAAGCTGCAGGCCGGCCATATCCCGCTGGACCGGATCGTGTATGAGCTGCCGCCCGCACATCAGCAGATGGTGGAGATCGCCCGCTCGGTTGCCGCCGGCTGCCGGGTACTGATCTTTGACGAGCCCACGAGCTCCCTGACCCTGGAGGATGCACGGAAACTGTTCGACCTGATCCGGGATCTGCGACGGCAGGGCCACGCCATCATCTATATTTCCCACTTCCTGGAGGAAGTGAAAGAGCTGTCCGACCGTTTCCAGGTTCTCCGCGATGGCCGCAGTGCAGGAGGCGGTGTCACCGGGGAAACGTCGGTCAATGAAATGGCGGCCATGATGGTTGGGCGCGATCTTGAAGACATGTATGCCCGGGGCGCACATCAACCGGGCGATGTACTGCTCGATATTTCGAGTTTGGCCGGAGCCCAGCCGCTGAAGCGGGCGGACCTGAGCCTACGTCGCGGTGAGGTGATCGGCATTGCCGGCCTGGTAGGCGCAGGCCGTACCGAATTGCTGCGTGCGGTGATGGGGCTTGATGAAATCCGGGGCGGCACGGTCCGCATTCAGTCCTGGACCGGTCCCGCCTCGGTGACCGAACGATGGGCGCAAGGGGTGGGCATGGTCAGCGAGAACCGGAAGGAAGAGGGCCTCGCCGTGAATCTTTCCATCGCCGAGAATGTAACCATGTCCCGGCTCGAGGGGCGGGGCCGGCTGGGATGGATTTCCCCGCATGCACTCGAACAACGGGCCTTGCGCCAGGTGGAAACCCTTGGGATCAAGGCGGCGTCGGTTCGGGCCCCGGTGCAGTCGCTATCCGGAGGGAATCAGCAAAAAGTCGCACTTGCACGATTGCTGCACCACGAGGCGGATATTCTTCTTCTCGATGAGCCGACCCGGGGAATCGATGTCGGTTCGAAATCCGATATCTACCGGCTGATCGACCGATTGGCCGCCGGAGATGTAGCGGCGGGCATCAAGCCCCGGGGCATCCTTATGGTCAGCAGCTATCTTCCGGAACTTCTCGGCGCCTGCGATCGGATCGGCGTCATGTGCCGGGGCGAGTTGGGAAGCCTGCGACCGGTTCGGGAGTGGGATGAGCATGCAATCATGCTGGAGGCTACCGGCGTGGAAGGACGGACAACATGACATCATGGAATGACCTGAGGGGAAAATTGATCCGGCTGGGCCCGGTCATCGGCCTGCTGTTCGTGTTTATCTTTTTTGCGGTCCTGAAACCGTCAACCTTCCTGACCCTGTCCAATCTGGAGATCATGCTTCTGCAGACCGCGGTGGTCGGCATGGCTGCGTTGGGCATGACGTTGATCATTATATCCGGCGGCATCGACCTTTCCGTGGGGGCGACGATCGCCCTGAGTACGGTGGTGGTGGCGCTGTTGCTCCAGGCCGGTGTACCGCCGGTTCTCGCCGCCGGAGGAGGCGTCATGGCCGGTGTGCTGTGCGGATGGGTCATCGGTATGCTGGTGACCGGGCTGAACATGGCGCCGTTTATCGTCACCCTCGGCATGTGGGGGGCGGTCCGGGGGCTGGCCAAGGGACTGGCGTCGGAACAGATGGTGTTTCCGCCGTCCACCTGGCTGAACGAATTGCTGACCGCCCTCCCGCCGGATAAGCGGTGGATGCTGTTTCCGCCCGGCGTGTGGCTGACCCTGATCACCGCGGCCCTGGTGGCGGGTATTCTCCGGTATACACGGCTCGGACGTCATATCTTCGCCATCGGATCCAATGAGGAAACCGCCCGGTTGTGCGGTATTCGAATCAAACGAACCAAGCTGATGATTTATGGAATCGGCGCCGGTCTGGCCGGACTCGCCGGTGTGCTACAGTTCTCCTATTTGACCATGGGCGATCCGACGACCGCGATGGGCGCGGAACTGGATGTCATCGCGGCCGTGGTCATCGGCGGCGGGAGCCTCGCCGGGGGCGAGGGATCCGTGGCGGGCTCCCTGATCGGCGCTATGATCATGACCGTGGTCGGCAACGGATGCACCAAGCTGGGGCTCGCCAACTGGGTGCAGGAGATCGTGACCGGCGTCATCATCATTCTTGCCGTGGCCCTCGATCGCTATCGTCATCGCAAGG
>JAUIHQ010000252.1 GCA_030432155.1 bacterium | reverse complement strand
CACCCCGTCTCCGCGTTCACCCTGATCGAGCTGTTGGTGGTCATCGCCATTATCGGTTTGCTTGCCGCCTTGCTGTTTCCCGCCGTGAATACCGCCCTCGCCAAGGCCCGCGAAACCACCTGCCGCAGCAATCTCCGTCAGATCGCGGCCGCCCTCGTCATGAGCGCCAACGACAACGACGGCTACTTCCCGTCCGTGAACAATGCCGATGCAAACGGAAGCTATTTCGGGGAACAGAGCCGGATGCTGGAAGCCCTGGAAGGCATTCTCGCCCAGGATTCGGATGTGTGGTTCTGTCCCCAGTCCGTACGATACGAGAACATCAATCCTGAGACCTATCGCGATCAGGACCTCATCGGGTATTTTTACTGGGCATGGACCACGGAGAACGGATATCCGGAGCCCATACGGGACACCGCCGATGTGAACGTGTGGATCACCCAGGGCTGGAACACAAACCTGAACCAGTTGGTGCTTTTGACCGATCATTTCCGGGACAAGAACGCGTGGGCGCAACCGCAAGACTGGCAGTTTCATGCCGGGGCATCGGTCGAGGTATCACTTTCCGAGCCGGGAACACTTGCCGTGATGGCCGACGGTTCGGTTCAGAAAATCATTCCCCGGCCGTGAGCCGGTCGTAACGCAGAGGATCATCAACCATATGAGCAGACTGGGTATCGGAATCATCGGAGCCTCGGGCCGGGCGATCATTGCCAAAAACTGGCACCCTCCGGTTTCGGATGAAGCGCATATCGTGGCCGCGGCGGATATCCGTGACGCGGCACTCGATGAATGCCGCGGATGGGCGGGGGAGGAGCTGACGGTCAGTCACGATTATCGCGATGTCCTTCATCATCCCGGGGTGGAGGCGGTGGGGGTGTTTTCGCCCGACCGGTTTCACGAGGAGCACGCGGTGGCGGCTCTCGAGGCGGGAAAACATCTGTACCTGGAAAAACCGATGGCGCTGACCACCGAAGGATGCGACCGGATCCTCGATGCATGGAAGGCATCCGGAAAGCGTTTCATGATGGGGTTCAACCTCCGGTACAACCCGCTGGCGGTAACCGCCCGCAAACTCATGCGCAACGGCCGTATCGGCGAGATCAAGGCCATCTGGGTCCGACACTTTGTCGGGGCCGGCGGCGATTTTTATTACCACGACTGGCATGCCGGGCGGGAAGGGGTCCATTCCCTTCTGCTGCAGAAAGCATCGCATGATATCGATCTCATCCACTGGTTTGCCGACGCAGTCAGCGAGAAGGTCGCGGCCTTCGGCGACCTTGACTATTTCGGCGGCGAGATGGGAAATGATCTTACATGCGATGTCTGTGACGTACGGGATACCTGCCGCGAAGCACAGGCGGCGGACAATCCCCGGCAGATGTGCGTCTTCCGCCGTGACGTGGATGTCGAGGACAACCATGTCGTCATCCTGAAGCTGGCCAACGGGATCAAGGCGTCCTACACCCAGTGTCACTTCACCCCCGAGTATCTCCGCAATTATACGATCATCGGGACCACCGGCCGGATCGAGTTCAATCTCGAGAAAGAGGAACTCTGGGTGGTGGATCGGCAGGCCAGGACCCGGGATTGGCCGGACGCGGGCAAGCGGGAGATGATCGATATCGCGCGGGAAGGCGCCGGGGCCGACGGACACGGCGGCGCGGATCCGTTGATCACCCGGGCGTTTCTCGACATGATTCTGCGCGACCGCGAGCCGGTCAGCACCCCCGAGGCAGGGCGCAACAGCGTGGCCGCCGGATGTGCAGCCGTGCAGTCCCTCCGTGAAGGCGGTGTTGTTGCCGTACCGCCGGAACCGGTCCGGGTATGATGGTCGGGCGGACATCCGCATGGCTGCTGCTGGGGTTGGCCCTGGCGATCCCGGAGGCAACCGGGGGGATGGTGGAGCCGGCGAGTGCTCAGCAGGACCTGAACAATCCCCACAAGGGTTTCATGCTGTGGGGAACGGACTATGTCGATGGTCCCCCGGTCAACCATTACGGGGCCACGATCTATCATGTCTACATGCCGTGGCGGGACGTGGAGACCGCGGACCAGGTCTTTGACTGGGGCCGCTTCGAGACCAACCATCTACTCCCGATTCTCGCCGACCACCCCGAGGCAACCTTCGTGATCCGCCCCGTCGCCGATTATCCCGACGGCGACAACAGCGGCATCACGCTGTTTTATCAAGGAGGCGAGGTGGATCGGGATTTTCCCCGTTTTCTGATCGAGCCGCCTCTGTCCATTCCGTATGCGGCCTATACGAGCTGCGATGGGGACGGCCCGGGATGGACGCCGGACTGGAATGCGTCGGCCATGCACACACAGCTTGTCGAATTCGTGGAGGCGTTTGCCGCGCAATACGACGGTGATCCGCGAATCACCGCGGTCCAGGTCGGCCTGTTGGGGTTGTGGGGCGAGTGGCATCAGTCCGGGTGCGACAATCGGGCCCCGTCCAACGAGGTCAAGGTACTCGTGCGCAATGCCTACGCCTCCGGTTTCACCCGGACCCCGCTTCAAACCCGCTATCCCCGGAATCCCGATGCGGTGGGGGTGGAATTCGGATTCCATGAAGATTACTTCCCATCCTTTACTGCGGAATGCACGTACGGGTTTCCCCAGTGCGACGACAGCGGGGACTGGAGCATGCAGTACTGTTTCGATCACGTCACACCCGCCTCGGTGGATAACTGGATGTCCAACCCGGTGTCCGGAGAGAGTCCCGGTGCCTCCCAAAAGCGTACCTGGTCCAATGATGTTGCCGACATCATGACCGTTCTCCGCGATTACCATTTTTCCTTCCTCGGCCCGGCCGGCGGACACCAGTGGAACGGGAACCAGGCCAACCTGAACCCGATGAAGCGGTTGCTGGGATACAACTACCACATTCAACGAGTCACCTGGCCCGATACCGTACTCGACGGGATTCCGTTCGAGGTCTCGCTGGTGATGACCAACTCCGGCGCCGCGCCCTGTTATCATCCGTTCGAGCTGGAAGCAGCCTTTTGCTCGGCGGAGGGAGCGGCTTGGTGGAGAGGGACGTTTGACGTCGATCTTCGGGAGCTTGTTCCCGGTCCGGCGATGACGGTTACCGGGGTTTTTGCCGTCACCGGTTTCCCGACCGGGACGGTATCCCTGCGCATCGGGATTCTCGATCCCCGGACCGGTGAGCCGGGGGTGCGGATTCAATCGGCGGGGGAGGACGGGAACCTGAGGATCGTTGCCGGTGATGTCGTGGTGGCGGATCCATGGACCACCGATGAAGACGGAGACGAGCTGCCTGACGGATGGGAATACCGGTATTTCCAGGGGATCACCAATGCCTCGGCGGAGGTGGATGACGACGGCGACGGACAAACCAATCTCGATCACTATCTTTCCGGCACCCATCCCCTGGATGATCACTCCTATTTCCGGCTTGGGCTGGCCGCCGGCTCGCTTTCCCCGTCGTTGGAACTGGATACCATTACGAATCGTGTGTATGCTCTCTTTCGGCATGATCGCCTCGACGGAAGCTGGAACGAGCAGCTTGCGCCCATCCTGGGTACGGGCGGCGCCGTCACCATTCCCGCCGCCCCCTCCAACGGCCTGTCCGTGTGGCGGGCTGAAGTGCGGATGCCGTGAATCCGGCCTCGATCTCGACACCCGAGACCACTTGCCGCTGTTCTATTCAAAAAGCCTGGAATATGTTTTCGCTTGACTTTATTTGAGAGAGCATATAAATTCATGGGTACAGAGTGAGAGGTCTGGCAGATTGGAGACGACAATGATGCGAATGGTATGGATCTCGATGGCGGCGGTTCTAGTGATCGCCGGCGCCCGCGAAAGCAGGGCGGGGTACTACACGAATGTTGCGATCGACGGGGTGTTTGCGGACTGGGACGCGGCTCCGGTCGCGGCCACGGATATCGCCGGCGACGGTGATGTGGGGCCTGACCTCGCCGAGCTGCGGCTCGCGAATGATGAAACCAACCTGTATGTCTACATCTCCTACCATGCCTCCATCAATCCGAACGCCGGGCCCAGCGTGTTTCTTGCCCTGGACAACGATGTGAACACCGGCACGGGGTTCGATATATTCGGGCTCGGTCTCGTGGGGTCGGAAGCCGGCTGGCAGAATGATTTCCCGTTTCAACAAAGCGCAGGGAATTTCAGTGCGGGTACGATCAGCGGAGGCGCGGCGGCGATTTCCCCCTACAACACCGCGACCACCAACCAGGAATACGCCATTCCGCTGGCAGCGATGTTTGATGCCGGCGGCGATGTCTTTCCCTCCAACCAGTTTCGCCTTCTTGTCTACACCGATCCCACCGCCACCAACGAGACCATGGGACCGGTCACCTACACCCTGTCACCGAAAATTGAGGCGATCGCGTTCGAGGAGGTGCAGCTTGATGGTGCGGTGCAGGTTGAGGTGAACGACACCCTTTCCGCCGTGCGATACAGCCTGGAGGAATCCGCAACCCCGGGGGAATCTTGGGATGCCTCGGGCGGAGGAGCCCGGGGGAACGGCGGGACCGTATTCCTGTATGACGCAACCGATGCCGGTACGACTCAGGTCTATCGGGTCAAGGCGGAATGGTAACCGACGATTGAGAAGGACATGAAGATATTTCCCTGGACAGTGCCGGAACCGCGGCGACGTAGAGCGGAGATTCATCATACGGACAATTTGGCATGACGACGGCTGTTACAGGCAGAAATCACCGTGCAGGCGCGCTTTTCGCCGTATGGGGTATCTTGCTGCAGCTTGGCATGGTAGCGGGTTTGGCGGTGACGATCTTCGCCATGATTCAGGCCTTTTCCCACATGGCCAGCCAGCCCGGAACATCGCCGGACTCGATGGCGTCTACAATAAGCCTGGGTCTTTACGCAACGGCGGCGGGACTTGTGCTGGCTCTCATCGGCGCGGTGTTTCTCTTCATTGCTTTGATCGGCATGAAATACCATGAGGCCTGGTTCAGGTCGGCCATGTGGGTCATTTCAATATTGTGGTTATTCAGTTTTCCCGTGGGAACCATTCTCGGAGTTGTCGTGATCATCTATCTCGTGAAGAACCGAAGCGAAAACACCGGTTTCTCAACAACCGGGAGCTGTGCGCATTCAAAAGGTTCAGCTTCCAGCCGGGCTTGAGGTGGATATCGATGCTTCTGGAAAGCAGGATGGAGTCAAAGCTATGAGTATCATACGTATCGGGCGGAATATTATTTTCATGTCAGCCATGTTGGCTCCGGCACTTCACGCGGGGCAGCTCGCGTCGGAGAACAACACTGCATCGATCACCATCAACGGCGATCGTTCGGACTGGGCGGGTTTGAATGCGTTCCCCGACGATACCGCGGGGGAGGCGGGCATCGGGCCGTTTGATGTGGACTGGCAGAACCTGACCATCGCC
>JAUIHQ010000009.1 GCA_030432155.1 bacterium | reverse complement strand
AACGCCAGGTAGACCTTCAGCGCTCCGGTGAAGCTGATCATGTGTCCAGATACCGCAGCAGGGCCCTGGCCATCGGAAGCTGGTCGGCTCGTTCCAGCCGGAACCGCCCGCCGCCCGGCAACTCGATCGTCAGCGAGGGCCCCGGCGAGGGCGTGGACTGAATCGCTACCTCCTGGAAGCCGGCCTTTACCGGCTCGACAACCAAACCGCGCTTTTTGCGAACGTGACGCCAGTACGCAAAGGTCGAATAGCGGATCCCATGCACCCGGGCGAACTCCGCCCCGCTCATACCGCTCTGCTCAAACGCATCCAGCAACGCTTCGCGGTCCTGCGCCGGAGTCAGAACCCTCCCCCTGGTATCGGTCTTCAGAAAACCGGACGTATCTGTAGTCGTAGAGGTTGTAGTTGTCATAGGTCGAAGCCTACGACATCTACGATGCGGTCAGATAGAGGGGCTTGGCGTGACGCTTACCGGCGTCCAGCCAAAGGATCCGATCGGGTTGTCAGGTCTCCGGAGGGGCAACCTCCCGGTTGCCCTCGGGGCTGGGGTCGGGTCACCGGTCATTCGCTGATCAACAGGCGGTACACCCGTGTGTTGCCGGAGGCCGGGATCGGGAAGCTTACGGTGTTGGTCCCGTTGGCCCAGCTCTCGCTGTACGGCGACACCGCGGTCCAGCTTTCCGAGGCATTGGCAAGATTGGTCCGGTAGTAAGGTGCAACGTCCCAGTTGTTGGTGTTGCCGTAGGCGTAGATCACGATCTGGGTCGAACTCATGGTCATCCGGTACACGTCTACATCCGGCGGGATGACCGGCGGTGCATCGCCGAAGTATTGGCCTACATTTACATTGCCGGGGGTATTGCTTGCGACAGACCAAGTGAATTCGGAGTAGTTTTCACCGGCACCTGTGAGGCTTACAGTATTAGTGAAATCTTGAAAGTCTGATGCAGGTACAGGATCGTAGCCATAAACAAATCCTTCAAATGATATAGCGGATTCAACGGTTCCAATTTCGTTTAATAGACGAATTGCGAGAGGCATATTCGTTCCCCATTGATGTTTGCCGGTGAATACTTGGTTTGCCATTGAAACCTGGCTATTACCGATAGTCCAAAACCCATATCCATTAAAATCGTCCTGAAATACTACATTGTTCGTGATGTTGTATATCTCCAAGAGCACTTGAGGTTGATTCGTTGATATGCGCCCTCTACTGAATTCAAGTGTCCAGCCTGTCATATCAATCCCGGTATTGCCGGTGAGTTCAACGAAGTTGGGTAGCGTTATGAAGCCAAATAATGGCGGTGCGTATCCAACTTCATTTATCCATACTTGATTGGGAGATTGTCGCGGAATACCGTAGCTCGCGGGATTGGTTGAGCCGCCGGGCGGATACAGGGTGGGGCTTGATGCGCTGCTGCCCGGGCCGGTGAAGTAGGCTTCAAAGTAGTATTGGACCACCGAGCCGGTGCTGAGCGGGGCGATCGGGGTAACGGTTCCCCATTCCGTGATGTTGGTGATGGCCATGGGGATGGCGGTATAGGGGCCGCTGGTGCCGACCCGGTAATAGGAGGTGACACCGGTAACCTGGGCCCCGCCGACCGGTTGGGCACGGGCAATCAGGTGAACCGCATCGTTGGTGTAGGGCTGGGCCGGTTCATTGACACCGATGAGGGATACCGTGGCCCGGGGGCGGGGGTAATCGATGAAGATTTCATCGATCAGGAGTCGCTCGGTTCCGCCGGTGATCTGGATTCGGACATAGCTGTAGTTGGTTTCCGATACATAGATCTCGCGGAGGAGATACTCGGTGTTGACCGAGCTGAAGCTGTCGACCACGTTGGTCCAGACAACGCCGTCCTGGGAAAGCTGAACCTGTACGTTTACCGCCGGGGAACCGTCCCAGTTCCGGTACCGGAACGAGATCGGCCCGATCGCGTTATTGAGATTAGGAGTCTGAATGTACGGTAGGTTGTTTGCACGGTTGTCGAGGCGACCGACCTTTCCGGTGTAGGCGAGGGTTGTGTCGATAATCCCGCGGACACCCAGGGTCCACCCCTGGAAGCTGTATTCGCCGAAGGACGTTTGCGGCGGCCAGTCATCAAAATCCTGTTCCCGGTACAGGATCGGGGCGCCGACGATAATGTTGTCGATAAAGAGTCCGGGAGCATCATTGCCGACGGCAGCTTCACCGAACACGGTCAGATCGTCGAAGGCGACATTGCCCAAGTCCTTGGTATACGAGAACTGAATCTGGGTCGTATCGGCGGGCAGGCTGTTGGAGTAGATCATCTCCGAATTGCTGGGCAGGAACGACGTGAGGGTTACGTTGCCGGTGGGGGTGAGGGCCGTGACGGTGAAGAGTGAGATGCCGGCGGCGCTGTTTCCCTTGGCCCAGTAGGTCATATAGCTGGGGGAGGCTGACAGTATGGGCGTTAGCAGGGTATCCCCGGTGCTGTTGAACTGAAGAGAATTCGGTTCGAGCCCGGAGCTTGATTCCGATGTGTATTGCCCGAGGCCGGTGAACGTCCATCCATCGATGGGATCGTTTCCATCGGTGAAGGGTTCCTCGATCAGTTTGCTTTCCGCTCCACCCGGCGGATTGGTGGTGAAGATCGAGGCGACCCGCAGGTAGGCAGCGTCGAGGATGTAAACTTCGTTTTCGTACGCGAGAAATGAGCTGTTGACCACGCTGTAGACTTCGTCGATGACGGTCCAGTTGGTGCCGTCGGTGGAGGATTCGATTCGGAACGCGGCGCCGTTTCCGCTGTTGGTTCCGCGGGCATAGTCGAATTGAAGTTTGCCGATCCCGTTGCTGAGCAGGGGGCTGGTCAGGTAATTGGTGCCGGTGCCGGAGGGCGCCAGCTCCGCGACTCCGCCATCGGAGAAGGTCAGGGATGCTACCCGGCCGGTACAGATGGTCCAGCCGTTATGGGTATGGCACCCATAGCTCTCGGTACCCGAAGGCCAGTCATCGGTGTCAAAGGTGTCAAACCGTTTGGTCAGAGACGGCACGGCGATTTCCACGTTGTCGATCAGCAGGTCGTTGGTGCCGCCGGTGTGCTGAATCTGGATGTAGCGGGCGTTGGGCTGGTAGGTGAACACCTGGAAGTTCTGGAACCCGACGGACAGGACGTTGGTGCGGAAGCCGACGGGGGCGCTCCAGTTCACCCGGTCGCTGGATGTGCGGACGGCAAACGACAGTGCGTTGGTCGGTTCATTCTCCTCGTCGGTGGAGCCGTGGGCGTAATCAAATGAAATAACCCCGATACCGTTGGAGATGTTGGCCGAGGTGATGGTTCCGCCGATGCCGCTCACTGCGTTTGTGTTGCCGAGGGCGATGGTGCGCAGGTACGAGGGGTCGAGAATGATCCGCATGTTGCCGTTGCTGACATCCCATCCGCCGAGGGAATGTTCGCCCCGCTCGGTGGCGGTAGCCCAGCGCAGGAAGTCCTCGTTCCGGGTCGGAATGGCGATCATCGAGAGGTTGTCAAACTGAAGGCTGCCCTTCGTGCCCGCGTCCTGCACATTCACCACGAGCCGGGCCCAGGCCGTGTCTTGCGGGGCGGAGGCGCGGACGGAAAACCGTTTCCAGTTCTGGCCGACCCCGGCGATTTCCGTCTCGGCCGAACCGAGAAACTCGTAGGAATGGCTGAAAAACTCGATCTTGATTTGCTGGACCCCGGCGGTCCAGGGCCCGAAGGGCGGATTGACATCGGCCCAGAAAAAGCCGGATGCCTGGTAATCATAACCGAACCCCGCCGGCACATCCTGCCAGACCCCTCCGAAGTTGGGTTCCGTACCGATGGCCATCATGTTGGTTCCCTGGTAGGAGCGGTAATTCTGACGGGCGGCGGAGCCCCAGGCATCGCCGACATTGCCGTACCGGTTGTTGGGCTTCCAGTATCTTGCATCAAACGCTGAATTGTCGCCTGCAATTTCGAACCCCGGATTTTTGATCAGGTTTGTGTTCGCGTAGGCGTTGGTGCCGAACAGCCGGACCACGGAATAGGTATTGCCGGTGCTGTTGAGGGTGAAGCGGTAGGGGCTGTTCATGACCGGGGCGATACGAATATTGGGCGCGCCGCCGACCCGGTCCGCAGTATCGCTGATCGGCGGGCGGGTGTTGGGCTGGCTGAACTCGCCCCAGTCAATGGCGAAGGAACCATTGGCGGCGAATTTGAACTCATTGGTATCGGTCGCGTCCAAAAATATGACCCGCTCCCAGACCTCATTCGCGAGCAATCCCATGTTGTTGCGTCCCGGGTCCCACCCGTTGAAATCCCCGGTCAGGGTCATGGACTGATACACCGAGGTTTGGGCGGAGGCCGGCTGGAAAAGGGCCAGCCAGGCCGCGGCCGCCGGAATCAGCGCGGATGTCAGAGCGAAATTGGACCAAGATATGCGCATAAAGCGTTTTTCCCCTTCTGTCTAGTAACGTACACGGATGGGCGGAAATTGAAAAGTGAGGATTGAATGGGGAGGGGGGGGAGACACGGGCGGACACGGGCACACGGACGGACACGGACGATCACGGACGGACACCGGTTGTGCGGCGGGTCTGGTGAAGCTGTGGGGGTTGCAATTCCTTCTGCTTACACGACCGTGTTTGTCCGTGTCGGTCCGTGCATGTCCGTGTGCCCGTGTCTCCCCCCCCCCCCGTGTCAACCCGCGTACTTCTTGGGATTAATATCGTGCTTGTGCACTTTGTAGCCGAAAATCCGCTGGGTGGTATTCAGGGCGCGGGCGGCGGAGGCCATGTTGCCGCGGGTTGATTTGAGGGCGTCCACAATGATGTCCCGCTCGAAGGCGTCCACGAGCTCTTTGAGGCTGCCCTTGGTCAGCGTGCCCGAGGCTTCGGCGGTCTGGAGGGTGGGGGGCATGTGGTAGGGGTGGATGACATCCCCCTCGGCCACCACCACCGCTCGTTCGATGCAGTTTTCCAGCTCCCGGACGTTGCCGGGCCAGTGGTAGCTCATCAGCATGTCGATGACCGCGCTGGACAGGCGGCGGACCTTCTTGTCGTTTTCCCGGGAATACTTTTCGAGAAAATGGTCGGCGAGAAGCACGATGTCGGCTTTGCGTTTCCTCAGGACCGGGACATAGATGGGGAAGACGTTGAGCCGGTAGTACAGGTCTTCACGGAACTTGCCCTCGTTGACCATGGCCTCGAGGTTCCGGTTGGTGGCGGCAATCAGGCGCACGTTGACCTTCACCGTCTCGGTTCCGCCGACCCGCTCAAATTCCCGCTCCTGCAGGACGCGCAGCAGCTTGATCTGGATGGCGGGCGGAATATCGCCGATTTCATCGAGGAACAGGGTGCCGCCATGCGCCAGCTCGAACCGGCCCTTCCGCTCCGCGGTGGCCCCGGTGAAGGCTCCCTTCACATGGCCGAACAGTTCGCTTTCAATGATGTTCTCGGGGAGGGCGGCGCAGTGGGCCTTGACGAACGGCTTGTCCGACCGGTCGCTGTTGTAGTGAATCGCATGGGCAACCAGTTCTTTGCCGGTGCCGGTTTCGCCGAAAATCAGCACGTTGGCGTTGCTTTTGGACACCTGGGCAATCTGGTCGTACACGATCTGCATCTCGTGGGAGTTTCCGATGATGTTGGACGGCCGGAACCGTTCGCGCAGCTCCTGGCGCAGCCGCTGGTTTTCCCGCTCCAGTTTTTCCGTTTCCTCCTGTGCGGCTCGCCGGAGCTGCACCGCCTGGGCGATCATGGACGACACGATGGTCAGGAGGCGGACGTCGTCCTTGAGCACCCGCTCGGGGAGAAAGGGCGTTTCCACGCTGAGCGCGCCGACGACTTCCTGGCCGACCTTGATCGGTACGCAGATGAACGAGGTATCGGCCTGTTTGCCCCGCTGGGTCTTATCCACGATCAGCGGCGATTCACTCTTGCGGGGCACAATCATCGGTTCGCCGGTCAGAATGACCTGGCCGGTCACGCCTTCGCCGAGTTTGTACCGGCCGCGGCGGGCCTGCTGGGGCGAAAGGCCGTGGGCGGCTTCAATGAGGATATCCCCGGTTTTCCGGTTGAGCAGGGTAATCGTCCCGTGCTGCATATCCACATTTTCGGCCAATGCCTCGAGGACCGGGCTGACCACCTCGCGCATGTCGAGGCTCTGGTCGAGGATCCGGCTGACGTTATAGAGAACGGTTAGTTCCTTCACCCGGCGGACGTCATCGAACGTCTGCGGAGGAAGGCCGGTTGGTTTTTCCATCGAAGGTTCGTTCATGGCTGGACTCCTCCGGCCCGAGCCGGGGTTACGCGGGGACGAGGCGGTTTGACCCGTTCGCTGTATTGATTCGTAATCGGCAGGCGCCGGTCGCGTCCGAACGCCTTCGGGGTGATCTTGACGCCGGGCGGACCCTGCCGGCGCTTGTACTCGTTGCCGTCCACGAGGTGGATAACCCGCTTGACGACCTCCGGGTCAAATCCGTCCGCGGCAATCCGGTCTGCGCCCCAGTCTTTCTCTACGTACCGTTCGAGGATGGCATCGAGCATGTCGTAGGGCGGCAGGGAATCCTCATCCTTCTGATCCTCGCGAAGCTCGGCCGAAGGGGCGCGGGTGATGGTGTCGGCGGGAATGAGATCGCGTCCCGCTTTCCGGTTGCGCCAGCGGGCCAGGGCGTATACGAGGGTTTTGGGCACATCCTTGATCACCGCGAACCCGCCGGCCATATCGCCGTATAACGTGCAGTACCCGGTCGCGAGCTCGCTCTTGTTCCCGGTGGTGAGCACCAGCCACCCGAACTTGTTGGAGAGTGCCATGATGATGTTGCCGCGGATCCGGGCCTGGAGGTTTTCCTCCGTGGTGTCCGGCTCGCGCCCCGGCCAGAGCGGGGTGAGGGTGTCGAGATAGGACTGGTAGAGATCCTGGATGGGGATGTCGTGAATGGGAATGCCGAGGTTTCCGGCCAGGGCGTGGGCGTCGCCGTGGGTGCCGCTGGAGGAATAGCGCGTGGGCATGGTCACCCCGGTGACCCGATCGCAGCCGATGGCATCAACGGCAAGGGCCGCGACCAGGGCGGAATCGATCCCCCCGCTGAGCGCCACCACCACGCCGGCGAAGCGGTTCTTGTCCACATAGTCCCGAAGGCCGAGGGTGAGTGCGTTGTATACGTCCTCCTCCGGTTCCCCGGCATCGGCGTGCATCGTACACTCGAGACGGATTCCGGCTTCCGCTTGAGCCGGGCCGGGTAACGGCGGTTCGGCGCCGGCGCCTGTGAACTCGAGGTGATCCATCGCATCCGGCAGTGCCGGACGGTTGACATCGGCGCGTGACGCGATCCGCACGATCAGGGTCTCTTCATGAAACGACCGGGCCTGCCCCTGAATGCTTCCGTCCGCACCCAGCACGACCGATGCCCCGTCGAACACCAGCTCGTCCTGCCCCCCCACGAGGTTGCAGTAGAGCAGCGGAACCCCGAGACGGGCCGCGGTTTCGCCGAGTATCCGGCGGCGCTCATCTTTCTTTCCCTTGTAATACGGCGAGGCGGAGAGGTTGATCACCGCATCGATATCGGCATGCTTGAACGCATGGACCGGCAGGGCGTCAGGATCCCAGGAGTCTTCGCAGATATGAACGGCAAACCGGATCCCATTTACGCTGATGCAGAGGGGGCGGGCGCCTGCCGTGAACAGTCGTTTCTCATCGAAGACGCCGTAGTTGGGGAGCAGGATTTTGTGATAGAGGTGATGTACGGCGCCGCGATGGATAACCGCCGCCGCATTATGGATCTCCGTGCCCTGTCCCCGTACCGGCGTCCCGGCCAGTACCACAAGGCCCGGGGGCAGATTCTCGACCCAAGCATGCAGCGTATGTTCCGCATCCTCCAGAAAGTGTCGTTTCAACACCAGGTCTTCGGGCGGATAGCCGGTCAGGCACAGCTCGGGAAACACCAGCAGTTCGACCCCTGCTTCCGAGGCCCGATGTGCCGCCGCCAGCATGCTTTCGCGGTTCTCGTCCAGCGCCCCGACCGTCATATTTACTTGAGCCAACCCGACCACACATCCATTCATAGTACAAAAACGTACCCCATATTTCGGATTATTACATTATTTTCTTGCTGATGCCGCATTTTTGAAAGGGATTTATCGTTATGGCTGTTTGGGGACAGGTACGGTGGGTGGGGGATTAGGATTATGATTACGATTACGATTACGATTTGGATTGGGAATGCGGGAGTGGAGTTGGAGGGGGGGCTGGGTGTTTATCTTTATTTTGGGGGGAGGGGTTGAATGTATCCGGTTACACGGTTGACAGCGGGAAAGTGGGGGAGTGATAATCACGTAGTAATGAGTAGAGGGTGCAGGGTTGCAGTGGGTTTCCTGTTGGGCTTGGATCATACATGGCGACGACGATTTGGATTATAGATGATGATGAGTCGGTTCGGGAGGTCCTGAGCACGATCATGGAACGCCTCGGGTATGCGTACCGGGTGTTCGGCGATTCGGCCCAGGCGCTCAGTGAATACGAGCGGGGCAAGGCCGATGTTATCATCTGCGATGTCCGCATGCCGGCGATGGACGGCATCACGTTTACCCGGAAGATTGTGCAGGTGGACCGGGCGGTGAAGATCATGCTGCTGACCGGATTTCCGTCGATTGATGATGCGGTGGAGGCGATCCGGGCCGGGGCGTTTGACTATCTCACCAAGCCGTTTCGCATGGAAGAGATCCGTATCCGGGTCGAACGTGCGCTGGAGAACCGCGATCTCGCCGGGCGGTTGACCACCAACCGGTGGCTGACCTGGATCCTGATCGCCTTTATGCCGGTTTGGTTTCTCCTCGGCTTTTTTCTGGGACGTATTCTGCCGGGTTTGTGATAGGATCATCACGACGGGTCCGGTTGTGTTTACCCGGCCCGGTTCACTACATCCGTGCGGAGTATCGTAAACGTCATCGTTCAATGGACGCGCCGCCACCGGCGTTCCGGCTGGCTGGCCCCGGTGGGGCTTGTCGTTTTTACGGTCATGCTTCTTGTCGGGATGTATGACGCGATGCGGATCGCCCTGTTGCCGGAGCATTCCCGGATTCTGACCCGCCTGATCACCATGGTGTCCACCGGCGCCATCGCCGGCGTGCTGGCCTATGTCGCGCTCAAGGTATACCGGCAGATGTCCCTCGAAGCCGATGAGCTCTCGCTGGAGTCGATGCGGATGAGCGGGGAGCTGTCGACCGAGCGGGCGCTGATGCGGTCCCTGCTCGAAAACACACCGGATCATATTTATTTCAAGGATGCGGAAGGCCGCTTCATTCGGGCCAATAAATCGTTTGCTGAATCGGTCGGCGCGGAAAAACCTTCCGACCTTGTCGGTAAGACGGAGGAAGACCTGCTGGATCCCGAGGCTGCGAAACGCAACGCGGAGGAAGACCGGGAGGTTTTTCGCACCGGCCGGCCGGTGGTTGGACAGGAGGCATCGAGGACGCGGCCCGACGGTGCGAAGGAATGGTATTCGGCCATCCGTATGCCCCTCCGCGACCGGCACGGCAACCGGGTCGGGACCTTTGCGATTTTCCGAAATATCACCATTCGCCGGAACGCCGCGGAAGCGCTGCGTCAACTGTCGCAGGCGGTTGAACAGAGTCCCAGCGTGGTGCTGATCACCGATATCAGCGGTAACATCACCTACGTAAATCCCAAGTTCACGTCGCTGACCGGCTATACGCGGGACGAGGTGACCGGCCGGAATCCCCGCATCCTCAAGGCGGCGGGCATGGCCGAGGAAGTCTACATCGACATGTGGGCCACGATTTCCGCCGGCCGGGTGTGGAACGGCGAAATCCTCAATCGGAAAAAGAGCGGGGACCAGTTCTGGGGGCTCGCGTCCATATCCCCGATCCGGGATGAGCTCGGTCGGATCACCCACTTCCTGGAGGTGATGGAGGACATCACGGCCCGCAAGAAAGCCGAGGTGGCCCTGCGTGACCAGGTCATATTCCAACGGCAGCTCATGGATGCCGTACCGATCCCGATCTTCCATAAAAACGCGGATGGACTGTACCGGGACTGCAACCGCGCGTTCGAGAAATTCATCGGCCGGCCGCAGGAGGAAATCATCGGCCGCACGGTGTTTGACATCACGCCCAAGGCGCTTGCCGATGTTTACAGCGAGCGGGACCGCCAGCTCATGGAACGCGGCGGTGCGCAGCAGTACGAGAGTGCAGTGCGGCATGCCGACGGGACGTACCACGAGGTGATGTTCACCAAGGCGGCGCTGGTGGATGCCGACGGCAAACCCGGGGGGCTGGTCGGAGCCCTGCTGGACCTGACGGAATTGAAGAAAACCCAGGAAGCGTTGCGCGATGAATATGAAAAGCGTGCCGAGCTGGAGCGCATCATCAGCAAGAGTCCGGCCATCGTTTTTCTGCGCAACTACCGGGAAGGCTGGCCGGTGGAATATGTTTCGGACAGCATCATTCAGCTCGGATATAAAACGTCGGATTTTCTCGGCGAAGACGGCATCCCCTACATCCGCCTCATGCACCCCGGAGATGTTCCCCGGGTCACCGCGGATGTCGACCGGCATGTTCGGCTCGGACATGCCGAGTTCACACTCGAGTACCGGGTGTTCTCCAAGCGAGGCGACGTATGCTGGCTTGAGGACCGCACCTGGGTCCGGCGGAACGCGGCCGGCGAGATCAGCCACCTTCAGGGCATCGTCATGGATGTCACCTCCCGGAAGGCTGCACGGGAGCATGAACTGGCCACCATCGAAGGGCTTCGCACCATCATCAACATGACCGAAACGCTGATCGAGTGTACGTCGGTGGACAACCTGTACCGGCGTGCGGTTGAACTGGTGAGAGAAAAACTCGGGTTTGAGCGGACATCGATTTTCATCCGGGAAGGCGATCGGGTTCGCGGCACCTACGGCACCAACCTCAAGGGCCAGACCACGGATGAAAAAGACCATGTCATGCCTCTCGCAGACATGTGGGCGGAACGGTTCACCCCGCCGGCGCCCGGCGGCGACCTGTGGCAGGTTGTGGAAGAGCCCTACCGGGTCTGGGAAGGCGGTTCGATGGCCGACTTCGGACGGGGATGGATTGTGGTGACCCGGATCCTGAACCATCAGCACGGCGTCATCGGCGTGTTCTGCAATGACACTGCGATCAGCGGAGCGCCGGTGGATGAGGTGAAGCAGGAACTCCTCGCGGTGTTCTGCACAATCCTCGGCAACATCATCGCCCGACGCCTCGCCGAAGATGAGCGGCGTGAGGCCGAGGAGAAACACTGGGAATTGATGGAGCGATCGGACCGGCTCAACGCCCTCGGCATTCTCGCCGCGGGCATGGCCCACGAGATCAACAACCCTCTTCAGGGCATGGTCAGTCATATCCATGCCGTCCAGCGGTCCGTCGAGCATGACCGGACGGTTCGTCAAAGCCTGGAAATGGTGGAAAAAGGCATCGATACCATCGCCGGCCTGGTTCGCAAGCTGCTGCTGCTCGGCCGCACCCAGGAGCAGGCCGACGAATCGGTCGATGCCCGGGAGGCGGTCGAGTTCGTGACCCAGCTCCTTCAGTCACAACTCCGAAAAGGCGGCATCCGGATCGTGAAGAAGGGGATGAATCGGCCGTTGTTCCTCGCCGCCCCCCGACGGTACCTGATCCAGGTGCTGTTGAACCTCGTGATCAACGCCCGGGATGCGATGCCCGACGGCGGCGATGTCGTGATCGAGCTGCAGGCCGACAACGAAACCGGCCGCATCGTGGTGCGCGACCAGGGTTGCGGAATGGACGAACAGGAATTGGCCGGGATCTTCAAGCCGTTCTACAGCACCAAGGGAACCAAGGGCACAGGCCTCGGCCTCAGTGTGGCCGACTCCCTGATCCGCGGCAGCGGAGGATCGATTGAAGTTGACAGCCGGAAGGGGGAGGGAACAACGTTTATGATTCATCTGCCGAGAGCGGGAGTACAATCAGCATGACCGAACGGATCCTTATCATCGATGACGACGACCTTGTCCGGACCGGCCTGTCGGCGAACCTGGAGCGGGCGGGTTTTGATGTGGCCGCCGCGGCGTCCGGCGATGAAGCGATCCGTCATCTCGGCGACAACCGGTACGATCTCGTGGTCTGCGACCTTGTGCTCGGGGATACCAACGGGATCGATCTGCTTCGGCAGTTCCAGTCCCTCGCCCCCGACATGGCGGTGGTGATGATCACCGGCCACGGCACTGTCCGCAACGCGCTTGATGCCCTGCGGGGCGGGGCCAGCGACTACATCCAGAAACCGGCTGATCCAGAGGAGGTGATTCACCGGATCCGGATGGTCCTCGATACGTCCAACATACGAAAAAACCTGGAGGATGAGCGGCGCCGGGCGGAGGAACGTAAACGGTTTTTCCACGACCAGCTCATCCGTTCCGAGCGGATGTCATCCATCGGCGTGATGGCAGAAGGCGCGGCTTCCGACCTGGGGTCGATCCTCGACCCGGTCAAGGGGCTGCCGGGAGAGATCGCGGGCAAGCTCGGGGATGGGCACGAGGCGCAGACGCAGCTCCGCGCGCTGGATGAGGCGCTGGCCAAAGCCGCGGGCATCGTGCACGACATGCAGGTGATCGGTCGCAGCGGCACGATCAAAATGAAACCGCTGAATCTCAACGATGTGATCGGCCGGTTCATGGACACCACCGAATACCGGCGGATCTCGGCCGAGCATCCCAAGGTCCGGCTTGATGTGGACCTCGACGGCGCCTTGCCGGGGATGGCCGGATCAGAGTTACACCTCGCCCAGGCCCTGGCCAACCTGTATGTGTTTCAGTGTGAGCTGATGGCCAACGGCGGCGTGGTCCGGATCCAGACCACATCGGAATTCGTCAAGCAACCGGTCGGCCGCTACGGCAGCGGTGAACCGGGCGATTATGTATTGCTGCAGATCGAAGATACGGCGATGACCCTCGCCGATGAAGACCTCGAGCGGCTGTTCGAGCCGTTTTATGTCCGCGAAAAAATGGGACGGCACATGACCAGCGGGCTGGCGTTGAGCCTGGTGTACCGCGTGGTGCAGGACCACGGCGGCTATATCCACGTCGGCCCCAGCGAGGTGGCCGGCAACCGCTTCACGCTCTACTTCCCTGTACTCGAAGCGGCCGAAGGCGAATCGCTGGAACTGACCCCCGATTACACGGGGCAGGAGACGATTCTTCTGGTGGACGATTCCCAGACCCAGCGGGACGAAGCAGTGGCGATTCTCACCGCATTGGGTTATGACGTGGTCACTGCGGCCAACGGGCGGGAAGCGGTAGCCATGTTTGAAGAATGGAAGCGGGAAGCCAGGGCCCCGCAAACCGCCTTGTCGGTGATCGATCTTGTCCTTGGGGACGATTTTGACGGGGTGGAAACATACAAAAGCATCATCGAACTCTTTCCCGATCAGAAGGCGGTGATGGCCAGCGGTTTCAGCGATATCTCCCGTATCGTGGAGGCGAAGAAGCTGGGCATCCTCGCCACGATCCAGAAACCCTATACCCTCGACTCCCTCGGCCGGACCGTCCGGCGGGTTCTTGATGAAGGCTAGAAGGCCGTCCGGAATATCACCGGAAGCGGATGACCGGCAGGCGGCGGATGCGACGATTGTCGCCATTGATTTTGAAACCACCGGAACCGTCGCCGGCTTTCCCGATGAACCCTGGCAGATCGGCATGGTGGCGGTGGTGAAGGGATCCATCGTGATCGAGTCCGCCTATGACCGCCTGCTTCGGGTCGGCGACCGACCGTTCGCCCCTTCCGCCCCCGGCCGCCATCATGCACTGCGCGACGAGATCAGGAAGGCCCCGGGGTTGCCCGAGCTGTGGCCCGACCTTCAGGCGTGGTGGACCCGCTATCCATTGGCCGCCCACAATGTCGCCACCGAGCGGAAGGTCATGCAGAAAGCTGCACCGCTGCATCGGTACGGTCCATGGATTGACACCTTGAAGCTGAGCCGGATGACGTTTCCCGACGCGCCGTCTCATGCCCTCGGCGATATGCTGGCGCTGACGGGTCTTACCGGGCGGGTCTGTGAACTCGTGCCCGGGCGGACCGTTCACGACGCCCTGTTCGATGCCGTGGGGTCGGCGGTCTTGCTTGAATACTTTATCGGGTTGCCGGAATGGAGCGGCCTGACCGTCAACGACCTCGTCCATGCAGGACGAACCTGACGCCGGCGGTTGAGATGCCCCCGACCGGATCATGGTCCGAACGGCGGCCCGTCGGTGATTTACCAGGTTTCCACAACCTTTTCCACGATGTCGTGGGCGAGGTCTTCGGCGGCATCCGGGTTGGCCCGCAGTTTGGATGAGCTGAGGTCGCCGAAAACATCAAAGACCGCTTCGCCTTCGACCCGGGGATGCTCGGCGACCACGGAGTTGTCGGACGTCCGTCGCATGTCGATGCTGCAAATGATCCGGATCCGGTACTGCTCGGCCGCGGTGCGGCGGTCCTTGCGATAGGAGATCGGCTCGAGTTTGTAGGAAAGAAGAACCACCTTGAGGACGGCATCGGCATCTTCCTCGGATACGACCTTCAGCGAACCGTCACGTTGAAATTCCTCAATGGTGGCCTGGGTGGTATCGATTTCGATCAGCGGTTCCTCGGTCTGGTTGATAAACGTGGGGACGGCCACGGATTTGACGTCGTCGGGCAGCATGGATCCGAGTTTGTACCCGGCGCATCCCGATCCGAGGACGGCGCTTGCAGCGAGAACCATCAGAATGCGGGTCATGCTCAACAGGCTATTCTTGTTCATGGTCATCATCACTCCCGTTTGTCTTCTCCACCACGTTGGTCAAAACGGCAAGACGCTTGCGGGCCTCGTCCGACCACGGTGACTCCGGAAACCTTCGCAGGAAGCTTTCGTAGCTTTCGCGCGCGGCATCCGGCCGTTTGGCTTTTGTATCATAATACCGGGCTATGTCGTAGGCCGATTTTGCCCGGCGGTCAAACAAATCATCCCGGTACTCTTTTACATCGGCGGCATATTCGGATGCGGGGTAGCGATTCAGGAACAGGACGGCCGCGGCCCATGCCTCGGTCAGGGCTTCCTTGTCGCTGGGATATTCCTCGGAAAGCTTGTACAGCGTGCGGGTCCGGCCGAATGCGGCCAGTTCGGCGAACGGGGAGCCGGGATAACGGTTCAGGGCCACCAGGTAGGCGACGACCGCCAGCTCATATTGCAGGCTGTCTTCGTACGCCGCCCCGATCAGGTACTGGGCCTCGGCTGCCATCGGGGAACGGGGACCGTTCTCGATCACGTCCTCGAACAGCGGAATGGCCCGTTCCGGTGCCTTGAATCCGGGCAGAAAGAGAAATCGGCCCCGGCGCTTGTTCATGACCTGAGTGGCGATTTCGAACTGGCGATTCAGGACCTCCTCGTAATCGAACGTGCCGGCGTATTTCTCCATCAGCGTCTGATAGGCGTCGAAGGCATCGCGATGATCGCCGGCCCGGTCCAGCAGGGTCGCCTTCATGTACTGGGCGGTGGCCGCTTCCTCCGTGCCCGGCCAGGTTACGGTGAGGGCATGGTAGGCCTTCCGTGCCTTGTTCATCCGGCCTTTTTCCCGGAGTTCGTTGGCATGAACGAGCTGGGCGGCGGGGGAGGACTTGGCGGGCCGGGACAGGCTCAGCCAGCTATGGGTTTTCCCCGTTTCCTCGTAGGGTTTGGCCCCGGAGCAAACGAATGCCCCGGCCAGCAGGAAACATGCCGCCCAAGCGGCGATATGGCGTAATACGGACATGGTCCCGAACATTACGGGGTCGCCGTGGGCAGGGCAAGAGGAATACGGAAGGCCGGGCCCGGCCCAGACACGGTTCGGGATTTCCCTGAATTTCCGGCCGGGACTTGATTCACCGGAGCGGGGACGCTAGGGTTCATGCTCCGATTTCACCAAAGGAAGGTTTGATGAAAAAGAAAGTTCTGATCCCGACAAAGTTGAATCCGATCGTTGAGGAAACGCTTGAAGCCAACGGCCACTACACCGTCATCCGTGACGAGGCGACGGATCTTAAGGATCTGGTGGGTCAGCATCCGGATACATACGCGATGATTGTTCGCAGCGAGAAGGTCCGGGCCGACCTCATCGATCAGCTTCCGAACCTCAGGGTGATCATTCGCGCGGGGTCGGGATACGACAACATCGATGCCCAGTACGCCCGTCGCAAGGGGATCGACGTGATGACCACCCCCGGGGCCAACGCCAATGCAGTGGCCGAGGAAGTGATCGCTCTCGCCCTGGCCGATGCCCGCCACCTGATTGCGGCGGACATATCGACCCGGGCCGGCAAATGGGAGAAGAAAAAATTCATGGGCCGCGAGCTCGCGGGCAAGACGTTCGGCATCATCGGCCTCGGCGCCATCGGCCAGCTTGTGGCGAAGCGGCTGCGCGGATTCGATATCAAACTGCTGGGCTTCGACCCCGTCATCTCCCAGGAACGTGCGGCTTCGGTGGATGTGGAGCTGGTCGATCTTCCTTCGCTGTTCGAACAGTCGGATTACATCACCCTGCACATTCCGGGCAACGACCAGACGCGCGGACTTGTCGGGCGCGACCTGCTCGGCCGGATGAAGGAGGGGGCAACCCTCATCAACTGCGCCCGCGCCGGCATCGTGAACGAGGATGATCTTCGCGACGTGAAGAAAGAGAAGACCATCCGGTTTCTGAACGATGTATACCCCAAGGATGAAGCCGGGGACAAACCGGTGGCCGATATTGCCGACATCATGGTGCCGCACCTCGGGGCAAGTACGAAGGAGGCCAATTATAAAGCCGCCCTCCACGCCGCCGAGGAATTGATCGAGTTCGACGAAAAGGGCATTTCCACCTACATCGTGAACCGCGATATACCCCCCGGCCTCGACGAGGCGTTCGGGGAGCTTGCCTACACCCTGTCCCGCCTGGCCCGCAGCCTTATCGGTCGCGACAGCAAGTTGAAGCTGATTGAAACCAGCTTCTACGGATCGCTGAAGCCGTATGCGAAGTGGCTGTTGTCGCCGGTGGTGGCTGCGCTCAGCGAGGATTTCGACCGGGCGATGAATTATCCGGCCGCCGTCCAGTATCTCAAGGACATGGGGGTGGATTATAATGACCGGGAGACGGATGAACGCAAGGGGTACGAAAACTCGATTACCCTCGACCTGACCGCAACCGTGGGAGGGGACATGCTCCGACGGGCCAGTGTGCGCGGAACCGTCACCGAGGGTGTCCTGATGATCTCGCGGATCAATGACTTCCACAGCCTGTATTTTGAACCCCGCGGCCACGCCGTGATCTTCGTATACGACGACCGTCCCGGCGTTCTCGGCCAGATTGCGGCGGCCCTTGCCAAGGCCGGTGTGAATATCGATGACGTGCGCAACCCGCACGATTCCAAGAGTGAAAAATCCATCGCGATCCTGAAGGTGAATCAGCCGGTGGCCCCGGATGTCATGAGCGGCATCGCCGCCGACATCAAAGCCGAATGCAGCTTCGCAATGTCGTTTGACGCATAATCCACCCGGCCGATTCGTTTCCTTTCACCTTCATGCGGGGGCAGGAAAGCCCCCGCTCCGTTTGGTGTGATGGTCCCAACAGGAGCGGGGGCTTTCCAGCCCCCGTCCCGGGCAACCCTTCTACTCCTCGGTAAACCCGATCGCCTCGAGGGCTTTGTGGATTTCAGGATTGGCCATGAACTTTTGCCAGCACAGGCCGGTCAGATGATTTTCAATCATTGGGGCGATGGTTCCCTGGTCGATGGCGATCACGCTGTCCGCAAACCAGTCTTCCTCCAGGTTGAATGCATCCATGAAGCCGAAGGGGCCCCATAATTGGTTGCCGTACGTGTCGTAGAGGTGCCGGATCAGGGCCATGGCCTCGTCCGGCACGTAGGGAATGGAGCTGATCGCCGCGGTGGGGGTGATGGTGCCGTTGTCGTCGAGCGGTGAATGGGCGGCATATCCCCAAGGGTTGTCGCTGGCCGTCATGCCCCAGACATTCGGCCCGTACCCTTTGAACCCTTTCGGATTGTTGATGGCGTAGGCCCGGTGGATTTTCGCGATGTTGCGGTTGTTTTCGAAATAATTCGTGAACCGATCCCGGCGTCCGCGGGGGTCGAATCCGAGAAATGAATAGTGGGTGAAGAAGAGAGGACCGCCGAACGGAATGCCGACATCGAGGGTGATGCCGTAGTAGTCGTTCCCGTTTGTATAATTGGGTTGGCCGGCCCATCCGGAATAAAACAGGGATGCCGGCACCGGGTGCGACGGCGAGGCGATGGCCAGCAGGTAGGTGATCATGCACTCGTTGAACCCGATAATGTGATGATTCTTCTGCCAGCCAACCGTCGGCGACCAGTGCCAGAGCAGGTAGTCGCCGTCGGCATCACGCCGGTACCAGCTCCATTCAATCTGCTCCCACAGCTTCGTGCAGAGAAACCGGAGCTTTCTTTCCTCGTCGCCGTTTCCATTGAAATAGTTGCGAATGGTCAAGAGGCCCTGGGCCAGGAACGAGGTTTCGACGAGATCGCCGCCGTCATCATCCGGGGTGAAGGGAATGGTTTTGCCGGTCTCTCCGTTGAGCCAGTGCGGCCACACGCCATGGTACCGTTCCGCCTTTTCATCGAGGAACCGGAGGATCTTCAACAGGCGCGCCACCGCGGCCTCGCGTGATATATAGCCCCGTTCAGCGCCGATCATGATATTCATCAGGCCGAAACCGGTACCGCCGATGGTGCATACATCGCCCGAACCCAATCGTTCCCGGGCCAATCCGCTGACCGGGTGGCCGTAGTCATAAAAATATTTCACCGCGGCTTCCTGGATGGACAGAAGCAGCTCTTCGTCCGACATCGCGTAAGACCGGGCGGTGACCGTCTCCGACGGTTCCGATTCCACGAAAAGGTCGTTGATGGCGGTCACTCGGTAGAAACGGACGATGCCGTTGGTGCCGAGGAAGTCGCTGTAGACGGTTGGTGCATAGAGGAAGGGATTCACCCGGCGAAACGGACCGTCCGCACTGTCGGAACCATAGATATTGTAGCCGAATGGAGCGTCTCCCTCCGGCGGGTCCCACCCGAGGTCGATGCGTTTTTCATGTCCGGCAATACGGATATGAGCCGGCGGAGGGGGAGGCGGGGGGACGGGTTCGTTTTCGTCGATAAACCGGATATCATCCATCCACATCTGACGAATCTCGCCGTCCGGCCGGGCCTGGTAGAAGTAGATCGTCTTTACCGAGGTCCGGTCAAAGCGTTGCGTTCCCGGGGTGAACACACTGACCGGGATGGATACAACCTGCCAGGATTCCGGGTCGCCATCGATGCCGTCCACGTAATTCGCAAGGGATTTTCGAACACTGACCCGGTTCTGCGAATCCTCCAGGGCAATATCGGGAAGATCCCGTCCCTCGATGATCGTCGGCGCATTCAACGCAATGCGCAGGGTGGTGACGGTACCCATGTCATGCAACTTCCAACCGGGTGACGCGATGGCGAGGCCCCAGTCGCCGTCGGGGCGGGACAGCCACCGGAGAAGAATGGCATGGCGGCCGAGATAGGAGGGTGCATCCACAACCGGAGCTTTCACGTTATCGCCCATCCGGTGCAGCGACAGGCGGCTGGGGGCTGAGGAGTATCCCCATGACCATTCGAGACCCGGCTCCTTCTGCATGCTCTCGGCAAAGAACAGAATGGAGGCCCGGCAAGGCAGTGCTGCCATCGCGATGAGACATCCCGTCGCCAGTAAGCGCTTACATTTTCGTTTCGTCCACATGCTGAATATACGTTTCATGGTAAAACTCCTCATCGTCGTCCGGGTACCCCGGTATGGGAGAAAGGCTGACGAATCCATGGCCCAGGGGCAAGGAAAAAGAGAACCGCGCAAAGAGAATCAATCCCATACCGCCCATGCCAGGGCGGTTCACGGTCGGCGTGTATACGTATGTGTATGAGTAAGGTCGAAGTTGCCAGTGAAAAGGATGCGGATTGACGTAAACCGACCTCACCCGGGAGGGCGAGCGGCTCGCGAGCCGGAATCGCTGGCTCGTCCGCCATTCAGGCATTCGTCATTCGGACATTCAGGAATTCGGTTCGATGTTGAACAACCTAGTCGGTTTCCGGCTCGTCCGCTTTCATCGAAATATCCAGGGCTCGGACGGAGTGGGTGAGGGCGCCGATGGAGATGGCGTTCACGCCGGTTTCGGCGATGGCGCGGATCCGATCCAGGGTTACGTTCCCGGATGCTTCGGTTCGTGCCCGCTGGCCGATGATCCGGACTGCTTCCCGCATCATATCGAGACTCATGTTGTCGAGCATGATGATATCGGCGCCGGCGGCCAGGGCTTCCCGAACGCCATCCAAATCCTCGGTTTCCACTTCAATCCGGATGTCGGGCTGCGTTTTCCGGATTGCGGCGACGGCGGGGGTGATGCCGCCGGCGAGGCGAATATGGTTGTCCTTGATCATGGCGAGATCATGAAGGGTCATCCGGTGGTTGACCGCCCCTCCGGTGCGGACGGCGTATTTGTCGAGCATGCGCATGCCCGGCGCGGTCTTCCGTGTATCAAGAACGGTCACATCACAGCCGCGGACGGCATCGACATAGGCGCGGGCTGCCGTGGCGATGCCGGACATACGCTGAAGCAGGTTCAACGCCAGACGCTCTCCGGTCAGGATGGAGCGGGTACGGCCGGTGACGGCGCCGATCCGGTCGCCGGCCTTCACCGCATCCCCGTCCCGGAACGCCATGTCCCACTGAATCGCCGGATCCAGGTGATGAAAGACCATACCGGCGATCTCAAGGCCGGCGAGAATGCCCGGCTCCTTCGCGGTAAGCCTGCATGCACCCTGGTGGTCATCCCCAAACAGCGACGAGGTGGTTACATCGCCGCCGGCCACATCTTCAGCCAGCCAGCGCTCGATCATGTCCATGACGTCGGCTCTATTCAGGTCCATGCTACAATCCTCGGTTCCGACCTTTTCTGAAGCGTGATATGCCCGTTGAACCGGTCGTCCTCATCCGGGTAATCCTCGCGGATATGGGCGCCCCGTGTTTCCTCGCGGATCGCGGCGCACCGAACGGTCAGCTCACAGACCCGCAGCATGTTTCTCAGGCCGCGGCCGCCCCAGCAGGCGAGCAGGGGACGGTGGGTTTCCCGGATCTCGGTGAGCCGTTCCAGGGCCGCGGCCAGACCTTGTTCGGTGCGGAGGATGCCGACATGGCCGGTCATCAGGTTGGAGACTTCCTCCCGCAGCGTGCTGATCCTACGTTCATCCACCGCCTTGGTGTCCCGCTCCGGCAGTCCGGAGGCAATCTCACCGGGCGATGGAACATCATCGGTGACCGTGACCGCGCCGTCCACCGCACGCTTTCCGAACACCAGACATTCCAGGAGGGAATTGCTGGCCAGACGGTTCGCGCCATGGACCCCGGTACAGGCCGACTCGCCACAGGCAAAGAGACCCCACAGGCTGGTACCGGCCATGCGCCCGGTGACGATCCCGCCGATGAGGTAGTGGGCAGCCGGTGCGACCGGGATGGGGTCCACGGCAATATCGACGCCGTGCGGCACGCACGCTTCGTATACATTCCGGAATCGTTCCCGCACCTTCCCGTGATCGAGGTGGGCCATGGTCAGGTAGACATGGTCAACGCCGGTCGACCGCATTTCACGGAAGATGGATGCCGCCACCACGTCGCGGGGTGCGAGTTCGCCGCGGCTGTCGTCGTGCAGCACGAACCGATCGCCGGACGCATTGATGAGGTGCCCCCCCTCTCCGCGCAGGGCCTCACTGATCAGAAAGGTATAACCGGATTTGGTGTAAAGGGCGGTGGGGTGGAACTGGACGAATTCCATATCGCACACTTGCGCCCCGGCGTTGTAGGCGATGGCAATCCCGTCGCCCGAGGAGGAGGGCGGGTTGGTGGTCCGCTTGAAATTCCCGGCGGCTCCGCCGGTGGCAAGAATGGTCGCACGTGCCGTGAAGACGTGGGGCTGCAGATCATCCCGTCGGAACGCGACCAGACCGATGCAGCGGTCGTCCCGCACGATCAATTCCGAGACAGTTGTTCCGTCCAGAACGGTGATGTTGTCGTGGGATGCCACCCGCTGCTTGAGGAACGTCACCACGGCTTCCCCGGTGGCGTTGCCCTGAGCATGGAGAATGCGCCGGTGGGAATGGCCGCCTTCGAGGCCGAGGTGGAGGCCCCGGCGTCCCTCGTCAAACTTCATGCCCATGGCGATCAGCTCGCGCACCCGCTGTACGCCTTCGCCGACCAGAATTTCCACCGCCGCTTTTCGGCACAGACCCCGACCGGCCGCGACGGTGTCGTCGAGGTGAAAGTACGCGGAGTCTTCAGGGTTGATGGCTGCGGCGATGCCGCCCTGGGCCCAGTAGGAGCTGCTTTCGGTCAGCGAGGATTTGGAAAACAGGGCAACCCGACCGTGGCGGGCCGCGCAGAAAGCGGCGTACAGACCGGCGAGTCCGCTGCCGACGATCAGGAAGTCATAGTGATCGTGACGGGAGGTCATCCCTTGATCGCATCAACCATGGCCCTGGCGAAAACGGGAAGGTCGACCGGGGTGCGGGAGCTGATCAGGTTGCCGTCGACGACCAGGGGCTCGTTTACCCACTCTGCGCCGGCATTGATCATATCGTCCTTGATGCCGACCGTACTCGTCGCCTTCCGGCCCTTGAGGATCCCGGCGGAAATCAGGATCCACCCGGCGTGGCAGATGAAGCCGATCACCTTGTTATTCGTGTGCATGTCGCGGACAATCCGGAGGACATTGGGATCGCGGCGGAGCTTATCCGGCATGAAGCCTCCGGGAACGAGCAGCGCGTCATAGTCTGACGGCTCGATGTCGGCGAGGTCGGCCTCGGAGGTGCAGGGATATCCGTGCTTGCCGCTGTATGTCCGATTGGCTTCCGGTCCGGCCGTGACCACCTTCCATCCCTCTTCTTCCATCCGGATCTTCGGGTACCACAGTTCCAGGTCTTCGTATATGTCCCCGACCAGGGCGAGTATCTTCTTCATGACGTATCTCCCGCGTTTCGAACAATCTAGGAGGAAGCCGCCGGTATGGCAAGGATGGGAATGGGGGAATGGGGGATTGGTTGATTGGTTTATTGGGGGATTGGGGAATTGGTTTATTGGGATGATGGGTTGATTGGGGATTGGGGTGGGTCGGGGTTGGGTGTTCGATGTTGCATACAGCCCCGTTTCATCATGGGAATTTGGGATTTGGAATTTCCCCATGGGGTCCGGGGCCGGGGGTCTGAAACTTGTATCTTGAAACTTCCAGACGCATCGGTAATGGTTTGCCACCGGTCCCAGTGAAAGCGTTTAACAGATAGAAGAGGCGAACATGGAATTTCCACGAGAAAGCGGCATTCTGCTCCACCCGACGTCCTTACCCGGCCCGTACGGCATTGGCGATATCGGCCCCGCAGCCCGAAGGTTCGTCGATGAATTGGTGGATATGGGCCAGCATCTCTGGCAGATCCTGCCTCACGGCCTCACCGGCTATGGAGACTCGCCATACCAGTCCTTCTCCACCTTTGCCGGGAACCCGTTGTTCATCAGCCTCGACCTTCTGGTGGAGGAGGGATTCCTCGATCCCGAACACCTCAAGGGGTACCCGTCATTTCCTTCGGAGACCGTCGACTACGGGGAAGTCATTCCGGTCAAAGAAAACCTGCTCGCCCTTGCCTGCCGCCATTTCGTTGAGCGGGCGTCGGAGCGCCAGAAGGCCGGCTTCAAGGCCTTCTGCAATGCGAATGAGGACTGGCTCGAGGATTTTGCTCTCTTCATGGCGCTCAAGCGTGCCCACAACATGGAGCCGTGGACCACATGGGAGACCGGATTGATCAAGCGGAAGCCTGCCGCCTTGAAAAAGGCCCGTGAAAAATATGCCGATGAAATCGAGCACGCAAAGATCCTTCAATTCCTGTTCGATGTGCAGTGGCATGCCCTCCGGACCTATTGCTGCGAACGCAGCGTGAAGATCGTCGGCGACATTCCGATTTTCGTCGCCCATGACTCGGCCGATGCGTGGGCCCATCCCGAGCTCTTCTATCTTGATGACATGGGGCAGCCGACCGTGGTGGCCGGCGTACCACCAGATTACTTCAGCGCCACCGGCCAGCTCTGGGGCAATCCGCTCTACAAGTGGGACTACCACAAGAAGACCGGGTATGCCTGGTGGACAAAGCGGATGAAGAAGATTTTCGAGATGGTGGACATTGTCCGTATCGACCATTTCCGCGGGTTTGCCGCGTACTGGGAAGTGCCCGGCGGCGCCGAGACGGCCATCGACGGACAGTGGGTGGACGGCCCCGGCCCGGATCTGTTTGACGTGCTGAAGAAAAACCTCGGCGACATTCCGGTGATCGCGGAAGATCTCGGCGTGATCACCGAGGATGTGGATGCTCTACGTGACCGGTTCAACTTCCCCGGTATGCGGATTCTTCAGTTTGCGTTCGGCAACGACGACAAAGCCGAGGACTACCGTCCGCACAACTATCCCGAAAACTGCGTGGTCTATACCGGTACCCATGACAACGACACCACCGTGGGCTGGTTCAACAGCACCCCGGGGAATACGACCCGCACCCAGGAAGACATCGATGCCGAGCACCGTACGATTCTCGATTACATCGGGACCGACGGTCACCAGATCCACTGGGATCTGATCGGTCTCGCCATGCGGTCCAAAGCCAACACCGTGGTCTTTCCGCTGCAGGACCTCATGGCGCTCGGTACCGAGGCCCGCATGAACATTCCCGGGACCAAGAGCGGCAACTGGCGCTGGCGCTTCACCTGGGACATGCTGACCCCCGAGATCAAGCACACGATGAAATGCCTGGCGCAGGAAACGGGACGCGAGCACAGGTAGGAGCCGATTGCCGATTGGTGATTGCCGATTGCCGATTGGAGTCGTATGTGAGCGTCGCCCATGAACGGCGGGCATATTCCCCGATTGCTCTGCGAGCCGGCTTGATGCAATGCCAGACAATCGGCAATCGGCAATCCTACATCTATTTCACGCCAACCACGTAGGCGATCCAGCCTTCTTCGTTGTCGTAGTGTTTGCGAAGGCGGAAGACGCTGTCGGCTTCTCCGTCGGGCTGCCAACCGTGGATATAGACTTCGGCTTTGCTGAAGCCGGCTTCGAGGAGCAGTTCCTGCATCTCGGGCAGGGTCCACAGGCGCCAGTCGTAGGTGAACGCCTTTTCGATCCGGGTCCCGTCATGCAGCTCGAAATGGATGTGGCAGAGAATGTGGTTGGTGATGACGTCGAAATTTCGATGCTCCCATTCGTAAACGTATTTCGGAATTTTTGTGCCGTCCGGCATGCGGGCGCCGGATATGTCGCGGTACTCATGGTTGGTGGTCATGGACTGGGTGCCGCCAAAGGCGTCCATGAACAACATGCCGCCCTTTTTCAGACAGGATCGTGCGTGCCGGTAATAATTCCGAAGCGCGTCACGCTCCTTGAAAATGAAGTAGGAGAAGTTAAAGGCGGCAATGGCATCGACCGGCGGGCCGGAAACGGCGCGGACATCGTCACAGATCAGACGGGCCCGTTTACGGATGTCACCCAGAGGGGCAAAGTGATGGCGGATACCCCAGTCGAGAGTCGGCTGGTCGAAGTCCACCCCGATCGCCCGGTTGTCGGGATGCTGCGAAATCCACTCCGCGGTAAGTTTCGCGGTGCCGCAGAAGTCTTCGCGGATCAACCGCAAAGGGCGTTTGTGCCGCCGCCGGAACACACGTTTCATAAAATCGAGGTCGGCCTCGACTTCCTGAACCGCGCCTTCATACAGGATATGCCGGTCCGTGATCACCGGCCTGGACTTCTTCGTTTTCTTCTTGATTTTGTTTGCTCCCATGGCCGGATTGTTACGGGAAATGTCCGCGATTGAACAGCTTGAATCGAAACGGGTGGTCATCGTCCGGTACGCGCCGGAAGGCGGGGCTCCGGAGGGTCGGCCGGGCACCTGCATGTTTCCTTCTTGCATCCGCCGGTTCCGCCGGGTAATGATGTCCGGCCTTATGGGACAACAATTACGTAAACGAGTGAAGCAGAAAGCCCGTCTCCGCCGCAAACGCCGCCTCAAGGCGACCGAGCGCGAAGCCGCGGCCAAGCGCGCGTCGAAATCGGCGAAAAAAGCATCGGCGGATTGATCCGCCCCCACGATTGGGCTACGATGAGACCTCGCAGGGCCGGTCCCGAGCGAGGTTTTTGTGTTGGAACCCCCTGCATTGTTCCGGGAGTTGACGATGATACTGGTAGTTGATGACGATCATGCAATGCTGCAAACCCTCAACAGCGTCCTGACCAAGGAAGGCTATGAGGTACGGACAGCTCACAACGGCGAAGAGGCCTACGCCCACATGCAGGAGCCCAAGTGCAAAGGGGTCCTGCTGGATATGATGATGCCGGGCATCAACGGAGCCGGTCTTCTCATGCTGATGGCGTCGGAAGGCGTCAAGCTGCCGGTCATCATCATGACCAGCAATCCGGACTTTACCGCTGAGGAGCTCAAGGAATTTCCCAATGTCCGGGAGATGATCCGGAAGCCCTTTTATGCCGAAGACCTGATCCCGATGGTCCGGGAGTACATGCCCAAGCGGGCGTAGCCGGGAGGGTTTTATGACACGGTCCTCGACGTTTCGGTTCATGCAGGCGGCGACCGTCGCAGCCGCGGCCATGCTGCTGGTTTCATGTTCGCCCCGCACCGAATCCTCCGCCTCCTCGGAGGTCCTGTCGGATGAGGCGTTTACCGCGATCATCGCCAATACCGAGATGCCGGTCCTGGTCGATTTCTGGGCGACCTGGTGCGGGCCCTGCATTGCCATGAAGCCGGTAATCGAATCGTTCGCCGAGCAGAACAAGGGCCGCATCGAGGTGGTGAAGGTGGATGTGGATGCGAATCCCCACCTCGCCAAACGTTTCCAGATCCGCGCCGTGCCCACCCTGATTCTGTATCAGAACGGCAAAGCGGTGGCCGCTCATCCCGGTGCGATGAATGAGCGCAAACTTGCGTCATGGGTTGCAGAGAACACAGGTGTGAAACCGGACGGTCCGGGATGAGCCGGCTGCAGGTTATCCTGTTCGCCTTCGTACTCGGGGCCGCCGGGCTTGTTGCGGCGCCCCCTGACTATCCCCTCGTTCTTGAAGACCGGGACGGGCAGGCTCCGCTTCCCGATCATGTCCGCCCGGCGATTGAAGCATCGCTCGGTGTCGACGCCGATGTATGGTTCCTGTTTCAGTTTCGCGAAGCGGCCGGCGAAAACCTGCACGTGTATCTCAAGCCCATGCTGACCTCTCCCCGTATCCGGATCGGTACCTGGATGCTGTGGGGCAATCCGCTGGAGCAGCGGAGCGAGCCGGTCACCTCGCGCTCCTTCACCTATGCCCAGGTTTCCCCCCGCGATCAGCCTTTTTCCGGCGACCCCGGAATTCCCGGTCCCGATGCCGGCATGCCGTTTCCGGTCTACGGGGACTTTGACGGTGATGAAATGGTGGCGTTTGTCGATCAGGTGCGGAGCAACCGACGGATATTTCGCGATACACCCGGGCGTGATGAGGAGCTTACGATGGTGAATGTGTCCGTGGTCGGGGACCGCTGGTCGGTCTGGGTGACACGGCAGGCCCGTAACCGTTTCGTTGAGTATGCACGATTCACCTTCTGGAAAACGGAAGACGGCTGGCGTCTCGAGACCTGATTCCGCACCGGCATGATCACCTACCTTGAAGGAATTCTCGCCGCCAAGCTCCCGGCCTCCGCGGTCATCGATGTCGGCGGGGTGGGGTATGACGTGCTGATCTCGCTGTCCAGCTACGACCGGCTTCCCGCCGAAGGCGAAAGGGTCCGGATCCTCACCCATTACCATATCCGTGAAGATGCCCACCTTCTGTATGGTTTCATGACCGAAGACGAGCGCCGGATGTTCCGCATGCTGATCGATGTCTCCGGCATCGGCCCCCGCATCGCGCTCGGCGCCCTCAGCGGCCTTTCGATCCGGGAGCTCAAGGTGGCGATCCTGGAAGGCGACAGCAAACGCCTCTCATCCATCTCCGGCATCGGGAAGAAAACCGCGGAGCGGATGGTTCTTGAGCTCAAGGACAAGCTTTCCAAGGGAGAGTCACTGGAAGCCCTGGCCGGTGAACGGCACGGGGATGCGGGAGACGCGCGGCTGCAGGATGCCGCCCAGGCCCTGATTTCCCTTGGCTACAAGCAGACCGATGCGTTGAAGCTGGTGCGGAAAGCCGCCGCAACCGCCGGTCCCGATGCGCCGGTGGAGGACTTGATCCGGCGATCGCTCGCCGGATGAATTTCAAGGTTTTCATTCCGCTTGAATTGTCGATACTGACAGGCGCGGTCGCGGAAAGCCGCCGCCGATGATGATTCATGAGCGAACGATTCATAACCGATACACTCAACCGGGCCGATACGGACTTTGACATCAGCCTTCGTCCCGGCCGTTTCACCGACTTTGTCGGCCAGGCCAAGGTCCGGGAGCGATTGGAGCTGTTTGTGGAAGCGGCCCGGGGCCGCAAGGATGTATTGGACCATGTGTTGCTGGTGGGACCGCCCGGCCTCGGCAAAACAACCCTCGCCTACATCGTGGGCGAAGCCATGGGCGTCGATGTCCGCTCCACGTCCGGGCCGGTCATCGACAAACCCGCGGACCTGGCCGGTCTTTTGACCAACATGGAAAAAGGCGATGTCCTGTTCATCGACGAAATTCACCGGCTGCCACGTACGGTGGAGGAATACCTGTATTCCGCGATGGAGGATTTCGTCATCGATATCGTGATCGACCAGGGGCCCAATGCCCGATCGGTACGGCTCAACCTGCCGAAGTTTACCTTGATCGGCGCCACGACCCGGAGCGGTCTGCTGACCGCGCCGCTCCGTTCACGGTTCGGGCTCACCAACCGGCTGGATTACTACGGGATGGAGGATCTCAAATCGATTGTGCATCGGTCGGCCCGGATTCTCGACATCGAGGTGGACGATGAAGGGGCGGGGGAGATCGCCCGCCGGTCACGAGGTACCCCGCGAATCACCAACAACCTGCTCCGCTGGGTGAGGGATTACGCGCAGGTCCGGGCTGACAACCGCATCACCCGCGACGTGGCCGACAAGGCGCTGGGGATGCTCGATATTGATGAGCATGGTCTTGACGAGATGGACAAACGCATCCTTGAAACCGTGCTGGTCAAGTTCTCCGGCGGCCCCGTCGGCATCAACTCGATCGCGGTCTCGGTGGGAGAGGAGCCGGGCACGATTGAGGAAGTTTATGAGCCCTACCTGATCCAGGAAGGCTACCTCAAGCGAACGCCCCAGGGCAGGGTCGCCACCGAACGGTGTTATTCACGATTCGGCTTGAAACCGGGAAAAGACCAGCAGACACTTTTCGAGTCATGAGCGGCGAAAAGAAATTCAGGTTGAAGTCGGAGTTGGAGCAACCTCAGGAATTCCCGCCTCGAACACATGAATCCGCTCCGCCGCCGCCACGGTACCGGGGCCCTGGCCTTGGTACCCGAATCTTTTCGATGGTGGAACGCCTCGTTCGATCAATCTGGCTCCTTGTTCTCGCGGTGATCCTGGGAAGTACCGCATGGTGGCTGTTCAGCAACCCTCAGGTGTTCAAGGAGGTAAAATCGCGGGTTACTGACGCGAAAGAGTGGTCGCAGGGAGTTCGTGAAATCACATGCCCGAAATGCAAGGGGCAGAAGCAACTGACCTGTGAGACTTGCGAGGGCTCTGGGTACGAACGGGTTACCCGCCAGGAAGCCTGCAAGGCGTGCGGGGGGGACGGGCAGATCTACATGCGCCTTTCGAGAAAAAATGTGCCATGTCCGGGTTGCAAGGGGAAGGGAACAATCCCTAAAACAACGACATCTGTATGTTCTGCGTGTGGCGGGAAAGGATTCGCCGCTTGTTCAATGTGCAATGGCGCCGGTGTCATCAAGACCGAGGGTGAAAAATAGACCGAAGTTTCGGGGCGAGGTTTACTCGATGGACTTGGCGCAGCGGAAACCGATCAGGGGCCGTTTGCTTGAATCGACTCCCTCAAGAATCGGGTCGTTGGCTCCGGTAGCATGGCCGCGATAAAACGTGGTCAGTTCGTTGTCCGCACTAAGATAATGCCCGCCGCGGAATACATGCGAGGCGCCGGCATCCGGCCCGTCCGGATTCTTCACGGAGCGATCGAGGTAGCCCGGTGCGAACCAGTCGTGAACCCATTCAGCCGCGTTGCCGGCCATATGAAGTACGCCGCGTGGCGATACCGCCTGCGTTTCGGGGGTCACCATCATCATGACGGCCGCCGGGGGTACGAGAGAAGCCACCGGCCAGGTCAGGGAGGGAAGGTTGACCGGAGCCGAGTCGGCGGGTTTCAGCCGGTTCATTTTGCCTGCGGTAAAATTACGGCCTGCGGCATTGTTCACGATCAGTCCGCCCGGCTCAGGCGTATCGCCCCACGGGTAGCTCCGCAGGTCGTTGCCTCTCGCGGCGCGTTCCCATTCCGCTTCGGTCGGCAGTCGTTTGCCGGCCCACGCGGCGTAGGCGTAGGCGTCATACCAGTCGATACCGACCACCGGCTGATCATCACCCTTGAGTTCATCGAAATTCCACCCTTCGGGCGTATGATCCTTCAACGGCGGCGCATCAGGATGCTCCACGGTGGAGTCACTGGTCTCTGTCATGTATTGCATGAATTCCCGGTACTCGGCATTGCTGACTTCATGCAGATCCATCAGAAAGGGATCGACATAGGTGATGACCATGGGAAAGGCATCGTCACCGGGCTGTGCGTCGGCATGACCGCGCAGAAAATAGCCGCCGGGAATGACCGTCATCCCCTCGATGCCGGGGTCGGCATCCGGCAGGACCATGCCGCCGCCGTCCGCCAGGTATGCATCCATGATTCGTTTTTGCAGACGGGCGATGAATTGCAGATCCATTTCCTCGAAGTTTGCCGCATCTTCTGCATTGAGGGTTTGTTCCTTGTTGCCGGAGAGGCCGAGAACCCGTGACAGGAGGAATGTCTGAAACGCATGGGTTTCCTCCACCGCTTCATCGAACATCCGGTTTTCGAGCAGACCGGGGATTCGGTCCACCATCAGTCCGGGAAGCGCCTGAACGGTGGCTGACCGGATCCGCCGCAGATTGTCATAGTAGGTTTTCGCCCGCTTGTTGGCCTGGAAGTCGGGCCGTTCAATACCCCGGAATTGCTCCTGCATCTCCCGGATCTGGTTGTCGGTCCGGTCGAAGGTCCGGATGGCCGCCTGGACGGGCGGAAGCCATTCCCCTTCCACGAGCTTCATTCCGCGATTCGTCTGCTCCCGGAATTCATCGAACCGCGCCCGCAATGCGGCAATGGCATCGTATTCGCGATGGCCGGGCGCAAGCTCGAGGTATTCATCCATAATGCCGATGATTTTATCGTATGGCAGGTCATCCCGGCCGGACTCGAGC
>JAUIHQ010000251.1 GCA_030432155.1 bacterium | reverse complement strand
AAGGTATGGCAAGGTATCTCGCGGAGTATGTGGCATCGCACAATGACACAAGCCTGGTGTGGGTTGATTTCAAGGACCCGGACGGCAAGCGGCTTGGAAAATATACCGGATCCAAGGGTCTTCGCTGACCCCCCGGCTGATCAGGCGGAGAAGTACTCCGGGTCGTACGGCGTCAGACTTTCAAACCCATCCTCGGTCACAAGGATCGTTTGTTCGAACTGGGCGGAAAGGGATCCATCCACGGTGACCGCGGTCCAGCCATCGTCGAGAATCATCGAATCTTTCCGGCCGATGTTGATCATGGGTTCGATCGTAAACACCATGCCGGGCGCCAGCTTCACGCCGGTCCCCTTCCGTCCGAAGTGCGGTACCTGCGGGGATTCGTGAAATTCGATTCCGACGCCATGCCCGACAAAATCGCGAACCACGGAATATCCTTCCCGTTCTGCATAGTCCTGAATGGCAAAGCCGATATCGCCGAGATGGACGCCTGGACCGCAAACCTGCATGCCCCGCCTCAGGCTCTCCCGGGTCACGGCAATCAGATCCGCCGCTTCCTTGGAGACGCGGCCCACGGCGAAGGTGCGATTGGCGTCCGCATAATAACCGCCGAGGATCGGCGTGACATCCACGTTCACGATATCGCCTTCCTGCAGAACCCTCTCCCCGGGAATGCCGTGACAGATCACTTCATTCACGGAAATGCAGGTATTGCGGGGAAATCCACGATAATTCAACGGGGCCGAAATGGCGCCCCGCTTCAGCGTTTCTTCGGCGATACGGTCATCGATCTCTCCGGTTACCGCGCCCGGTACAACGAGGTTTTCCGCAAGCTCCAGGAGTTCCAGCACCAGCTCGCCGGCGGTGCGGATACCCTGGATTTCCTCCGCCGTTTTCAGGCGGATCCCGTGTCGGCGAAAGTAAAAGTCGGCGAGCTCCGCCTGGGTTCGGCCCTCCCGGCCCATGCAGCATTTTTTGTATTTTCGGCCGCTCCCGCAGGGACACGGATCATTTCGATTCCCGATGGTGACCATCATGTGCTCTCTCATCATCCTTTCCTCGCGACGGACTGCAACAGATCTTCCGTGTCCGACCAGGACAGGCAGGCATCGGTGATGGACCGGCCGTACACCAGGTCATCACGAGTACCTCGAAGCGGTTGGTTCCCTTCCTCCAGATAACTCTCTATCATTCCGCCGATCAAACCGTTTGTTCCCTCCGACCGTTGTTGAACGATATCCTTCCATACCTCGACTTGCCGTCCCGGGTCCTTATTGGAATTCGCATGGCTGCAATCCACCAGCATCGCAGGCTGGACACCGGCGTTCCGGAGCGCCTCACCGGCCAGCCTGACCTGCTCCCGGTCATAATTCGGTCCCTGAATCCCCCCCCGCAGAACGAGGTGGCAGTCCGGATTCCCCGCCGTCTTGATCACGCTGGTTTTCCCGCTACGGTCAATACCGAGAAAACTGTGGGGGCGTGAGGCCGCGATCATGGCATCAACCGCAGTCTGGATACGGCCGTCCGTGCCGTTCTTGAATCCGACCGGCATGGATAGCCCGCTGGCCATTTCCCGGTGGGTTTGCGATTCGGTGGTCCGAGCGCCGATCGCCGCCCATGAAACAAGGTCCGCCAGGTACTGGGGAACGATCGGATCCAGAAATTCCGTGGCTACCGGCAGACCCAGACCGGAGATGCTTCTCATCAGGTCGCGGGCGAGATGGAGTCCTTTGACAAGATCACAGGAATCATCAAGGTCGGGATCATTGATCAGCCCCTTCCAACCGATGGTCGTCCGCGGTTTCTCGAAATAGACACGCATGACGACAAACAGCCGGTCGGATACCCGGTCGGCAAGCTCGCGGAGGCGGCCGGCGTAGTCCATCGCCCCCTCGGGATCATGGATGGAACAAGGCCCGACGATCGCCAACATCCGGTCATCCCGGCCGGCCAGAATCGAGGAGATCGTATCGCGGTTGCGGGCAGTATGCTCCAGGGATTCCGGCGACGCCGGCATCTCACGGGACAACTCGTCCGGGGTGACAAGCGGTGTAACCCCCACCACACGAATATTTTCTGTACGCTCCTTGATCTGCATTACGGTATCACAACAGTTCCCCTGCAGCCGGTTTGGAACAGCGGGAAAAGCGGGATGGTACAGGAATACGACCCGGAACATCAACGGCAAAGAAACCGCAGGCTATTGCGGTTGCTTCGCGCCGTTCACATGAAAATCCACCACCAGGGGCAGATGATCGGACAGGGTTACCGCCGGAATATGAAACCCATCCACCTGGACACCTTCGCTGCACAGGATAAAATCAAGGTGACGCTTGGGAGACCAGCTCGGAAAGGTCGGATGACGATCCCGGTTCACATTGCTGAGCCCGGTGGCGGCCATGAACAGGTCGATCTCCTTCTCCCCCCAGAGGGCGTTAAAATCCCCCGCGACGATATGCGGCTTGGCCGTCCCCTTCACCAGGTCATACAGGTCGCGGAGCTGGTGATGCCGCACCCGGTATCCGAGGGACAGATGCACGAGGAAAACAACCACGCTGTCCAGCTCCAGTTCAATGACCAGCCGCTTCATCCCCTTGCTGAAATAATGAAACCGCTCATGGTGGATCGTATCCCTGGTGATAAATGCATTCCCCTGCTTGTTCACGACCGGAAACCGGTTGGCAAAACGGGCATTCTGCGCGTATTTGGACTGGTAGGTGTGGTAGTGCCCCAGCTCCTGCGCGATCTGTTGAGCCTGGTTCGACTTTCGGGTTCGGTAGGATCCGCCATCCACCTCGACCAGCCCGATGATGTCGGGCTCCACCGACCGGATAAAGCGGGTGATTTCGCCGAGGTGAGTCCCGGTACGCTTGAAGTAGCCGCTCCAGGGCAGTTTCGGCAACTTGGCCCCGGTGGCATATCGAATATTGTACAGCAGAAATCTCAAGGTAGAATGTCAGATATCAATCAGGTTTCCATAGTAGTATACACACACCTGCTCCCTCTTCCATGGAGAAACGAACATGAACAGTGCTGAAGAGGTTTTGGACCTCTATTTCCTCGAAACACGCCATAAGCTGCTGGATGTAGCCGCTTTTCTGGATCGCGTGGAACGAGCCGGCGGAACCGGAGACTTTCGGATGCAGGCATTGAAGAAGGCCCTGGCCCTGCTGCACGAAGAAGGCGGTTCGCGTGCGGAGGCGATTCTTCAATGCTTCAGCGACCCGACCCGGGAGCCGGTGGACAAGGCGCCGGGTAAAGGGGCGGCCGGCGCCTGGCCCGGAGGCACGGGAGCATGAAATACATCGAACCGCATGCTCACATGGTAAGCCGTACCACCGACGACTATGAAAAACTCGCCTTCGCCGGCTGTATCGCGGTATGTGAACCGGCATTCTGGGCGGGTTTTGACCGCAGTTCCGCGGACGGGTTCAGGGACTATTTCGACCAGCTCATGCTTCACGAGCCCCGGCGGGCCGCATCGTACGGCATCGACCATTACTGCTGGCTTTGCATCAACCCCAAGGAGGCGGAAGACCTGGCGCTCGCCCGGGAGGTCATCGCCCTGATTCCGGAGCGGCTGACCTCTCCCACCGTCCTCGGCATAGGCGAAATCGGGCTGAACAAAAACAGTCGAAATGAACTGACCATCCTCGAGGAACACATCGCCCTCGCCGCCGCCCATGAGCAACTGATCCTGGTCCATACCCCCCACCTGGAGGACAAGTACAAGGGAACGGCCCTCACCCTTGACGCCCTTGAGGCTCATGGTTCCATCCGACCGGAGCGGGTTATCATCGATCACGTCGAAGAACACACGATCGGCATGGTTCTCGACCGCGGATTCTGGGCCGGCATGACCCTTTATCCCGACTCCAAATGCAGCATACCCCGGGCCGTCGATATGCTGGACCGATATGGCATCGACCGCATCTGGATGAACAGCGCCTGCGACTGGGGAGTCAGCAACCCGATGGCGGTTCCGCGGGCCGTGCTGGAAATGAAACGCCGCGGATGGGATGCCGGACGTATCCGCAAGGTGGTGCTGGAAAACCCGGCTGCGTTCATGTCCCAAAGCCGGCATTTTCATACCGGGATCGGCACATGAGTGACGCCATGATCCTGCGCTCTCCCTTGGATATGCACCTGCACCTCCGGCAGGGTGACATGCTCCGCCATGTCGCTCCTTTGAGCGCCCGCACCTTTGCCGGCGCGGTGGTTATGCCCAACCTCGTTCCGCCGGTTGATACGCCGGAATCTGTCAAATCCTACCGGACGGCGATCCTCGATGCCTGCGGCGACGAACAATTTGAGCCCTACATGACCATGTTCTTCCGGCCCTTCCGGCCGGAGGTACTTCTCGAAGCCCGCGATCATGTTCTGGGGATCAAACTCTATCCCGCCGGCGTCACCACAAACAGCGAGGACGGGGTATTCGATATCCGAACCTGTACGGAAACGTTCCGGACCATGGAGGAGCTGGGCCTTCCCCTGATGGTTCACGGCGAATCACATGGCTTTGTCATGGACCGTGAGCGGGAATTTCTCCGTGAATACCGCTGGCTTGCGGAAACGTTCCCCGAGTTGACCATCGTCATGGAGCACATCACCACGGCGGACGCGGTACATCTCCTTGACGAATATCCGAATCTTCACGCCACCGTAACCCTGCACCATCTATTGATCACCCTTGATGACATGGCCGGAGGCAAGTTGAAGCCCCATCTGTTCTGCAAGCCGGTAGCCAAACGGCCGGAAGACCGGGAAGCGTTACGCCGGGCGGTCCTTGGCGGTCACCCGGACATCATGTTTGGCAGCGACTCCGCCCCCCACCCTGTTTCGAGCAAAGAATGCGCAGGCTGCGCGGCCGGCGTGTTCACCGCCCCGCATGCCATCGCAATGCTGGTCGAATTGTTCATGGATGCGGGCTGCCCCGAACGACTTCAGGGTTTTCTGTCCGACCACGCCCGGCGTATCTACGGTATCACCCCGCCGGATATCGTCGTCACGGTGGAGCATATGGCCGAGGATATCCCGGGAATGTATGACGGGGAGGTTGTTCCCTTCCGGGCCGGCGAAACCCTGCCGTGGCGGGTTACCGGCAAAAGGCGGGGCGATCAATCGGCGGTGTCGGGATAATACCCGTAGCCGACCCGCTTCAGATACGGGATAAATTCATCCAGGCGTTCCTCGTAACACTCCCGGACCATGGGCGATGGCCGGGACACCCGGGGATTGATGTCAAAGGTAACGTCCACACCGTCGCCCACACCGAGAAAATCAAACAGGCGTTCCAGCTCGGACTCAGGTTCCCGGCAGAGATTCTCGTACGAGAGCTCGTGTTGGCCGGCTTCGGGAATGGTGTCGATCACATCCAGGTAATGCCGACATCCCCGGACCAGGTGGTCCAGGATCAGGTTCACGGCCTCGCGGGTA
>JAUIHQ010000250.1 GCA_030432155.1 bacterium | reverse complement strand
ATGGACCCGTCCGACAACCGGAACGTTTCCCCGTCGAGCGTGATCTCGCAGGCAAACAATTCTGGAAGCGTTATCATGCAAAGCATCGGCCAGTCATAATCAACCCGGAGCTGGACCATCGCCTTGTCATCCACATGCGCAAACACCCCGCCGAGATAACCCTCCCGGAACGATTTCATCCCTTCGTTGGTCTCCTCGGTGTAACCCCGCACACCGAGATAGCCGTTGGACTGGGTGAGGATGGTTTCAAAATAGATGTTCCGTTCCGGCTCCCATGTCGACTGGTTCAGTATCCAGGGATCGCCGGCGGCATACCAGGGTTGATGCGTGGTGGATGTAGTCATGATTCGGGTTCCCGTGTGGTGGTTGGTTCGGCAAGAATGCGGTTGATGAAATCAATGAGATAGGCATGGCCCGGCGCCTCGACACCGCCGTGATCCGCGCCTTTCAACTCGTGAAGTTCCACGTGTGGATGTCCGGCCACCAGGAGCATCCGGCGGAAAAAGGCATTCTCCTCATAGCGTCCGAAGAGCTCGAGCTCACGATCGCCGGTCACGAGGAGGATCGGGGGCGCATCACCCCGCACGTGATACATCGGGGCCCATTCATCGACGAGGGCGCAACGCTCAGGTATGCCGCGTTCGCGCCGAACCGTGAAGTGGGTGACCGCCTGTCCGCTCAGCGAGATCAGGCCCGCGATCCGGTCGGCATCCGCGTGATGGGAATTCAGCCACGAGCGGTCAAGCGTGACCAGCAGGGCGAGGTAGCCGCCGGCCGAGGCGCCGGCCACGAAAACCTTATCCGGCGAACCACCATAGTCCGCGATATGGTGAAACACCCAGGCCACGGCTGCCGCCGCATCGTCGATGTAGGCCGGGGCATGCACCCGGGGGTGAAGGCGATAGTCAGCCGAGGCGATGATCCAACCCTGATCCTGAAGTTCGGCCGGAATATATCGGGCGCCTTCCGTCATCCCTCCGCCATGAAAAAAAACGACCACCGGAGCGTCCGTCACCCCGTCGGGCACATAAAGGTCAAGCAGGCAATCGGACGTCATGTCCGATGTCACATCCCCGCCGTCTCGATAACAGATACCGGTTCTGATCATGGCAGCATTCAAGCAGGACCATGGTTCGCCACCAATAGCAGGAGGGGATTTACGTAAAGATCCGGTCAGGAGAAGAGCCGGACCACGGCGGGCTTGGTCACTTTGCCCATGGCATTCCGGGGCAGTTGATCGACCTGAAGCAACCGGCGGGGAATCTTGTACGCGGACATCCGCTCCCGGCACCAGTCGCGAAGATCATCGAGCGTGGCCGGTGCATCATCGCCCGGCTCGAACGCCACGGCGACACTCTCGCCCCAGGTATTGTCGGGAAGCCCGACCACCGCGCAGGCCCGGATGCCCGGATGCTCGAGAAGCTTGGTTTCGATCTCCAGCGCGGAGAGTTTGTATCCTCCGCTCTTGATGATATCCACCGAGCTTCGCCCGAGAATCCGGTAGTAGCCGTCCTCGCGGACCGCCATGTCTCCGGTCCGGAACCAGCCATCGGTGAAGGCGTCGGCGGAAATATCCGGCCGGTTCCAGTAGGCACGGAACACCGTGGGTCCACGGACCTGGATTTCGCCGGGGGTTCCCTCACCCGCCACCAGGTTGCCCTGTTCATCCACCAGGCGAATGTCCACCCCGGGCAGAGGCCGGCCGACCGCGCCTGGTCTGCGCTCACCCGTGTAGGGATTGGAAAGGGCCATTCCGATTTCTGTCATTCCATACCGCTCCAGAAGAACCTGGCCGGTCAGGTCGGCCCACGCTTCATGTACGGTGGCGGGCAAGGCCGCGGAGCCGGATACCATCAACCGCATGGACGCAAAACCGTCGAGGATCCGGCGCCGTTCCTCATCCGGCAGCGCCTTGAGACCTTCGATCATTTTCACATAGATGGTCGGCACCGCCATGAACACGGTATAGGCGCGCTCCCCCACCCGCTCAAAGATCGTGGGCCTGTCAAACCGGGGAAAGGTTTCCACCACCGCACCCGACCAGAGAGCGCAGGAAAGAATATTGATGATCCCGTGAATGTGATGCAGAGGCAGGAAGAGCGGTATGCAATCCGATTCCTTCCACTGCCAGGCTTCCACCAGCGACTCCACCTGGGCCCGGATCGTGGCGTGGGTCGTGACGACTCCCTTGGGTTTGCTGGTGGTACCGCTCGTGTAGAGTATCATGGCATCGCGCGATGCATCCACCTCCGGACATGCACGCCCCGGGTCGCGGGTCCCATCATCCGGCTCCAGCAGCGGCAGCTCCAGCGAACGGCAAAGATCCGCCATCGTCTCCCGGTAGTCCGGAACGCAAACAACCGTGGAGACACCGGCATCCTCAAGGACATAGCGCAGCTCCGGCTCGGAAGCGGTCAGGCTGAGGGGCAGGGCGATACCCCCGGCACGCCAGATACCCCAGAGCGTGGCTACATACGATGGGCCGGCAGGGGCGAGAAAGGCGACGCGGGCGCCATCGAGATCTTCCCGCGGCCCGAGCAGGCAGGCTGCGATCCGACCCGAAGCCGCTACCAGATCCGCATACCGCGTCCGCGACGAACCGTCAACCAGGGCCGGCCGATTACCGAACGCCCGAGCCCGGGCGATGCAAGGAAGCTCTTCGTTCATGCCGACACCCTAACGATGACCTTTCCATGTTGCAAAGGCGCCGCCACGCGGAATGTCTTTACGTAAATATACTGTGATCTATATTGTAAGGGCAACCGGCGGCAAGCATGGAAGGACCGGACGATGAACCGAAAAAGCTCAGTCACATTACGGGATATCGCAGAGCGGACCGGCGTCACCCGCATGGCGGTCTCCCTGGCCTTGCGGGGAAAGCCCGGGGTATCCGAGGATACGCGAACCAGGGTTCTTGCGGCGGCCAAGGAGCTGGGCTATGAGCCGGATCCCGAGGTGGCAAAATTGCTGTCCCGTATCCGAAGCCGGACACCGGCCGAAACCAGGGCCTGCCTGGCGCTGCTGACCAGCGGTGAATCACCGGCCGAGTGGAAAAAATCGGTGACCGAAAGAAAGTATGTCGAAGGTGCGATCGACCGCGCCCGGCGATACGGGTACCGCGTAGAGGAATTCTGGGTCAACAAGCCGGGGCTGTCTTCCAACCGGTTGAGCAGCATTATCTGGAACCGCGGCATTGAAGGCGTGATCATCGCGCCTCTTCAGGGTCGGCTGTCCGGCGACTCCCCCTCCTCCATCGATCTGGATTACAGCCTTTTCTCCGTGGTCGAGATCAGCGAAACCGTGACCTGGCCGGACCTCGACCGCTCGATCCATGATCAGTATACATCGATGTTGAGACTCCTTGATGAGCTGCAAAGCCTCCAATACCTGAAGATCGGGCTGGTTCTTGAGAAAGCGCTGGACCGGCGGGTCAACGGGAAATGGACGGCCGCCTATCTACGGCATCGGTTGTCACACGGCGAACGGAACATGCCGCCGCCCCTGCTGCTCGCGAAAGCCGACCTCAAAGCATTCGCCCGCTGGTATGACAAGCACCAACCGGATGCCGTGATCAGCGTGGACCGATTCGGCCTGTCGATGATTCGGGAACAGGGTTTGAGCATACCCGGCGATGTCGCGTATGCCTCGCTGGATCTCGACGGCCTGACCGGGGATGAGGCGGGGATCAGCGGGATCGACCAGAATTCCCGCCAGGTCGGCGCTGCCGCGGTTGATATGCTGGTGGCCGCGATCCAACGCGGGGAACGAGGCATTCCCCCGCATCCCATCCGTACCGAAATCGAGGGAACATGGGTCATGGGCAAAAGTACGCCGCGCCGGAAACCTCCAGGGAAACAAGCCGCTTCCTGACCATGGTCTTTACGTAAAGACCGTGGTCACTGTCCGCGGCAGAACCCACCGGGTAGGGTTTCGGCAAACAAAGCGGGCCGGGCGAAGCATCGCCTGACTCACAACAACAGCATCCGTCAGAAAAGGACCGGGCACATGAGAAACATTTGGAGCGGGTTGACGATTCTTCTTATCGCAAGCATGAACCTTTTTGCCGGCGACAGCTACCAGGCCTCGCTGGAAGCCGGGGACAGCCTGAGGGCTGCCGGCAACGCCAACGGCGCCCTGGCGGAATACAAAACCGCACTTGAACAGGCGGCCAACGACACGGAAAAGAGCCTTGCTCTCGGGAAACAGGGCGTTGTGTACGTGTATGACATCAAGGACTACGGGGCGGCCAAAGCCGCCGCCCGGCAGGCGCTGGATTTCGACGTTACCAAGCCGGTGGCCCGGGTAACCGCCCTGCAGGTGCTGGCGGATGCCCTGATGAAAGCGGACAGCGACTATGCCGCGGCTGCCGCCGCACTGGAGAAAGCGAAAGCGCTGGAAGGTGTCGAGTGGGCCATGCCGTCGATTGCCCTTTCGCTGGGCGATTGCTACCGGTTTTCCGGTAAGTTCGAGGAGGCGGTTCAGTCGTTTCGTTCGGTGCTTGATATGGGCAATGCCGACAACATGGTCAAGGCGGTCGCGAGCCTGAACCTCGGGCAGACCTATCAGTACAGCCTTCGCATCCCGGAAAAAGCGAAGCAGGCATACTACCAGGCCAAGGAATTGAACCCCGGGCTTGCGGCTGAAATCGACGATCATCTGGCCAAACTGCCCTGACGCATGGGGATTCCTTTCATGAAGCTCTCGGCCATTCTACCGGTACTTTGCTGCGCGGGCCTCCTCGGGTGCAGTGTCCAACGCCCGGCCCCCCGCGCGATGGAGGCCTACCAGCCCGCTCCGTTCCCCGGAAGGGATGTGGAGCGCAAAACGCTCCTGATGCACTACATGCCGTGGTATGAAACACCGGCGGGGCGGGGTCAGTGGGGATCGCACTGGACCGGACATAAAAAAGAGCACAATCCGGATGTGATCGGCGAGGATGGGCTCCCGGATATCTGGTCGCATTATCACCCGCTGATCGGCCTGTATGATTCCGCCGATCCCGATGCACTGGAGTGTCATCTCCTGCAGATGAAGCTGGCGGGGGTCGACGGTGTGATCGTGGATTGGTACGGCATCGCCCCGGTGGCGGACTATCCCCCGATCCACGAAGCCACAAAGGCCATGTTTGATGCTGCCGGCCATTTCGGCATGGGCTTTTCGGTTTGCTACGAGGACCGTTCGATCCAACTCATGGTGGAATGGAATCAACTGCCCCCGGACCGGACAACCAACCATCTTGCCGACACGATGCAATGGATGCAGACGAATTGGTTTTCGGAACCCTGGTATGTCCGGGTGGACGGCCGGCCTCTCCTGCTGAACTTCGGCCCCATCTATCTGCAAAGCCCCGAGCCCTGGAACGCGGCGTTTGCGGGGCTGCCGGAACGACCGATGTTCCTGGCCCTGCACCATCTCTGGAAACGAGTCGATGCTGACGG